>JBFYWT010000160.1:0-23693 GCA_041310895.1 Desulfobacteraceae bacterium | reverse complement strand
GTCCTGGAGATCGTGCAGCAGCACGATGCCCTTGTTGAGCCGTGAGATCTCGTGCTTCGGGTTTACGGCGATGGCCCGGTCGAAGGCCTTCACCGCCTCCTCCGGCCGGCCGGCCTTGCGCTGCATGACCCCCATGTCGGTCCACACGTCGGCGTTGTCGGGTTTGATCTCCAGGGCTTTCAGGTAGGCCTGGATGGCCTTTTCGTGCTGGTCGGCGTCAAAGTAAATGTTGCCGAGATCGATCCAGGCGGAGGCGTTGGCCGGCTCATCGCGGGTTTTCTTTTCAAGCGCGGCGATTTCACCTGAAAGATCCCGCTGCATCGCCGGGCTCCCGCCGGGCATCCCCGCGACACTCGGTCCGGATTTGGTGACGCCGAAAAAGACTCCGCCGAAAAATCCAACCGCCAATGCCACCAGGGCAATCAGCAGCGAGGTCTCCTTGCGCATGTAGTTTTTCAGGTTCGGTTGTTCCGCAGGGGGCATTGCAGCTCCTCTTGTAGTGGTGTGGATTTCGAATGAGGCCTGAGCCGCGGCGGTGTCGCAACCACAGGCTTATATGGACACCGCCGGGGATGGCGACGAGAAAGTATCCGGCCGTGGGCCGAAGAACGATGCACGTTTATGGAAGAAGTTAACGCCGGACGATCTTTGTGGCAACCCCTTGCGTCTTCAGCTCACGCTGCAGGCTCTCGGCCTCAGCCTGGGTGAGATAGGCCCCTGCAACGAGTCCTACAGCGCCTGCCGGCCGCGGAATAAAATAAGGGAAGACCCCTTTCGCGCTCGCGTGCGCCGCCGCATCGGCGGCCGCCTTCTCCGAAGGGTACTCGCCGATGAGGGCGGCAAAGGGGGTTCGCACCACGACGGCATCGTTGAACCCGAGCGCCTTTTTGGCCTGAACGGCTTCTTCGGTACTTCCGTAAGAGCCGCTCATCACCCGCCACCACTCGCCCTTGCCCTTGACCGCGGTCCGCACGATGTGCGGGGAAACCCCCGCCCGGCGGAACTGGGGGAGCGCGGCTGCCGCGTTGGCCTTGTCGCGGCAGCTGGACAGGAGCAGGGAGAACGGCAGGGGCGTTGAGCTGGCGGCGATCGTGGGCGTAGGTGCCGGAAGCGGCGCGGGAGGCGGAGCCGCAGCGGCTGCCGGGGGTGAATCAGCCGCCGCAGGAGAGGGCTCGGGGGCGAGGGCCACCGCGGGCGACGGAGGCTCCGGGGTGGGCGGCGACGCTGCCGCGGGAGCGGGGCTGGGCACCTCGGCGGCGGGCGCAGCCGGCGGCGGCGCAGCGACAGCGGCCGGTGGGGAAGGAGCAACGACAGCGGGTGGCGGGGGAGGAAGCGTCTTGCGCACGATCGTGCTGCCGACGTCGCCCGCGGCGGCTCCTGCCGGCGGCGGCGCCGGCTTCGGCGTGCTGACGGAAGCCGGGGCCTTGACCCCCGCGGTACCGGGGAGGCTCTTGCGAACCTCCTTGCGCGTCGTCTGCATCAGGCTGCCGGCATGCCACAGCAGCCCGAGCACCAGCACAAGGAGGAGCCCCACCAAGGTGAACAGCCGTTTTTTTCTCCCGGAAGCCGTCGTCATGGCCCACACTCCCTATGCCCCCTCGATCGCGGGCGAAAGTTTACGCACTCCTATACATGAGCGGCGCAAACCGGTCAAATCCAATGTGACCCCGAGGTCTTTGACTTCAGAACAACCGGACTTACCATTTCCGGCATGTCAGCCCATGCCTATTTTCTGCGGTCCCTCGCCGCGTGGATTCTGCTCATCGCCGTTTTTGCAGGTACTCCGGCATCCCCGGCCGCGCCCGAAACGGTCACGGCCCGCCATCGGCTCGACATCGAGGTCATCCTGCGGGAAAGCCGCCTGATCGGCCGGGACCGGGTGGAAATCGCTGCGGGCGAGCGCGGCGAGCTCGCCTTCTTCCTCTCCGAGCGCGCTGGAAACCTGCGGGTTGCGGTCAACGGGGTCCCGCGCGCATTCCGGCATTCCGAAGCGATGCTCAGAATCCCGCTCCGCGACGACGAACGCGGCCGCCCGGTGCAAGTGGAGATTGCCTACGAGGCCGTCTTCGACGACCCGGTTCCGGTCACCCCGCTCAACACCGACAACCCCGGGTTCGGGGTCGCCGCCGCCATCACCGCCGAGGGGGTTTTTTTATTGGGGGGCGCGGGCTGGTACCCGGACCTTGTCGGCAGTCGGCCCGAATTTCACCTGACGGTCACGGCGCCGCCGGGAATTTTGGCGGTCACGGCCGGGCGCAGCCTGGGCCATATCGAGCGCGACGGCGCCAGCCTCTCCGCGTGGCACATCGACCACCCCGTGCGCGGCCTGGCGCTTTCGGCCGCCGCCTACCGGGTGCAGGAGCGCCGGCGAGGGGATGTCGTCGTCGCCACTTATTTCCGGGAAGCGAATCAGGACCTCGCCCCCGCCTACCTGGAGGCGACGATCGCGTACCTCACGCTCTATGAGACGCTTTTCGGGCCTTACCCGTTTCCGAAATTCGCCGTGGTCGAGAACTTCTTCCCGACCGGGTACGGATTCCCCTCTTATACCCTCATCGGCGACTCCGTGCTGCGGCTGCCCTTCATCATCGCCACCAGCCTGGGTCACGAAATCGCCCACTGCTGGTGGGGGAACGGGGTGTTCGTGGACTACACGTCGGGCAACTGGAGCGAGGGGCTGACCACCTATGTGTCCGATTATCTCTACCAGGAACGCGCCTCGGCGGAGGAGGCCCGGAACGCCCGGCTGCAGATGATCCGCTCTTACTCCACCTTGGCGCCGCCGGAACGGGACTTCCCCCTGTCGGCTTTCACGAGCCGCACCGATACGGTGACAAAAGCCGTTGGCTACGACAAGGGGGCGATGGTCTTTCACATGCTGCGGCGGGAAGTCGGCGAGGAGCGCTTCTGGAGTTCCTTGAGAGACATATACCGGGAGCACCTGTTTCGGGCTGCCTCGTGGGGGGACATCCAGAAGAGTTTTGAAACGCGTGCCGGCCGGTCCTTGGACTGGTTCTTCGAGCAGTGGGTGCGGCGGCCGGGGGCCCCGCGCCTGAGGCTGGAAACGGTCGGCGTTCACCCCGCCGGGAACGGGTTCCGGATCGACGGCCGCCTGACCCAGGAAAAGCCCTACTTCAGGGCGACCTGGGAAGCAGTGGCGGAAAGCGGCGGAGGGGCCGCGACCCAATCGCTCGAATTGGCGGACGGCTCCGGCGACCTCGCGCTGGCCACGGCGCAAAAGCCGACCGCTCTGCGCATTGACCCGGCCGCCCACGGGCTGCGCCGTCTGGCCCCTTCCGAAATCCCCCCGGCCGTGAATTCCCTTAAAAGCGCGCGGAAGGTGACCGTGGTGATCGCCGGGGAACCGACGCCGGACACCCGGCGGCTGGCCGACCTCCTGATCACGTCCCTGGGGCTGAAGCAGGTCACGGTGATCGCGGAGGCGGAGGTCGGCCCCGCCCTCCCGGCGGACCGAGACCTGATTCTGGTCGGCCTGCCGCTCGAGCGGTCCTGGCTCCCCGAGCTGCCGCCCGGGGTGGAGCTGGAACGGGGGCGTTTTTCAATCCACGGGGAAATTTTCGACCAGGCGAGCGACACCTTTTTCGGGGTGCTCCGCCACCCGCAGGCCGAAGACCGCATCCTGGCCGTTCTGCACCCTCTCGGCCGGGCCGCCGCGGAGGCCGCGACCGCCAAGATCACCCACTACGGGCGATACGGGCTGCTCGCCTTCCGGGAGGGGGTCAACCGGGTCAAGGGCTCCTGGCCGGTGGCGCAATCACCCGTTTCCATGCAGTGGAACTCCATTCAAAATTGAGATATAATTGGGTACACGAGCGACGATCCTCATGACGGAAAAAATCATCATCATCGCCATCGCCCTGATGCTGGCCGCCGGGGCCGTGCGGTCGACGACCGGCGACCAGCCGGTGCTCGACCTGAAAGCGGGCAGCCGCCGGATGCTGGCCGATCTCGCGCCGGAGCTGCTGAACAGCCGAATCGTCCTGGTGGGGGAGCTCCACGCGACGGCGGCCCACCACCGCGCCCAGCTGGGGGTTATTCAGGCGCTCCACGACGCCGGGGCCCACGTGGTCGTCGGCCTTGAGATGTTCCGGCGGGACAGCCAGAAGGAGCTCGACCGCTGGGTCAACGGGGAGATGAGCCCGCAAGACTTTCAAGCCGCCTTCGCCGACAATTGGGGGTTCCCCTGGGAGAGCTACCGCGAGATCTTCGAATACGCCCGCCGGTACAAGCTCCCGCTGATCGGGCTCAATGTTCCGCGCGAGATCACCCGGCAGGTGGCGCGGGGCGGGTTTCAATCCCTCAGCGCGGAGCAGCGCGGTGAGCTCGCGGAGGTGACCTGCAGCGTCGATGAGGCCTACATGCGCTATATCCGCAGCGCCTACGGGGCCCACGCCCACGGCACGATGAACTTCACCTTCTTCTGCGAAGCCCAGATGGTCTGGGACACGGCCATGGCCGTCCATGCATTGAACTACCTGCAGTCCCACCCTGAGGCGGTCGTCGTGATCCTGACCGGCGTCGGCCATGCCCGCAAGGGGGCCATTCCCCGGCAGATCGCCCAGCGTTCGCCGATAGCTGCCACGGTGTTCCTGCCCGAAGTCCCGGGCAGCATCACGCCGGAGAGCGTCGACCGGCAGGATGCGGACTACCTGCTGCTGGAATTGAACTAGGGGGCCATCGGCATGAATTTCTGCAGCCACTGCGGCAGCCGCCTGACCTGCGGGACTCCACCGGGGGACGATCGGGAACGGTTTTTATGCACCGCCTGCGGCGCTGTCCACTACCAGAACCCGCGGGTCGTGGTCGGCTGCATCGTGGCGGCGCACGGGGAAAGGGTTCTGCTCTGCCGCCGGGCCATCGACCCCTGTTACGGGAAGTGGACCCTCCCGGCCGGCTATCTCGAAAACGGGGAGACGGTGGAAGCCGGTGCGGTGCGCGAGACCCGCGAGGAGGCCGGCGCCCGGATCGAGGCCCTCACGCCCTACCGGATGTTCAACATCTGCCACATCAACCAGATCTACCTCATGTTTCGCGCGCAGCTGGCGGACGGGCGTTTTCAGCCGGGCAAGGAGAGCCTGGACGTCGGCCTGTTCACGGAGGGAGAAATCCCCTGGGACGACATCGCCTTCAGGGTCATATCCGAAACGCTGCGGGTCTATTTCCGAGACCGGGCCGAAGGGGTCTTCCCGTTCCTCATCAGCGACATCGCCCCGGCCGCCCGACAGACGATCGACCACCGCCAATGACCACTGCACTCGCTCACAGAGACAGACTGAAGACGCGGGACCGACTCGCCCCGGCCGCCCTCGCCCTGCTGATCGCCGTCCTGATCCTTATTGCGGCCGGCTGCGGCGAAGAGCGTCCGGCGGAGATCGCCGCCGCCCCGCCCGGGGACGAGAGCTTCACCTTTTACGACCTCGGTGCCCACACCGTTTACGCTGAGCCCGTCCGCCGGCGGCTGCGGGATCAGCTCGGCAACGAGGCCATCGCTCACCGCAGCATCATCGACCTCGAGACCACTGCGCCCGGGTTCCTGGCAGCCCATCTACCGGAGCTGGATGCGCTGAACCGCCGGTTGAACGACCCGCCGGGAGAGCGGGTGGATCACGACGTCGTCAAACTCATGTACCGCTATGCGCGCCAGCGGAACGTTCCATTTGATTATGTCGAGCTTCTCTTTTCGGGATTTTCGCAGAAACCCATTTTCTTCCACATCCGCTTCAAGGCCGACGAGGCCGGCACCGTAGAGGCGCTGCGCCGCAGACACGGCGAGCCCCAGGTGATCGACTGGGGGACGGGCGCCGCCGGACAGTCCCTGGTCTGGCGCCGGGATGCCGACGTGCTGATCGTCTCGCGGGTGCCGGACCGGTTGGGAGAGATCGGACACCGGATCAGTTTCTTTTTCATGGCAAACATCGAGGAGATGCTCACGGCGGAGGAGGAGGAGCGGGAGCAGAGAGCGCGCGCGCGGCGCAAGACCGGAAAAACGGCTTTCTGAGTAGCTGTCAGTTGCGTGTCGCCCGTTGCCCGCCAACGGTAACCGGCGGCGGTGAGCATTCACGGTCGTGCAGAAGCGGATGGGGGTAGCCCGAAAAGATTCGAGAATTGCATTTACGCGGGGGAGTGGTTCGTGTATACTTAAAAATTACGGCGCAACTTGGCATCCGCCGCACCTCCCGTCACTAGGGCCGATTCAGTAATGGCGGATTGCGGCTCAGGCTTGCGCCGCCGCGATGGCGCTCCCATCCCGCCAACGTCGGGAGAGGGGAACACTGCCTGGGATGACGACCAACGCGAACGGCGGCTTGGGCTGCAAGGCACCGCTTCTGGACGGGCACTCATTTTGATCCAGCGCGCAGCGATCCGGGGTGGCCTTGGGCCGATTCGACGACATTCTGCTTCGGCTTCAGGAGTGGATCCTGTTCTGGCGGCGCCCGCCGGCCGGCAGGTTGGCCAAGATTGCCGCTGCACACCGGCGCTGGGTCGCCTCGCAGCGCAGGGAGGGAATCCGCGCGGTCCTGAGCGGCGTCAACTTGAAGGGTGCCGACTGGGCGAAGGCCGACCTGCAGGGGGCGGACCTGAGCGGGGCGAACCTGAGGGAAAGTGTAATGACCCTGATCAACCTGCGCGAGGCGGACCTGAGCGGGGCCGACCTGCAAGGGGCGGATATCAGCGGAGCCGACCTGCGCGCGGTGAACCTGAGCGGGGCGCAGGCGGCGGGCGCCGACTTGAGCCGTTCCGATCTAAGCCTGGCCGACCTGAGCCGCGCCACGATGAACGGCGCCCGGCTCCGCGGCGCGACCCTTTACCGCACCTGCCTCAAAGGGGCCGAACTTGCCGGCGCCGATCTTTCTGGGGCGGATCTGCGCGAGGCCAACCTGAGGCAGGCGGAGCTGAGCCGCGCCGATTTGAGCTATGCCAACCTGACCCGGGCCGATTTGAACCAGGCCAGCCTGGCAGGGGTCGATCTGAGATTCGCTCACCTCTTCCGGGCCTTCCTGCGCGGGGCTGACTTGAGGATGGCCGACCTGCAGGGCGCCGATCTCTCCGGAGCGGACCTGCGCGAGGCGGATCTCGGGCAGGCCCTGCTCACGGCGGACCAGCTGGCATCGGCTATCTTAGACGGATCCACCACCTTGCCCGGCGCGATGGCGCCGCCGAGCCTGTAGCCTACGGGTGCCGGCATGGGGCAGACCATCATCCGCGGCTATTACCCCGGCGTGGTGGGGCTCATCACCCACGCCCATGCCGTCTGGTACCATCTGCACTGGGGGTTTGACGCGAGCTTCGAAACCCAGGTCGGCCGGGAGCTGTCCGATTTCGTCGCCGGTTTCGACGGCGAGCGCGACGGTCTGTGGGTGGCGGAGCACCAGGCCGCGTTTGCGGGTTCGGTGGCGGTGTGCGGCCGCCGGGCGGCGGCGGAGGGGGCCCGCCTGCGGTGGTTCATCGTCGGGCCCGGACTCCAGGGACAGGGCATCGGTACGGATCTCATCCGCCAGGCCGTAGGGTTCTGCCGTGAAAAGGGCTACCCGCGGATGTTCCTCTGGACCTTCCGGGGGCTGGAGGCGGCGCGGCACGTGTATGCCAAGTTTGGGTTCCAACTGAGCGCGGAGCACGACGTCGCCCAGTGGGGGCAGTTCATCCGGGAGCAGAAGTAATAGCTGGTGCTTCACTGATCCCTTATTTCAATCCATCAAGGAGACTTATATGAAACATGCGAAATTGCTGTTGGTGCTGGCAGTGGCGGCGTTTCCCTTTCTGGTCTGGGCGGCGGACAAGGCGGCGGCGCCCGCCCCGGCGCTGAAGACCTTCGAAGAAAAGCTCGGCTATATCATGGGCCGGGAGATCGGCCAGAGCATCAACGAGGCCCCCTCCAAAATCGACATCAACGCCTTCATCCGCGGCGTGCAGGATGCGGTCCAGAAGCGCCCCTCGACCATGAGCCCCGAGGACGAAGAGGCCATAAAAGCCGAATTCTCCAGCCGTATGCAGGCCGATCAAGCCGCCAAGGCCGCCGCTCTTTCTGAGGAGAACCGCAAGAACGAAGAGGCCTTCCTCGCCAAGAACAAGTCCGCCAAGGGGGTCGTCACCACCGCGAGCGGTCTCCAGTACGAGGTGATCACCCCGGGCACCGGCGCCGCGCCCAAAGAGACCGACCGGGTGAAGGTCAACTACCGCGGCACCCTCCTCGATGGGACCGAGTTCGACAGCTCCTACGCCCGCAACCAGCCGGCCGTGTTCGCCGTCAACGGGGTGATTCCCGGCTGGACGGAAGCGCTGCAGTTGATGAAGCTGGGGGGGAAGTACCGCGTCTGGGTGCCTTCCAAGCTGGCCTACGGGGCCCGCGGGGCCGGACGGGCCATCGGGCCCAACGCCATGCTGATCTTCGAGGTCGAGCCGCTCGAGATCGTCAACAACTGACGGGCGGCCTTGCATTTCAGTCAGAAGTGGCTAGAGTAGCGCATCCAACCAATCGTAATGGATTACCGAAAAAAGGAGGAGCCCCATGAAGGAGAAGCGCAATCTGCATCTGAAGGTTCAGGAGCTCTGCGACTGCTTTGCCACCACCAATCCGCTCAAGGAGATGTCGGTGCTCGGCCAGGACCAGGACAAGGAGGAGGCCGCGCTCAAGTGGCTGGCGCTGGCCGTCCTGCACGGGGTCGAGACCAACGCCGAGGAGATCACGCTCACCCGCCGTGAAGGCGGGAAAGTGGTGGTGACGGCCGAATACCGCGAAGCCGACCTCCCCTCGCCGGGCAGCGCGGTGGGGGGCAAGATTCTGGAAGCGGTGCGCGAGATCACCCACATCGAAGGGGAAAAAGGGAAGAGCGCCCTGGCGCTGGGGATCCGCAACGACAGCCTCGAACTTACGATCAAGCTGAAGGTCAAGAAAGACGAGGAAGAGGTGACCATCGAATTTCCCGATTGATGCCGACACACATGAGGTGGATCGCCAAGGGGGCCGCACGGGTCGCGGCCCCCTTGGCGTTTGTTTTTTTCGCGGCCCACGGCCCCGCCGCCAACGGTTGATCTCCGACCGCAGTCCATGTAAGTAGTGCCTATCCAGAAACGGCGTCTTACGGTCCATGCCGGCGGTCCCGCTTTTCGCAATCCTCGACGGTGTCTCACACCGCCTGCGGTGGCGAAATCGCTGCGGCCTTGGCCTGGGCCGTAATCCACCATTTCTGGATGGGCACCAAGTAGGAGCCGCATCCAATCCGTATCGAAGGAGCCAGACTCTCGATGAGCGACCAACCGAACAAGATCATCTACTCGATGATCCGGGTGAGCAAGTACTACGATAAACGGCCGGTGCTGGAGGATATCTCGCTCTCCTATTTCTACGGAGCCAAGATCGGGGTGCTCGGGCTGAACGGTTCGGGCAAGAGCTCGCTACTGCGCATTCTGGCCGGAGCGGACAAGGAGTTCGTCGGCCAGACGGTCATCTCGCCGGGGCTGAGCGTGGGCTTGCTCGAGCAGGAGCCGCGCCTGGACGAATCCAAGACGGTGCGGGAGATCGTGGAGGAAGCCGTGCGGGAGACGGTCGACCTCCTCGATGAGTTCAACCGCATCAACGAGAAGCTGGCGGAGCCCATGTCCGACGGGGAGATGAGCAAGGTACTCGACCGGCAGGCGGCGGTGCAGGAGCGGCTCGAGGCACGGGACGCCTGGGACCTCGACGCACGCCTGGAGATGGCCATGGACGCCCTGCGCTGCCCGCCGGGGGAGACGCCGGTCAAGGTGATCTCCGGCGGGGAGCGGCGGCGCGTGGCGCTTTGCCGCCTCCTCCTGCAGAAGCCTGACATCCTGCTGCTCGACGAGCCCACCAACCACCTGGACGCCGAGACGGTGGCCTGGCTGGAGCGCCATCTCCAGGAATATCCCGGGACGGTGATCGCAGTGACGCACGACCGGTACTTTCTGGACAACGTCGCCGGCTGGATCCTCGAGCTCGACCGCGGACGGGGCATCCCCTGGAAGGGCAACTACTCCTCCTGGCTCGGACAGAAGCGGGCGCGGCTGCAGCAGGAGGAGAAATCGGAAAGCAAGCGGCAGAAAACCCTCGAGCGCGAGCTCGAGTGGATCCGCATGGCCCCCAAGGCGCGCCACGCCAAGTCCAAGGCGCGGATCACCGCCTACGAGAACCTCCTCTCCCAGGACACGGCCAAGCGCGTGGAGGACCTCGAAATCTACATTCCGCCCGGGCCGCGGCTGGGCAACCTCGTCGTGGAGGCCCAGGGGGTCGGTAAAAGCTTCGCGGACCGGGTGCTCGTGGAAAACGTCTCCTTCGCCCTGCCGCCCGGGGGCATCGTCGGGGTGATCGGACCGAACGGCGCGGGCAAGACCACCCTGTTTCGCATGATCACGGGCCAGGAAGCCCCCGACACCGGCACGATCCGCGTCGGCGACACCGTGCGCTTCGCCTATGTCGACCAGAGCCGCGACAGCCTCGATCCGGACCGCTCGGTCTGGGAGGTGATCGCCGACGGCAAAGATCTGATCGAGCTGGGCAAGGTCCAGGTGAAGTCCCGGGCCTACGCGGCCCGCTTCAACTTCTCCGGCAGCGACCAGCAGAAAAAGGTCGGGATGCTCTCCGGGGGCGAGCGCAACCGGGTGCATCTGGCGCGCATGCTCAAATCCGGGGCCAACGTGCTCCTGCTCGACGAGCCCACGAACGACCTCGACGTGAACACGCTCCGGGCGCTCGAAGAGGCGCTCGAAAGCTTCGCCGGGTGCGCGGCCGTCATCAGCCACGACCGGTGGTTCCTGGACCGCATCGCCACCCACATCATGGCGTTCGAAGGGGAGAGCCAGGTGGTCTGGTTCGAGGGCAACTACTCGGAGTACGAGGCCGACCGGCGCCGGCGGCTGGGTGTCGACGCCGAGCAGCCCCATCGCATTAAATACCGGGCCCTGACGCGGTAGGGGACGGGAGCTGATAATCGACCCAGTTCCAGAGCGGGGCGCCCGCATCGGCCGAAAATCCCGGCCAGAGCCACCCGACGGGCAGCGGGGCGATGAAGGTCAGGCGCTCGCCGCGCGTCGGGTGTTCCACCGAGAGCTCCCGGGCGAAGAGGGCGATCTGCCGGGAGGGCAGCGGCGCCGGGGCACCGTAGCGCAGGTCGCCCAGGATCGGGCACCCCAAATAGGCAACCTGCAAGCGGATCTGGTGGCGGCGGCCGGTCTCGAGCGCGACTGAGACCAGGCTGCGCCCGGCCGCGGTCGCGAGCACCCGGTAGGACAAGCGGGCCTCGCGGCTCGTCGGCGTCGGGCCAGACACGATGCGGCTGGTGCGCTCATGGCGCTCGATGTGGTGGGTCAGAATCCCGGCCGGCGCCGGCAACCGTCCTTCCAGGATCGCCAGGTAGCGTTTCCGGGTTTGGCGCGATCGAAACGCGGCGCTCAACCGGGCGGCGGCCTTGGAGGTGCGGGCGAAGAGCATGACCCCTGCCACCGGCCGGTCGAGCCGGTGGACCAGCCCCAGGAAGACGTTGCCCGGCTTTTGATAGCGCTCCCTGACCCAGCCGCGGGCGAGATCGAGCAGGCAGGGGTCCCCGCTCGCATCGCCCTGAGCCGGAAGGCCCGCGGGCTTGTAGAGCACCAGCAGGTGATTGTCGGCGTAAAACACCGGCCACCGGTGATGCAGGAAATCGATGCCCATCCTCTCCGCCTGTAAATCCATCCGCCGCCGGAGCATGGCCGCGGCCGTACGGAAGGCGCTGCGGCCATGGCCGTGAAGCACCGCGCCGCCCGTGCGCCGGGGATCGACGCCATGGGGGCCATCCTGGCCGGGTGCGGGATCGCGCTGACGGCCGCCCAGCTCGATCAGTTGTGGATCTACCATTGTCTGCTCCGGGAACACAACCCCGCGCTCAACCTGACGCGCATCCACAATTTCGCGAACATGGTCGTGAAGCTCTACGCAGACTCGATCCTGCCGGCCCGCCTGCTGAGCCTGCCCTCACCGCTCCTGGACCTCGGTACCGGGCCGGGCATGCCCGGGATCCCGCTCAAGATCTTCCGGCCGGAGCTGGAGATCGTCCTGGCTGAAACCCGCGGCAGCCGGGTCGAATTCCTGCACCGCGCGATCGACCGGCTGGGGCTAGAGGGGGTCCGGGTCGTGAGCGGCCGGATCACCGCGCGCTTCGAAGAACCCGTGGCCGGGGTGATCACCCGGGCCGTGGAAACGATCGAAAAGACCCTGGAGCGCGCGGCGGGCTGCCTCTCCCGGGAGGGGGCTGCGATCTTCATGAAAGGCCCGCACTGCGACGAAGAGGTCGAACGGGCCCGCAACCGTTTCGCCGGCACCTACGTCCTCCTCTCCGATCAGCCCTACCACATTCCCCACACACGCCACGCCCGCCGGCTGGTCGTCTTCCGCCGGCTGGGCGAACCGCTCGCACGCCGCCGCGCCCGAGCGATGGAGGAATGCACCGTGCGCACCATCAGCAGCGACCAGAACCCGTTCTACAAGGAGCTCAAGCGGCTCCTGACCGGCCGGGGGGTCCGCAAAGCGAGCCGGGCGCTGGTCTCCGGCGAGAAGCTCGTCATGGAGATCCTGTCGGCCCACCCTCGGCTCGGCCAGGCCTGGGTGAGCGGCCCGGAGCAGCCGCCGCCCGAAGCCGCCGCCGGCCTGGAATGGTATCAACTGGCCCCGGGCTTGCTCAAGGAAGTGGATCTCTTCGGCACGCGCGCCGCACTGCTCGTGATCCGCCTGCCGGAGATGCGCCCCTGGGCGCCGTCGGAGGGGTTCCCGGCCGGGGCGAGCGTGCTCATTCCTTTCCAGGACCCGGAAAACGTGGGCGCCGCCATCCGCTCGGCGGCGGCCTTCGGCGCCGCCCAGGCGATCCTCCTGGCGGAAAGCGCCCACCCCTTTCACCCGAAGGCCCTGCGCACCTCCGGCGGCGCCGTGCTGAGCCTGCCCCTGCGCCAGGGGCCTGCTCTGGAGGCCATCCCGCCCGATCTGCCCATCGTGGCTCTCTCGGCCGAGGGCAGCGACATCCGGCAGGCGGAGTTCCCGGCCGCGTTCGGGCTGCTGGCGGGGATGGAGGGCCCGGGCCTGCCCGCCGCCTGGCGGCGGCGCGCCGTGCGCATTCCGATCCGCCCCGAAGTCGAGTCCCTCAACGCCGCCGCCGCAACGGCGGTGGCATTGTACGAGTGGCGCAGAAGGGTTGCATGAATCCTCCAAACCCGCTGGTCCCGGGCGGCATCTACCTCTGCCAGGTGGGCGGCGCCGTCTCCTGCGGCGCCTGCTGCGGGCTTTACAATCGCAGCGGCGCAACGCGGGTCGAGCTGGAGCGCCTACTCAGCGAACGCACCGAGAGCTTGGCTGGGGTCCCGCGCAGCGCGGATGCGATCGACACCTTCCGCATCCAGCGGGAGCGGCGGGAGCTCTGCGAGCGGCCCTATATCGACTTCTACGCCTGCCCGTTTCTCGGTTGGATCGGCCCGGACCGTGAACGGCCCGGCTGCCTGCTCCATCCCCTGGCCGACGGGAACAGCGGGATCGACTACCGGGGGTTGAGCTTTTACGGCGGACTTGCCTGCCGCGACTACTTCTGTCACTCCTACCGCGCCCTGCCCTCCGCGCACAAAGAGCTCGTGAAAGCGGTGTGCACGGACTGGCACCTCTACGGACTCGTGATCACCGAGGAGCGCCTGATCACGGCCCTCTTCGCGGAGATCGAAACCCGGCGGGGCCGCCCGCTGGCAGCAGAGGAGATCCGCAGGAGCCGGCCCGCGCGCACAGCGCTGGCGGAGCTCTTGGCCGTGAAGCTCGACTGGCCCTTCCACGCCCCGGACTGGAAGGGCCCCGCCAACTATTTCTTCAACGACGGCCTGTACCCGCGGCCGCCGATCGACTACGCCCGGATCGGCGCCCGGCCCTCCCCTTTGGATCCCATCCTGCACGAGCTTGCATCCGCCTTTTCCTCGCGCCGCGAGCTGGACGCGGCCGAGGCCACGATCGACCACCTGATCGAGCGGGCGCGGCAGGCGCTGGGGGAGAGCGCGGAGTGAAGGGGCTGCCGGCCGATACAGCGGTCCAATCCGCGACAGGAAGGGTTTGACCATATGCGGAAGCGGCGCTCGGCAGCGATGGGATCGCGGCTGGAGCCTACTCCGCCGAAGTACCGGCTACGAAGGCCGGGAGCCGCTCCCACAAACCATCCGCTTCCGATTCGACGAAAGGGCACCGCACGGCGGCGGCTATTGAGTTGTTGCGTCCGCCTGTGATATAGCCCGCGTCAGCAGTAATGAACGCAAACCATAGAGAGGAGATCGACATGGGTAAAGGGGATAAACGCTCCAAACGAGGAAAAATCTGGCGGGGGACCAACGGCAACTCGCGCCCCAAGAAGAAAAAGGCAAACGGCGAAAAGAAGCCGGCATGAACGCCAAGCCGCCCAACCCCCGGGTGCCCGACTGGGACATCGACAGCATGTTCACCGACCGCTGGTCGCCGCGGGCCCTGGCACCCGAGCCGCTGTCGGAGCGGGAGGTTCAGACCCTTTTCGAGGCGGCGCGCTGGGCCCCCTCCTGCTTCAACGAGCAGCCCTGGCTCTTCGTCTATGCCACCGAACCCGAAGCGCGCCGGAAGCTCGTGGCCTGCCTGGCCCCCAAAAACCAAGTTTGGGCCGGCCAGGCGCCGCTGGTGATGTTCATCCTCGCGCGGCGCACCTTCCAGAAGAGCGGCAAGGAGAACCGCCACGCCCCTTACGACGCGGGAGCAGCCTGGATGGCACTGGCGCTCCAGGCCCGCAAGCTGGGGCTTTACGCCCACGCCATGGCCGGCTTCAACCAGGAGAAGGCCCATGAGGTGCTATGCGCCTCGAAAGAGGAGTACCACGTGATGGCCGCCATTGCCGTGGGACGCAAAACGGACGACGCCGGTCTGCCCGAGGACCTGCGGGCCATGGAAAGCCCCAACAGCCGCAAGCCCCATGCCGAGGTGGCCACCGCCGTGTTTCCGCTGCCCCGGACGCGTCCAACACCATGACATCTCAGGAGCGACGTCCATGATTGCCTATTTTATCCACAACCAGCGAAAAAACATGGATACGGTCTATTTGCCCGACCGGGGCTGTTTTATAGCGGCTGACAAGGCCGCGATGGAGCGTTTCATCGCCGTCAAACCCGATTTCGCCGGCTGGGTGGGCCAGGCCTGTGCCGTAGTGGAACCGGAGGAGTTCGGCACCGTGATCGCCACCCGCGATGATCAGGGGGACGTCTGCATCCTGAAAGAGGAGCTGTGGCGGGAGCGGATGCTGGCCCATTTGGGCAGCCCTCTGGACCAGCGCCATTAGCGCCTCATGGCGCGGAGCGCACCACTTTGTCAGCAATCGCGTCCTTCGGCGGAGTAGGCTCCAGCCACGGTCCGATCGCGGCAAGATGCCGCTCCCACAGAAAAAACCCTAACTTCCTTGAAAGCGCCTCATGGCGCGGGGTGAGTCACTTTATCCGCAAGCATGTTCTGTTCTTGTGGGTGCGGAATCTTGCCGCGATGTCATCGTGGCTGGAAGCCACTCACACAAGAAGACCCAACTTACTTGAAAGCTTCACAGGATATCACCTCACCTCAGGCAGGAGCAACCGGCCGTGGCCCCCTCCCCTTTGCGCGACTACCTGGAGTTCGCCGTTCAGACCGCCCATGACGCCGGCCGCCTCACCCTCGGCTACTTCCAGACCGGCCTGGCAGCGGAGATGAAGGCGGACGACACCCCGGTCACCATCGCCGACCGCCGGGCGGAGGAGCTGATCCGCACGCGGATCGAACGCCGCTTCCCGGGGCACCGGGTCGTCGGGGAGGAGTTCGGAACGACCGGCTCCGACCCGTCCGCCCCCTGCTGGTGGGTCGATCCCATCGACGGAACCAAGGCGTTTGTGCGCGGAGTACCGCTCTACGCCGTGCTGCTGGGCCTTGAGATCGGCTCCCGGATCGTGGCCGGGGCGGCCTATTTCCCGGCCCTGGGCGAAATGCTCTGCGCCGCCGATGGCGTGGGCTGCCACCTGAACGGCCGGCGCTGCCGGGTGAGCCCGGTCGCCTCCATCGGCCGCGGGATCGTGTCGTTCACCAACGCGGCCAGCTTTAAAGCCGCCGGGCGCGAGCAGGCCTGGCAGCGGGTGCTGGGGGCCGCTTGGCACAGCGCCGGCTGGTCGGATGCCTATGGGCACGCCCTGGTGGCCACCGGCCGGCTCGAGCTCATGCTCGATCCGATCATGAACCCATACGACTGCGGCCCGTTTCCGGTCATCCTGCGGGAGGCGGGAGGCTATTTCGGCGACTGGGCCGGCAACGAAACCATTTACGCCCAGGAGGCCTTGAGCACCTCGCAGCTGCTGCTGCCCGCGGTGCTGGAGCTGATCGGAGGCGGATCGACAGCCGACGGCCCGTCATCGGCCGCAGGGGATTGAACTTAAACCGGCTGCCCCGGCAGCCCAAAAGGAGGTGCCCATGGCAATGGGAAAAGGGTTGGAAAAAGTCGCTGCGCTGGATGTTTCCAAGAAGGCGTTTTCATTGCTGGATGAGTTCAAGTCCTTCGCCTTCAAGGGCAACGTGATCGACCTGGCGATCGGTGTGATCATCGGCGCCGCGTTCGGGAGAATCGTCGACTCGCTGGTCAAACACATCATCATGCCCATCATCAGCTTCATCCTGCCGGGCGAGCAGGGATACCTCGCCTGGAAGCTCGCTTACAACGGCAAGGAGCTGCCCTATGGGCTCTTCATCGGCGAGGTCTTGAACTTCCTGCTGGTCGCCCTCGCCCTGTTCATCTTCATCGTGAAATTCCTGGGCTGGGTGATGCGCTCCAAGAAGGCCGCGGCCGCGGCGCCGGCCCCTCCGCCGCCGCCGACCAAGGACCAGGAGCTTTTGACCGAAATCCGGGACCTGCTCAAGGCCGGCAAGGCCTGATGCGAGGATGCTCCCGACCGTCGCCATCTTTCTTGTGACCTACCTGGGGGTGGCGCTCGGGCACATTCCCGGTCTCCAGCTGGACCGCACGGGGATCGCCCTGCTGGGCGCGATCGCCATGATCGTGGCCGGCGCCGTGAGCTTCCCGGAAGCGGTCGGGCATGTCGACCTGCCCACGCTGATCCTGCTTTACGCCCTGATGGTCATATCCGCCCAGCTCCGGCTGGGCGGGTTCTATACCTTCACCGCCTTCCGGATCTCCCATCTGCTGGTGCGCCCGCGCTTTTTTCTCTTCGTGAGCATGGCCACAAGCGCCCTCCTCTCCGCGGTCCTGGCCAACGACATCGTCTGCCTGGCGTTCACCCCGGTCTTGATCCTCTCTCTGAACGCCTCGCGGCTGAACCCGCTGCCCTACCTGATCGGTCTGGCGGTCTCGAGCAACATCGGCTCGACCGCCACCATTATAGGCAACCCCCAGAACATGCTGATCGGCCAGGTGGGCCGGCTCGATTTCGGCCAGTTCATCGGCTGGTGCGGGCCGCCGACCCTGGTCGCCTTGGCCGGTAGCTATCTCTTGCTGTGCGGACTGTTTCGTAAGGAGTTCGGCCGCCGGGAAACGGCCCCGGACCCGATGCCCATCCTTCAAGCCCTGCCCCGTTTCGACCGCTGGCAGAGCGTAAAAGGCTTGGTTGGGGTCGGCCTGATGCTGGGCCTTTTTTTCACGCCGATCCCCCGCGAGCTGAGCGCCATCGCGGTGGCGGGCGTGCTGCTCTGCAGCCGCCGGCTGAAATCCCGCGAAATTCTCCAGCTCGTGGATTGGCACCTGATCACACTCTTCTGCGCCCTCTTTGTCATCATCGGCAGCATCGAGGCCGCCGGCGCCCCGTCCCTGGTTCTAACCACCCTCAAGCGCGTGGGGATCGACCTCCACGATCCGACCACCTTGTCCGGGGTCTCCGTCGTCCTGAGCAACCTGGTGAGCAATGTTCCCGCCGTCATGCTGCTCCTCGGATCGCTCGACCCGGCCGTCCCCGAGCAATGGTATGCCTTGGCCGTTTCCAGCACCTTCGCCGGCAACCTGATCACGATCGGCAGCATCGCCAACCTGATCGTGATCGAGCAAGCCGCCCTTTTCGGCGTCCACATCTCCTTCCGCGACCACGCCCGGGTCGGGGTCCCGGTGACGCTGTTCTCCTTGCTCGTGTTGGCCTTGTGGATCCATCTGTAGAGCACGATGACCCACCCGGAATTGACATCGCCCTGCGATGACTTACGATCCGGTTGTATCAGCACGGGCTTAAAAAACGCCACGAAAAGGAGCGATCCCATGACACATCACGATAAACATCGTTTCACTTTCTTCTTTCCGCAGGCCAAAGTGTTGAGCAGCGCCGATGTCGCCGCGCTGCCGGCCGACAAAAAGAAGGCCGCCGAAGCCGCCGCCAAGGAGGGGGTGTGGCTGGAAGTGCACTGCCCGGACGAGTCCTGCATCGGCAAGGACGGGAAAATCACGTTGCAGGCGGCCGGAGTTCCGGGAAAATCCGACAAAGGGCTGTGGCTCAACGTCTTCTGCCCCGAAGACAGCTGCCTCTGGAAGGGCGGCAGTGAACTGGCCTGATCCGCCCGTACCATCTCCTTTGGTCAATCTTTGAAAAATCCCGGCAGTGGCCGGGATTTTTCGTTTGCTGCGGATAGCCGCATTATATTAGGAACCTTTCTCATCTATTGCAGTTTGGTCAAATTTAGGTTAAAAGGGAATGCTTCGTCGAAAACGGCTGACGATTACGCCTTTATCATCTATTCGACAACTCGGAGGGTTAGGCCAACGATGGAAAAATCGGTTTTCAGTCTGTGTTTCATGTGCTCGGTGCGCTGCCCCATAAAGGTCACCGTCAAGGACGGCCAGGTGACCTTTATCGAAGGCAACCCCAAGGTCCCCGGCATCGAGGGCAGCCTCTGCCCCCGCGGCTCCGCCGGGATCTCCCTGCTCTACGACTCCCAGCGGCTCCAGTCCCCCTTGATCCGCACCGGTGAGCGCGGCTCGGGCCAGTTCCGCAAGGCCAGCTGGGATGAGGCCCTGGACACCATCGGCGAGAGGCTCAACACCGTGATCAAGAAGCACGGCGGCCGGAGCGTCGTCTTGACCGAGCGGACCAATCTCGCCACCCACGTGAGCAAGACCTTTTTGAAAGCCATCGGCTCGCCCAACCACTTCACCCACGACGCTCTGTGCAAGGGCTCGGTCAACACGGCCTGCCGCTCGCTCTTCGGCTACACCGACGCCCAGATGGGCATCGACTACAAAAACACAAAGCACATCGTCCTTTACGGCCGCAACATCTTTGAAGCCATCGCGGTCAAGGAGGTGAACAGTCTGGTCGAGGCGATGAACGCCGGGGCCAAGGTGACCTACATCGACCCGCGGGTCTCAGTCACGGCCACCAAAGCCCACCGCTACTGGATGATCCGTCCCGGAACGGATCTGGCGCTGAACTACGCCCTGATCCACGTGATCCTCAAAGAGCGGCTTTATGACGCCGCCTATGTGGAAACGTGGGTGCTCGGTCTGAACGAGCTGCAGGATTTCGTCCAACCCTTCACGCCGGAGTGGGCCGAGAAGGAGACCGGCATCCCGGCCGGGGAGATCCTGGCCCTGGCGCGCGAGATGAGCAAGGACAAGCCCGCAGTGACCTTCCACTTCGGCTACCGCGGGGCCCATCACGCCAACGAGATCTACCTGCGCCGCTCCATCATGATTCTCAACTCCCTCATGGGCAGCGTCGAGGCCAAGGGGGGCTTTTTCTTCAAGAAAGGCCCGGGCGAAGTCGGCAAGAAGCCGGCACGCAAGCTGACCGAGCAGAAATTCCCGGAAATCAAGGCCGCCCGCCTGGACAAGGTCGGCACCCCGGAGCTGCCGCTGCCGGACCCCGACCACGGCGTGCCCCAGATGCTGCCGAATGCCATCCTGAACGAGGACCCCTACCCCCTCAAGGCTTTGATCGTCTACCGCTTCGAGCCGCTGATGTCGATTCCCGACACCACTCTGACCAGGAAGGCCCTGGACAAGCTTGACCTGATCGTCACCGTCGACGTCAATGCGAGCGACATCGCCTGGTACTCGGATGTGGTGCTGCCCGAGTCCATCTATCTCGAACGCTCGGACTGCATCCAGCAGGCCAACGGCCAGAAGCCCCAGATGTTCCTCCGCCGCCAGGCCGTGCCGCCGCGCTACGACACCCGCGACTGGGCGGTCATCGCCAAGCAGATTGGCGAGCGCATCGGCATCGGGCAGTTCTTTCCCTACCAGGACACCGAGGAGCTCATCCGCTGGCAGCTCGAGGGCACGGGCTTTACCCTCGAGGACTTCGACAAGAGTGGGTTTGTCGCCTACACCGACAAGCAGATCCTCTGGGACCGCCTGCAGGGCCTCAAGCTGAAGACGCCCTCGAAGAAAATCGAGTTCAAATCCTCCTTGCTGGAAAACGCCGGGTTCCCATCGTTCCCGGCCTACGAGCCGGTGCCGGTTCTGAAAGACGGCGAGTTTCGCCTGATCACCGGCCGCAACGCCCTGCACACCCATGTCTCCACTCAGAACAATCCCTATCTGAACGAGCTTCTGCCCGAGAACGCCCTCTGGATCAACACCCGGAGGGCCGCCGCGCTCGGTGTCAAGCACGGGGATCTGGTGACCATCGCCTCCGCGCAGGGCTCCGGTGCCATCCGGGCCTTCGTGACGGACTTCATCCACCCGGAGGCGGTGTTCCTGCTGCACGGGTTCGGCCATGAGTCCAAGCTGGCCGCACGGTCCTACAACAAGGGCGTTTCCGACGCCCTGCTCCAGGCGAACATCACCGACAAGGTCGGCGGCAGCCCGGCCCTGCACGACACCATCGTGACCGTCAAACCGGTTTAATTTTTCGGGAGGATATGGATGAGCCAGTACTATCTGTTTCAGGACATCAAGAACTGCATCGGGTGCCACTCCTGTGAAATCGTGTGCAAGAGCAACAAGTCATTGCCGGTAGGACCGAAACCCTGCCAGGTCATCCACGTGCCGCCCAAGATGGTCAACGGCCTGCCGCGGTCATCCTACGTGTTCATGCCCTGCTTTCACTGCGAGAACCCATGGTGTGTCGCCGCCTGCCCCACCGGGGCCATGCGCCGCCGGCCCCAGGACGGTATCGTTTACGTCGAGCACAGCCTGTGCGTGGGCTGCAAGACCTGTATCAATGCCTGCCCGTGGGGCGCTCCCCAGTGGAACCCCGAGACGGGCAAAGTGGTCAAGTGTGACTATTGCAAGGACCGGATCGACGCAGGGCTCAAACCGGCCTGCGTCACGATCTGCACCACCCACTGCCTGAATTTCGGCAAAGTGGAGGCGATGACCCAGATCCGCCGCGAACGGCATGCCAAGGTGATTGCCAGTCTGGAGAGCCATATCAGCTAAATTTCCGGGTACGTCTGCCGGCGTTCCCGGAAATCAAAATAAGGATCAAGGCCGATGCCAGAGGCCCAATGCCCTGTCAATCAAACTATTGCCGGCCTCAGGGAAACCATCGAATCCGGCAAGCTCTCCAACCCCCGCAGCCGTCGGATCGCCGAGGAAGTTCTCGATCTGCTTACGGATGTCGCCTGGGGGCGGGCCGGGAGCGACCACCTGGGAGCCATTGGGTCCCTGGCGGATGAGCTTGCCTACGACGAGGCCTCCCCCGCGGCCATGGCGGCCGCCAAAACGGTCCGGGATGCGATCCACGATCACGGCGAAGTCTTTCAGAGCCACATCGCCACCCACAACTGCGCCACGGGCGACTGCGTGCGCCTGGTGCCCGCCCCCTGCCAGATGGCCTGCCCGGCGGGCATCGATATCCCCACCTATGTGAACCTCATCGGCCAGGGCCGTGATGCCGAGGCGATCGAGGTCATCCGCCGCGACAACCCCTTCCCCTGGGTGTGCGGCCTGGTCTGCACCCGGCCCTGCGAATTCATGTGCGTCCGCGGCCGGGTCGACAAGCCGATCTCGATCAAGTTCCTCAAGGCGTTTGCCGCCGAACGCGCCCTCTCGGACCACCGCTACCACAACCCGCTCCGGGAGCCGGACAAAGGCAAACGGGTGGCCGTGATCGGGGCCGGGCCGGGGGGCCTGACGGCGGCCTATTACCTGGCGCTTAAGGGCTACGGCGTCACCGTGTTCGAAGCGCTCCCGGTGGCCGGCGGCATGATGATGCTCGGCATCCCGCGCTACCGGCTGCCGCGGGAGGTGATCGACCGCGAGGTGGCCATGCTGGAAGCGCTCGGGGTGGAGTTCCGGTTCAATACCCGCTACGGGGAGCACACCGACTGGCAGCGCCTCAAGGCCGTCGGCCATGATGCCGTCTTTGTCGCCATCGGCGCCCACCACTCCTTCAAGCTCAACATCCCCGGGGAAAATGATTTTCCGCAGGTGATCGAGGCGGTTGACTTTCTCCGGCGCGTGGCCCTGGGCGACCGCCATGCGCCCGGCCGCCGCGCCGTCATCGTCGGCGGCGGCAACGTGGCCATCGATGCCGCCCGCACCTGCCTGAGGCTGGGCTCGGAGGACGTGACGATCGCCTATCGCCGCACGCGCGCGGAGATGCCGGCGGATGTGGAGGAGGTGGAGCAGGCCGAGGACGAGGGAATCCACATTTCCTTTCTGACGATCCCGACCGGTGTCCGCGGCAGTGAGGGCCGGCTGACGGGCCTCGACTGCCTGCGCGCCAAGCTGGTGAAAAAAGACGACGGCGGCCGGCTCTTCCCCGTCCCCGAAGAGGGCAGTGAGTTCACCATCGCGGCCGACTGCGTCATTTCGGCCATCGGCCAGCGGGTGGACCTTGCCTGCCTTGCCGACTTAAGCGGCCTCAAGTGGTCCCGGCGCCAGACCATTCAGACCAACGTGGTGAGCACGGAAACCGCCGTGCCGGGGGTGTTTGCCGGCGGGGATGCCGTGACCGGGCCGGCCACCGTGGTGGAAGCGATCGGGGCAGGCAAGCGTGCCGCCGAGGCCATCGACCGCTACCTTTCGGGAATCCCCCAGCCCAAGATGCCGTCGGTGCCGGTGCGCCGCGGCCGCGTCCCATGGCTCGACGTCCCGGCCAGCACCAAGATGACGCTCCACCGCCCCGAGATGCCGCTCTTGAACCTTGAGCGGCGCCGCACCACCTTTCAACAGGTGGAGCTCGGCTACTCCGAAAACGCCGTCCGGGAGGAAGCCCGCCGCTGCCTGCGCTGCGACGTCTGCCTACGCTGCGGGAAATGCGTCGAGGTCTGCCGGGACATGATGGGGGTCGACGCGCTCGCCTTCGGGTTCCTCGATTTCGACCACCCGCAAGTGACCGATTTCCGGGTGACGGCCGAGCGCTGCATCCTCTGCGGCGCCTGCGCCGCCAATTGCCCCAACTACGCCATTCGCATCATCGACCGTGGGGGGGAAAGAGTTCTCTCCTATTGCGGCACGATTCTGAATCGCCAGCGGCTCGAGCACTGCCGGGAGTGCGGTGCCGTGTTGGGACCCCAGCGCTACCTGGATTTTCTGCAAAAGCGCACCCAGGCCATCAGCCCGAAGGTGGACGACCGCAATCTGTGCCATGCCTGCGCCCGCCGTCACAGCGCCCGGGCCCACTCAGAAACCAACCCGGTTTGATCGGGCCCGTCGTCGGCCGGAAAGAGGAGATCGACATGCCATTTCATCGAGGCGAAAAAGTGGAAATATTCCGCAAGTCCGCGGATGAAGGCTGGGGCGAGC
>JBFYWT010000159.1:0-5033 GCA_041310895.1 Desulfobacteraceae bacterium | reverse complement strand
CGTGTAAAAAGGCTCGAAGATCCGGTGGAGATCCTCCGGGGCGATGCCGATACCGCAGTCCGCGACCCGCAGCCGGGCATACTCTCCGGGGGGGATTTCATGATACCCGCGCAGCGCCTTTTCCAGGCAGCAGTTTTCAGTGGAAAGCCGGATGCAGCCACCCTCGGGCATGGCCTCACCGGCGTTCGAGACCAGGTTCATGATGGTCTTCGAGAGGTGGATCGGGGAGCCGAGCACATTAAACAGCGCAGGGTCTAAGTGCGTCTCCACCTCCACCAGGGGATGGAAGGATTTCAGCCGCTCCATTTCGGGGCTGGCCAGGTGATCGATGATTAAATCGTTCAGGTTCACCACTTCGGAGACGGCTACCCCCCGGCGGGCGAGTGTCAGCAGGTCCTGAACGATGGCGGCGGCTTTCTTGCCCGATTCCTGCATCACCACGATCGGCCGCCGGAGCGGGCTCTCCTTGGGCAGGTCGAGCAGGAGCAGGTCCGGGTAGCTCACCACACCGGACAACACGTTGTTCAGGTCGTGGGCGACCCCGCCGGCCAGAGTCCCGATGGCCTCCATTTTGCGCGACCGGCTGAGCCGCTCGAGGAGGGCCTCCTTTTCCTTCTGCGCCCGGCGCCGCTCGGTGATGTCGCGGGACACCCCCAGCAGCCCGATCGGGGTGTCGTCTTCGCCCAGCAGGAAGGAGGCGGTGACCTCGGCCCACAGCGTGGTGCCGTCCTTGCGCTTGATCTCGAGCTCCAGGGTCGAGGGGGCGTGGAGGAGGACGGGATCCTTGAGCCCGGCCATTCGCCGCCCGAACTCGTTTAGGACCTTTCCAACCGATTCCGGAGTCAGCACGTCCTGCAGCTCGTGGGTCTTGTACTCCTCCGGGGTCCACCCCTGCTGCTGGACAACCGCCGGGCTAACATAGGTAAAGCGGAAATCGAGGCTCATGGTCCAGATGACGTCGGCAATGTTCTCCGCCAGCAGCCGGTATTTGATCTCGCTCTGCCGCAGCTCCTCCCGGGTCTTGATCAACTCCGCACGCTCGGATTGGAGCGCGGCCGTGGTCTGCAGGATCTTGCGGTTCAGGGACTCCATCCCGTTCACCAGAACCGCCACCGCGATGGCGGAGCTGGCATTGAGAAAAATGAAGTTGGCGCCGGCCGAAATCAGGAGCGTGTCGGATATCCGCACGCCTGCATCGGCCATTTGGCCGAAAACGATTAAGGTCACGGCATTGAGACCGACGGCCACCAGTGCCGCTTTCAGCCCCAGCAGGGTGCCGGCGATGACGGCGAAAGCGAACAGCCAGGCCGGCCCGCCGCTGATGAGGCCGACGTCACGGATGATCATAAAACCGATCAGATACAACAGGGTCAGCAGGATGCCGGAGCGCAGTTTCAGGCCGATCTGGGGCCGCAGTAGCAGCAGGCCGACCAGGATGAACGCGTTCAGGTCGGCGGCCAGGAGCACCCAGCGTTCTTCGGTGAACGCCATGTAAGCGGCCGGCACCAATCCCACCACCGACAGGGATAACCCTCCCGCCAGCACCGCCACCAGGATACGCTCGCGCCAGTAATTCAGCCCGTCCTGAACCGGGTCGCGGTGGGCGAAAAAGGTAAACCGGCTGAGAAGTCGGACGCCCTTGAGCTCGTGGGTCAATGAGGAGATCTTCATCACGCGTCGTTTGCCTGCCGGGCGCGCCGGGTACGGCGGCTGATGGCATCAATCATTTTCATTATACAGAGAATCGGCTGTTTGGCCAAGCAGCGGTGACCCTGCCCAAAAAGGGAGGATGGGCGGCGAGGAACGGAGACCCGGGAGCCGGTTTTAATCGGCTGCCCGCATGCGCTTTAATTTGTCCCGCAAGGTTTTGCGGTCGATTTTCAGAACGGCCGCCGCGCGGGTCTTGTTGCCGCCCACCCGGTCCAGGACATGGCGGATGTATTCCTGTTCGACCTCATCGAGGCTGCGGTCGAACCCCCGGCCGTCGATCAAGCATTCTGAGCGCATGGCGGCCGGCAGGTCCGGTGCGTCGATGACATCGGCCTCCGACATCGCGATCAACCGCTGGATCAGGTTTTCAAGCTCGCGCACATTGCCCGGCCAGCTGTAGCCCTTGAACGTTTCCAGCGCCCGATCCGAAAAGTGGGGGGCGGGCCGGCTCATCTCCTCGGCATACTTGGCCGTGAAGTAGCGCACGAGGAGCAGCACGTCCCCGTCGCGGTGACGCAAGGGGGGTAGTTCGATGGTGATGACGTTCAGCCGGTAGAAGAGATCCTCCCGGAAGCGCCCGGCGGCGATCAGGCTTTGCAGATTTTTGTTGGTGCCGGCGATGATGCGCACATCGACCGTTTGCGGTTTGGCCGAGCCGACCATGCAGATTTCCTTCTCCTGCAGCACGCGCAGGAGCTTCACCTGCATGGGCAGGCTGGTCTCGCCCACCTCGTCCAGGAAAAGGGTGCCCTTGTGACCGGTCTGGAAAAACCCGGCCCTTGTGTCGGTGGCGCCCGTGAAGGCACCCTTCACGCGCCCGAAGAGCTCGCTTTCGAGCAGCCCTTCTGGGATCCCGCCGCAATTGACCGGCACAAAGGGGTGCGCGGCGCGGTCGCTGCGGTAGTGGATGGCGCGGGCGACCAGCTCTTTGCCGGTGCCACTCTCCCCGGTGATCAATACATTCGCCTTGACCGCCGCGGCTTTGCGGATGGCGTGGAAGACGGCCTGCATGGCCGCGGACTCCCCGATGATCCCCGCGGGGGCCGGGGTCGCGGCCTGCCCCAGGGTTCTCTGACGCTGGGCCGTGAGCGCCTTCTCGACGGCCTCGAGCAGCTCCTTGCGCGTGAAGGGTTTCGCCAGGTAGTCCTCGGCCCCCAGGCGGACCGCCTCCACCGCCCCGCCGATGGTCGGGTAGCCGGTCACCATGAGGATGCCCACCCCCCGGAAGTTGTGGCGGATGTGACGGATCAAATCCAGGCCGCTGACCTTGGGCATCTTCATGTCGGTGATGACCAGGTCGCAGGCGGTCTCCTTCAACAAGCGCACGGCCTCATCGGCGCCGGAGGCGGCGATGACCCTGTGGCCCGCCGGCAGGAGGTGGCGCTTGATCAGCTCGAGGGCGTCGGGCGAGTCATCCACCGCCAGGACGGTGGCCGGAAGGGAATTCGGGGAAGCGGGAAGAGCGCTCACGTCGATTTTCTCCAGATGGAAATCGGTTGGTGCCGTTACGGATGGCTGCCGCTCGGCAGATACACCCGGAATTCGGACCCCTTGCCGGGGGTGCTGCTGAACTTGATCCGGCCGCGGTGGGATTTGACGATCCCGTGCACGACCGACAGCCCCAGCCCCGTACCCTGGTCGATGTCTTTGGTGGTGAAAAAGGGCAGAAAGATCTTTTCCCTGATCTCCTCCGGGATCCCAGCGCCGGTGTCCCGCACGCGAAGCAGAACCTCCGCCCCCCGGCGCCGGGTGCTCACGGTCATCCGGCCGCCGGTGTCCATCGCGTGAATGGCGTTGACGACGAGGTTGACCAGAATCTGCCGAATCTGGGCCTCATCGGCGGGAATCGCCGGGAGGTTCTCCTCCAGCGCCAGGCGCAGGTCGATGCCCTGCTGGGTGCAGCGGGCGTCGAAGAACGAGGCCACCTCGGCCGCGAGCCGATTGACGTCCACCGGATCCTGCCGGGGGGAGATCTGGCGGGCGAAGAGGAGCAGCTTGCGTACGACCTCGCGTGCGTGCAGCGCGGCGGCCTCGATCCGGGCAAGGTCGGATGCGGCCTGAGCCGGCATGTCGGGGATTTCCGCGAGCAGCTCGGCGAAACCGAGAATGCCGGTCAGCGGTTCGTTCAGCTCGTGGGCCACCCCGGCCGCGAGCTTGCCGATGGTAGCCAGCCGGTCGGCGTGCTGCAGTTGCGCCTGCAGCCGCACTTTCTCGGACTCGGTCTCCTTGCGTTCGATGATCAGAGCGATCTCGCGGGCCACCGAGTCGAGCAGGCGGCGCTCTTCAGCCAGGAACGACCCCTCGTCCAATTCGGGCCGGGGCTCGCGATAAATGACCTCCGCCTCGCCCCGATGGAGCCCCCCGACGACGATCGGAGCGGACTGCCGGGTCGCCGTGGGGACAAATCCCGCGGTGTGAAAACTCCGGCCGTCAAACGTGACCCGCGCCTCCGTGATGTCCGGGTGCAGGTAGGCGGCCGGCAGCAGTTCGGCGACCCGCTGCAGGAAGGACTCCAGGGTCTGCGCGCTGTCCATCGCGAGGCTCGCGATGCTGTACATGCAGGTGAGCTCCTTGACCCGCTCCCGGAGCTCGAAACGGGAGCGGTTGTGGCTGAGCGACAACCCGATGAGGGCGGCCAGCCGATCGAGAATGCTGCGGGAAACGGCATCCGCCCGTCGCGGCGCATGAAAGGTCAGGGCCAGGCACCCGCGCAGCGACCGGCCGCCGGGAATCAGCAGGAAGAGGTGCCGCACCGCCTCTGGCTGCGCCGGCGCGGATTTCTTCCGGCGGCCGTCGGCAAACAGGAACACCACCTGGCGGCCCACGGCGGCCGGCCGGTCGGGGGGACGCAGCGATTTCAACCGCTCGATCAGGGTGCGGGGAACCGACTCGAAGACCTCGAGGCAGCTGCCGGCCGGGGTCGTTTTTTCTTTCCACCCGCTGCAGGCCGGCGTGCATTTGGCATGAAAAAGGTTTTGTTTTTCCTGATAGACGAACTCGGCGACCTCGCAGTCGAAATAGCGGAACAGGGTGAGGGTGACTTCCTTGAGCACCGCGAGCGTCATCCGCCCCTCGGCGGTCGTGGCGATGATCCGGTCGAACAGCTCCCGGTAGGCGTCGACACTCCGCCCGCTCAAGGGCTCCGGGGAATCGTCGATCGATGGGGGGAGGATAGTTGCCGTCATGGCCGTTCGTCCATGATGTGGATCCGAAAAAGCAAAGCTGCCGGACCGGCAGCTTTGCGGGAGCACATCCTTCCGCAACCGGGCCGCAGGCTTTAGGCGCGCCCCCGCAGCCGAGCCGCCTGGGCGACGCGGTCGACC
>JBFYWT010000157.1:0-3039 GCA_041310895.1 Desulfobacteraceae bacterium | reverse complement strand
ACGGCATCGACCTCGACGGGGCCACCAGCACGGCGGAGCTGGCCAAGCTCCTCAGCGCACCGGTGGTCCTGTGCCTGGACTGTACCAAGACCACGCGCACGATGGCGGCGGTCGTCTGCGGCTGCGTCGGCTTCGACCCGGGGGTCACGATCCGGGGGCTCATCCTGAACCGGGTCGCCGGGGCGCGCCACGAATCGATCCTTAGGCGCAGCATCGAGCATTACAGCGGGGTGCCGGTGATCGGCGCCGTGCCGAAGCTCGGCCGTGAGATTTTTCCCGAGCGCCACATGGGGCTGGTGCCCACCCCCGAGCACGGTTGGGCGACCGACTCGATCGGCGCGATGGCCCAGGCGGCCGCCCGGCACATCGACCTGGAAGCGTTGAACCGGATTGCCCGCAGCGCGCCTTCCGTGGATCCGGTCTGCGTCGGGATGCCGGACGCTCCCCCGGCCCTATCGGCGGGCTCGCCTGCCGCGCCGGTTGCCCGGATCGGGGTCCTGCGCGATTCGGCCTTCCAGTTCTACTATCCGGAAAACCTGGAAGCGCTTGCGGCGGCCGGGGCCGATATCCTGGCATTGAGCCCTCTGACGGATGCCGGCCTGCCCGACATCGACGCCCTCTATATCGGGGGCGGTTTTCCCGAAACCCATGCCGCCGAGCTTGCGGCCAACACCTCTTTCAGTCGCGATCTGCGCACGCGGGTCGAGGAGGGGCTTCCGGTCTACGCCGAATGCGGGGGCCTGATGTATCTGGGCGAGGCCATCGAGGTGGAGGGGCGGCGCTACGCCATGGCCGGCGTGCTGCCGGTCGCCTTCGGCCTCTTCAAGCGGCCGCAGGGCCACGGCTACACGGTCGTCGCCGTGGAAGGGGAAAACCCCTTTTTCCCGGCCGGCACCGAAATCCGCGGCCACGAGTTTCACTACTCGCGGGTGCTCGACTGGGCCGGCCGCGACGGCGATCTTGTGTTTCGCATGCGGCGCGGAGTGGGCATCCACGGCGACCGCGACGGGATCCTTTACAAGAACGTGCTCGCCACCTACACCCACATCCACGCCCTCGGCACTCCGGGCTGGGCCGCCGCCCTGGTGCGCAATGCCGCCGCCTTCCGATCCCGGAAAAAAAGAGACTGACCAGCTGCGGGGCCGGATCCTCGATCTCATCGGCGGCGGGCGTCGTACGCCGGCCGACATCCTGAAAACCCTCGTCCCCCCGCTGTCACGGGGTGCGGTCCAATCCGCGCTGCGCGATCTCGTGGCGGATGGCGAGCTCGCCTACACCCACGAACACGGCCGCACCTTCCTGGAGCCCTCCTTCGATCGTGCCGTGCGCGTCGCCCGGCGGATCGTCCTTGCTCCACCCGGCCGTACCGTCTCCCCGCAACCCGGCGATGTCGTCATCCGGATCCGCCCGGGTGCCTCTTTCGGCGGCGGCCGGCACCCGACGACCCGCCTGGCGCTAAGAGCCATTGAAGAGGTGTTGAGCCGGACCGACATCGCCGCCGCGGCGGCCGGCGGGCGAGTGCTCGATATCGGCACCGGCACCGGCGTTCTGGCCATCGCGGCCGTCCTGCTCGGTCTCGGGGGCGGGGTCGGGTTGGACATCGACCCCTGCGCCGTGGCCGAAGCGCGTGAGAACGTGCGCCTAAACGGCCTCGAGGGAAAAATCGAAATTACGGACCGGCCGCTCGCTCTGGTCGACCGCCCCTTTTTGCTTATTGCCGCCAACCTGCGCCTGCCGACCCTGGCCGGGCTGGCGCAACGCCTCGAGACCTTGACCGCAGAAGGCGGGGGGGTCGTTCTCTCAGGGATTCGCGTTGAGGAATGCGATGAGCTGCTTTCGGCCTACAGCCGTTCCTTCGAGTGCGTCTGGCGCGCGGAGGAGTTCGAGTGGGCGGGGATTGCTCTGAAAAGGCGGTGAGGGGAAGGTTCGAATCTCACCCAGAAAAGAAAGCGGCCGTCTTTCCAGACGCGCCGCTTTCTTTTTGAAGTCGGTGCGGTTTACTTTTGTTTCGGATGGCAGTCGTTGCAGGTGACCGGAGCCTTTTTCTCGGGTTTCATGTCTTTGTTGAAGGTCCGGTGGCAGCTCAGGCAATTCTCGTGGAAGGCTTCGGCGATCCACGCCATCTTGGCCTTCTTGTCGAGCTTGGGCGCGTCCTTGCCCTTGGGCGCCTCGCCGCACTGCTTGTGGCACTCGACACATTTCTGGACCTTGCTGTCGGCCTTCAGGCCCGCGATCGGTTTTCCCTTGTCGTCATGGTGGCAGTCGCCGCACCCGTTGGGGTAGAGCTTGGGGAACTTCTTGACGTAATCCTCGCTGTGCAGCTTGTGGGTGAACTCAACGGCCCCTTTGGTATTTTCACAACTCGGGCTGTCGATCTTCATAACGTCGGCCACCTTGGCATAGATCCCGGCCGCAAAGAGCAGACACACCGCCACCGCCAAAACGATCGTCCAAATGCGCGTCTTCATCTCCTCTCCCTCTGCCTCCTTTGAGTTAGTGGTTCTTGCCGGATGACCCTTCCCATATCCAACTCAAGACTCTACTTTTACCAAGACCGCCCTTGATTGTCAATGCCGATTCAAGGTCTACCCGCGCCTGTAAACGCTTCAGACCGGTGTATTTTCCACCTTCGCCGCCCCGGTTTTTTTTCGGGTGACGAACCGCGCGCCGACGATGGCCACCTCGTAGAGGATCATCAGCGGCACGGCCAACAGCAGCATCGAGACCACGTCGGGGGTCAGGAAGGCGGCCACCACGAAAGAGAGGATGACGGCGTAGCGGCGGTTGCGCTTGAGGGCCTCGACGGAGGTCACCCCCAGCCGTGCCAGGAAGGTCAAAAGCACCGGCATCTCGAACACCAGCCCGAAGGCGATCATGAGCTTGGTGGAAAAGTCCAGGTACTCGCGCATCGAGGGCAGGGTGCGGATGTAATCCGCCCCGAAGCTCAGCAGGAATTTGAAACCGGAGGGAAAGACCACGAAGTAGCCGAACAGCGCCCCGCCGATGAAGAAAAAGGAGGTGATGGCGATGACCGGGGCG
>JBFYWT010000138.1:0-8620 GCA_041310895.1 Desulfobacteraceae bacterium | reverse complement strand
CGCTGATGATGAAGGCCGGCACGAGGACGCTCGTAGGGATCTCCGCAGGGGTATGCGGCCGGGGCGCCTTGGCGATCTCCACGAAAAGCGCGAGGTCCTTCTCGCGCGTCTGCTTGAGCATAAACGCGCGCAGGGGCCGGGCGGCGCTCTCGAAGGCCTGCTCGTGGGTGATCTTGCGCTCCAGGTAAGGCTGAAGGGCCTCAGCGTTGATCTGGGTCCAGACCGGGGCCATGATGAAGACGGTGAGAAAGAGCGCGAGGCCGATCACGATCTGGTTCGAGGGCAGCTGCATCGTGCCGAGCGCGCGGCGCAAGAGCGAGAGCACGATGACGATGCGGGTGAAGGAGGTGAGCATGATCAAGATGGCCGGTGCCAGCGATAGCACCGTCATCAGGAGGAAGATCTGGAGCACCACCGTTGAGCGCGCCGGATCCTCGCCGGGGGACACCCCGAGCGTAAACGCCGGAGTCGACACCAGCGGGGCCGGCGCCTGCGCGAAGACCACCACCGGCAGCACCAGCAGGAGCAGCCCGGTCACAAGCCAGAGGTTTACCGGCCGCCGCCGGCGGGACGCAGCGCAAGAGCGCCGCGCAAAATGGCTGCGGTCAGGCATCATGGTCGGCGGCCTTCCATCGTGCGGCAAGGCGGCTCAACTGATCGCTGAAGGAGCTCCCCCCCTCCGGCTCGCGCCGACAGATCCGCTCCAGGATTTCGGGCGCCTCGATCCGGCTGAGAAGCTCGATCCGCTCCCCCGCGACGCCCAGCACCAGCACCGCCCCCGGAATCTCCACCAGGGTCACGCTCTTCTTGGCGCCAATGGGGTGCGAGGCGATCACCCGCACTAGACGTTCCCCCCCGGCCATCCCGTTCCGCGCCAAATAGCGCCGTGCGGCGTGCACAGCGAGGAACAGCCCGCCTAGAACCGCCGCCAGGGCGCCGAGCATTTTGAAGGCCGAGGGGATCAGCTCGGGCGGGGCGCTCATCGCAGCCTCTCGATGCGTTCCATGGGACTGACCACCTCGGTCAGGCGCACCCCGTACTTGTCGTTGACCACCACGGCCTCGCCCCGGGCCACGAGTTTCTGGTTGGCGAAGATCTCCAGGGTCTCGCCGGCGAGCTTGGAGAGCTCCACGACCGAGCCCTGGCCGAGCTTGAGCAATTCATGCACCAGGAGCTTGGTGCGCCCGAGCTCCACGGTGACCTCGAGCGGCACGTCGAGAATGAACTCCATGTTGGCCGCGGCGACGGAGGGGGCCTCCGATCCACTGCCACCGGCCGGCGATTCGGACGGGGGACCGGTCTTGCGGGACGCTGCGGGGGTGCGATCGGCGGGGGTCGCCATGTTCAGACTGTGCCTCCGTTTCGGTTGAGCGGTGCGGCGATTTCAATGGCCCGGCTGCCCTTGATCACCCCGGGGTAGGCCAGGAGCTTGGGCACGTGGTCGACCGCAACGAGGATCTGGTCGTCGGGCCCGGTCGGCAGGGGGATCACGTCGTCGACCTGAAGGTTCAGGATCTCCCCGATCGTCCGGCGGGTGCGGCCGAGCTCGGCGATCAGAGTGATCGGAATCTCCATCAGGAGCTGCTGCAGCGGCCGGCGCCAGGTGTGCTCGATGTCCTTCTCGCGCAGGTACTTGGATGAGAGCTTTTCCTTGATGGGCTCGAGCATCAGGTACGAGATGCAGAATCGCAGGCTGCCCGAGAACTCCTTGCCCTTCACCGAGAAACCGATCACCAGCATCTGGTCCTGGGGGGAGAGCAGATGCACATAGTCCGGCTTGGTCTCGGTCTTGCGGATGGCGATCTTCACCGGCTGAACGATCTGCCAGGCCTTCTGGAGCTGGGCGAGGACCTCGGCGGCGAGCCGGGTGATCATGCGCTGCTCGAGCTGGGTAAACTCCCGGATCCGGCTGACCGGTTTGCCCTGGCCGCCGAACATGCAGTCGATCAGTGAGAAGACGAGCCCCGGCTCGATCGCGAGCAGCGCCGAGCCGATCAGCGGCTCCATCCCGAAGACGACGAAGCTCGTCGGGCTGGAAAGCGCGCCGATCCACTCCTGGTACCTGACCATTTCGGAGGAGACGAAGGCCACCTCGATCGAGCGCTGCAGCATCGATGAGAACGAGCTGTTCAGCAGGACAGCGACCTTGTCATACACCTCCGTCAAAGCGCTGAACTGGTCGCGCAGCATGACTTTCTGGGACGTGAGATTGTAAGGCACGGCCTCCGCCGCGCCCTGGCTCTGCTCGAGGTCGACATCGCCCCGGCCCATGGCCGAGAGCAGGGCGTTGATTTCTTCCTGGGTCAGGATCTGGTCGGGCATGGGGCGGCCTGCTACTGGATAACGAATTCTTTGAAAAAGATCCGCGAGATGGCGGCCGACCCCAGCAAACCGTTCAGAGCGCCGATGATCTCCTCGCGCAGGGCGCTCTTGCCCTCCAGGGTGCTGATGTCGGCGAAGCGTTTGGCCGGAAGGATCATGAGCACCGCATCCCGCATCTGAGGGACGCGTTTTCCGATCTCATCGGCCGCCGCCTTGCCTTCGGCTTCGAGGTCCATGGTCACCCGGAGGTAACGGCTGCCCCCGGGGTCAGCCAGGTTCACAATGAAGGTGTCGAGGGACACGACAGGCTTGACCTCTTCGGCCTTGGCCCGGCCCGCCTCCGGGCCGCTGCCCCCCTCGCGGGCGGCAAGCGCACTCAGGGTGGAGAGCTTGCCCCAGATCATGAACAGGCCGCCCCCCATGCCGAGCATCAGCAGGAGAAGCACCCCCAACAGGATCACCGGCAATTTATTGGACATGAGTCGTGGTTTCCTTCGTGAAGTTCAGCGTCGCACGGCCGGCCATACCGCCGGCCGGGACGGATTCCGCCGCCGTTGAACCTCCGGCCGGCCCGTCTCGATCGTTACTCCGAATCCATAGCGATTGAAGCAAGGAGCATGCCACCCGGGGGTGGCACTGACAGGGGAAGAACTCAGACAACCACGCGGAAATAGCCCTGAATCGGGCGAAAGGCGGGCGGCGGCACTGCCGCCGGAGACCCGCCGCAGGGCCCCCGCATGATCCTTTTTGATGCGGAGTTTGACCGGGTCAAGTCAAGGCGTTGACGTCCGCCGGCAGGTGCGCAGGGGGGGGATATCAGGCAGCCGGCGTGTAGCCGTCCCCTGCGGGACGGCGGCAACGCTCCTGCTGGTCCATCAGGATGCGGCGGTACTGAACGATCCGCTGGGCCACCTCCTCCACCGGCTCCCTCACGAGCAGCCGGTCGCGGTTGATGAAGGTGATCACAGTCTCGGGGTTGGCCTCGACCGATTGGATGTTCTCGGCGTTGATCCGCAGAACCGAATCGTTCAAACGGGTGACTTGGATCATGGGGAGTTCCTGTCTTTGAGTCTGTCGAGCCTATCGAGTCTGTTGGGTCGCAACGGCTCAGGTGGGTAGGCTGAAGAAAAAGACCGATGTGATCAGTATTGACTTTCAGCCTTCAGTCTTCAGCCTAAACCCCTGCTTTTTACCGCTTGATGTTGATCAACTCCTGCAGGATCTCATCACTCGAGGTGATCACGCGCGAGTTGGCCTGGAAGGCGCGCTGGGTGGTGATCATCTTTACGAACTCCTCAGCCAGGTCCACGTTGGACATCTCAAGGCTGCTCGGGGAGATGCTCCCAAGCCGCCCGGTACCCACCGTGCCCGGCAGCGGCTGGCCCGAGTCGAGCGACTCGGCATAAAGGTTGCGCCCCATCTTGGTCAGACCGTCGTAGCTTGGAAAATCCGCCAGGGCCAGCTGGAACATGGGGGTCATTTCGCCGTTCGAGTAGGTGGCGGTGACGACCCCCTCCTCACTGACGGAGATGCTGCGCAACGTGCCGGCCGGATAGCCGTTCTGATATTGAAACGTCGTCCCCGAATTCGAGGCATATCCGGTGATGTCCCCTAAACTGACGCCGTTGTTGTAAAGGTCCCACGTGAGGAGGAGGGGATCGGTGGCCCCGTTCGCCAGATCGATGGAGACGGGAACATCGCCGGCAGGAGCAATCATCTGTCCGTTCGGGCTGAATTGGATGTTCATGGTGCCCGCCCCGCTTATGGTAACCGGTCCGCCCACCGTCACCGGCACCGTACCGGCCACCGACCAGGTGTCGAGCGCGGTCTTAGTGAAGTTGAACGTGAGCGGGATGGCGTTCCCGAGACTGTCGTAGACGGTCTGGGAGGTGGTGTAGGTCGATGTGATGTCCGCCTCGGCGCTCAGATTGATATCGAAGTTGAACTCGGTGCTGGCCGAGGGCGGCGATATGCGCTCGCCGGGGATGTAGACGCTCGCAATGGCGCCGAGATTGCCGGCGGAATCGATCTGGTAGCCTTGCAGCTGCATCCCGTCCGGGTTGACGAGGTAGCCGTTCTTGTCGAACTGGAAGTTGCCGGCACGGGTGTAGAAATCAGATCCGGTTCCGTCCTGGACGATGAAAAACCCCTTGCCGTTGATGGCCAGGTCCGTGGCACTTGATGAGTTCTCGATCGAGCCCTGGGTCCATTGGGCGTTGACCCCCCAGAATTCAACTCCGCGTCCCACGTTGCCCGTGGCGGACTGGCCTCCAAGGGAGGTGCTCAGGATGTTGGCGAAGTGGGAGCGGTTGCCCTTGAAAGCGGTCGTGTTGACGTTGGCGATGTTGTCGCCGATGACGGTCATGGCGGTGGCGTTGGCGCTGAGCCCGGAAATGCCGGCATACAGGGAAGCAATCATGGCAGAAGTCCTCCGTGAGTTATTCGCCTGCCGGATGCGACCGGCGGCCGTAGGGTTCGAGGGTTCGAGGGGTCAAGGGTCCAAGGGAAAAAGAGGTTCCGCATCCTTTCGCCCGCCGGCCCAGACTGGGCATCTGATTGACTCCGCGTGCGTTCATAATGAAACCTGAGATCGTCCATTACGGGGCCGCGGCCGCCTTAGGCGCCGCGCTCACCTGGAGTACATCGCCGACAGCGAAGCGGTGCTGACCGCTGATCAAGTAGGTGGCTCCGTTTTCGAAGACAACCCCCGTGACGAGCCCTCGGGAACGACTGGCGACACTGAGGGAGGTCCCATCGACGCCCTGGGCCTGGACCTCGAAGCTATAGCTCCCGTCCGGGGCCGGGCTACCGTTGCGGTCGGTGCCGTCCCAGACGACGGCCTGATGGCCGCTGAACTGGCCGCTCAGGTCGATGTCCTTCACGAATCCGCCCGCCGCATCGTAAATCGTCACCACCAGTCGTTTGGCCTCGGCCGGCAGTTCAAACTCGCAGGTGAACGGCAGGTCGCCGCTTTTCTCGACCGTGTTGCCCTCGGCGAGGATCTGCTTGCCGATGAAGCCGACGGCCTGGGCGTTGTTGATCGAGGCCTCGTAGAGTTTGAGCGTTTCCAAATTGGTATTGATGTTGCTCAGCTGCTCCAGGGAGCTGAACTGGGCCAGCTGGGCGGTGAACTCCGTACTGTCGGCCGGGTTGAGCGGGTCCTGGTGCTGGAGCTGGGTGATCAGAAGCTTCAGGAAAGCGTCCTTGCCCATGCTCTGGGAGACCGCCGAGGTTGCGGACATTCCGCCCGCCATCGCTTGTGATATCGCCTCGATCGCCATCGCGTCCTCTCTTTTCCGATCATCCCGCAGCTGCCCGACGGGTGTCGGGGTCGCTTCACACGAACATGTTGACGGTGGTCCAGCCGTCCGCGCCCCAGCCCGCGGAAGCTCGCGGTGCCACCTCCGCGACCGCGGCGCCGTCATTCTCTCCGAGCCCGCCGCCGTTTCGTCCGGCATTTCTCCAGGCATGCCGGCCGGTGTTGCGGCGGGGGTCGTCCGAGACGGAAACCTCCACCCGCTCCACCTGCAGCCCCTGCTGCTGCAGATCCGATTTGAGCTGGTGCAGATTGTGCTCGATCAGGTCCCGCACCATGGGCGACTCGGTCAGGATGCGCACGGTGACGAGCTGGTTCTCGGTCACGATGTACATCCGCACCGGACCCAGGAATTCGGGCTTGAGATCGATCCGCGCCTCGCCCCGATCGCTTTTCAGCAGAACCGCGGCGCGCTGGACGATCTGATCGACCACGTCGGACTTGGCTGTATGGACGGCCGCCTCCCGGGGCTTTGCGCTGCCCCCGGCCTCTGCGATCCGTTCAGTCCCGGGTTCGGAGGCGGCAAGGCTCCCCGCCTCGCGCAACGCGCCGCCGGTCATGTCCGCCGCGGCGCCATCTGCGACCGGGGTCACCGGCGGACGCGACCCGGCGGCAGATGCAGCCTCCGCGCCGCCGGCCCCCTCCCGGCCGGCAGGAAGCGCCGCCTCGCGCACCGGGCCGGCTGCCGACATATCGGGGCTGCGCGGGGCATCGAGCGCTGGGGCGGGCGCAGGAGTCGGCCGTGCATCGGCGGATCCCGCACTGCCGCTGCGCTCGGCGGCCATCGGCCGTGCACCCTCATCACCTGAGTGAGCGCTGCGCTTTGGGCCGGAATCCGTCTGACCCGCGGACCGCAGCTCCCGCAACGGGGCAGCGTTCGCAAAGGCCTCCCACGCCCCGCGTGCCACCGGTGCCGTCGCCGTCGCGCCAAGCGCCGTCGTCTCGGCAGGTATCGCCGTCTCGCCGGGCGCCTGCGGCCGGAGCGGATGGCCGCTGCCCGCGCCCTGTCCCGTGATCAGCTGAACGAGCCGGTCCCATCCGCCGGCGGGCACCGCCGCGTGCGTCTGGCCCAGCCATTGCCGAAGGCGTCCGATCAGCCCGCCCTGCGGTTCAGCTCCCGTTGCGTCCGCATCATCCGCCAGAAGGCCGTTAAGCGTCTCCAGGAGTCCATCGGCGTTCTGAGCATCCGCGCTCTGAAGCGCCTCGAGTTGTTTGAGAATGTCGATGAAGCGCAGGAGGCCCTCGTCCTGTTCGCCGGGTTCCGTAGCGGGCGCCTCTTCCGGGTCCATCGCCTCCGCCGCGGCAGCGGACCGGTCGGCGAGCGCGAGCATGCCTTTGATCAGTTCCGCCAGGGCGGCCCCGGTCGGGTCGTCCCCCGGCAGAGGGTCCGGCAGCAGCGGCCCGTGGCTTACCGGTAGGCCCTGGGGCCCGCCGTCGGCGGTCGGATCCACGGCCGCAGGGGTTTGGCCGCCGTCGGGGGCGGCCTCCGCGCCACAGGCCGCGCTGCGCAGAAAGCTTGCAAATGACCCGGGAGCGCTGCTTTCCGTCCCGGCCGAAACACCCCCCGGCTGCACTCCGTGCACGCCAGGTGCGGAGGTGCCTGGGCCGAGATTCGAAACAGGGTCAAACCCGATACCGGCTGTCATCATATCGTTATCCCGCTCTCCTTTGGTCTCATTTTTATCGATCCGTGCACCGGTTTGCAGAGAGCATGCCAGGATTAGGGCGACCCGCTCTGCGCCCGCCCCGGATCCCGGGCGAACGGCATGAAGCCCTGAAGAACAGGCCTTCTTCGGCTCAGGCGACGGCGGTCGCAACGGCAGGCACGGCCGGTGCTCGCCGGCACCGGGAAAGCGGCCGCAGGCCCCCTTCCCGGCAAGTTTTTCCGGCACTGGCAATCCTTGCCGCCATGGGCGGGCGGCGGGCAGCGGTGTCCCTGACGAGATGCGGCTGGGAAGAAAGCGGGAGATGTCGGTCAGTGATGGATCGAAACGATGACCACCTAGCGGCGGTTGTGCTGTTGCGTGGCGGCCTCGTCGTGCATGCGCTGCTCGAGCACGGCCGCTTCATGCTGATGGGCCCGCGCCTGCTTCTCGCGGAGCTTTTCCAGGACCTTGCGTTTTTTCATCGCTTCGATCAGCGCGTAGCGCGTCTGGCTGACCCGGCGCTCGGCGATGTTCACGCGGCGGGCCTGGCTGTCGATGGCTTGCGCGAGACGTTCCAGGTAGGGATAGTAGAGCAGGACCTCGTCCGCGCGAAAGCGCGCCTCCTGGGCCCGGCGCAGCTCGCGCATGCTGCGGCTGCGGGCGCCTTTCGCCTCCCGCAGGGCCGCCTGCTCGGCCGCCAGGACTTTGCGGGCCTCGCTCAGCTCGCACTGCAGCGTCTCCTCGGCATGCCGGCGCTGGGTGAGTAAGGTTTCAAGCCGGAAATGAAACATGGAGCCCCCGTGTGGCTCAGCCGGCCGCGGCCGACCGGCTTATCGGAACAGCGCGTCGAGCTGCGCGACGCTGTCGGAAAGCGGCACGCGCTCCTCCACCGCCTGGCGCAGGTATCCGTTGACCCGGTCGATCATCTTGATGGCATAGTCGATTTTGGGGTTGCTGCCGGCGACGTAGGCGCCGATGTTGATGAGGTCCTCGGCTTTGCGGTAGGTCGCCAGGATCTCCTTCAGCCGGCCGGCGTTGTGTCGCTGGGCCGCCCCGGCGACCTCGTCCATGACGCGGCTGATGCTGCCCATCACGTCGATCGCCGGGTAGTGGTTCTGCATGGCCAGCTCGCGGGTCAGGTTGATGTGCCCGTCTAAAATCGAGCGAGCTGCGTCGGCGATGGGCTCATTGGTGTCGTCCCCCTCCACCAGCACGGTGTAGAGCCCGGTGATCGACCCGCGGCCGGCGCCGGTCCCGGCGCGCTCCAGGAGCCGCGGCAGCAGGGTGAAGACCGATGGGGTGTAGCCCTTGGTGGTGGGCGGCTCGCCCAGGGCCA
>JBFYWT010000135.1:0-4334 GCA_041310895.1 Desulfobacteraceae bacterium | reverse complement strand
GGTGGACCCATCCTGTCGACGCTCCCAAATGCGTTCGTCGAAAAACGGCGCTGTCAAGCAGTGGTCCGGCGGAGAATCCAGTCCACGGCCTCCGGCAGGTCCTCCGCAATGAAATCCGGCGTCAGGCCGCGGCGGCCAAGCTCGGCCTCGGCCTGACGGCCGTTTCCGGTCCGCACCAGCACCACCGACCCGACCCCGGCATTCCGTCCGCATTCGACGTCGCTTACGCTGTCCCCCACCATCACCGCCGCGGCCAGATCGACGGCATGGCGGCGCCGGGCCTCCAAAATAAGGCCGGGGCGGGGTTTGCGACAGGCGCAGTCCTCATCGGGCCGGTGGGGACAGACCAGGATGTCGTGGATGCGGCCGCCATGCTCCCGCACCCCGGTCACCAACCGTGTATGGATCGCCGCGAGTCCGTCCGCCGTCAACCTTCCGCGGCCAAGAGCGGACTGGTTCGTCACGACCACGACACTGAAACCGTTTGCAGCCAGCCGGCCGAGCGCCTCGCAGCTGCCCGGCAGGAACTCGAACGCCGCTACGCTGGTGATGTAGTCCGGCGAATCGCGGTTGATCACGCCGTCACGGTCCAAAAAAACAACCCGGTGCAGCATGCGGGAGCCCGCCTCGAAGTCTATTCCGCCACCACGAACGCGTCCGTGAAGCCGCTTTGGCGGAGTTGGGCTTCATAGGCGATCGCCTCGTCAAGCGATGAGGCCTTGCCGACCCGCAGCCGGTAGAACACCCGGCCCTTGTGCTCGAACTCGACGATGTGGGCGTTGCCGAAGCGCAGGCTCAAATCCGCCTGCAATCGTTCGGCATTCACCCGACTCGAGAAGGAACCCACCTGAAAAGTGAAATTCCCGGAGTAGAGGTCCACTGGGGTGCCGGGAAGGGTTCCCAGCGCCACCACCTCGACCGGCGCCGTCCCCGGCCGCACCACGTCGAGCTGCCGGGCCGCCTCGAAGGACAGATCGATGATCCGGTCGCCGACAAACGGGCCGCGGTCGTTGATGCGCACCTCGATCGCACGCTGGTTGCCCAGATGCCGCACGCGGACGAGAGTCCCCAGGGGGAGGGTCTTGTGGGCGGCGGTCATGGCGTGCATGTCGTAGATTTCACCGCTCGAGGTGGGCTTGCCGTGAAAGTCGGTCCCGTACCAGGAGGCGACGCCCTGCTGGCGGAACCCGCTCGCATCCGGGATGGGCTGATACCAGCGGCCCAGGGCCTTGTAGGGCTTCGGCTGTCCCGGGGCGGTCTCCGGCGGGGGGCCTTCGCCCCGAGGGCCCGGCCGGTATTCCGGCAGCGTGGCGCCGGGCGGCGACGGCCGCGCCGTACAGCCACCGACGAGGATGAGGAGCGCCATCGCCGCAACCGCCCAGCCGCCGCTCCGCGCCCTCCAACCGCCCCCCTGGCGGTGGCGATCCTCGATCCCGTCTGCTTTTTCAGGATAACGCCGAAACGCATGCATCGAATAGAAAGTAGCATCTCGGCCGAATTTTGTAAACCCGGCCGACATGCCGTATGATGAGCGGATGGAACCCATGACGGCAGCCCCCTCGCGCGATTCAGCCGCCATCGCCTCCCAGTACTTCCTTTTTTTCGGGGTGATGGGTCTCTACCTGCCCTACTTCAATCTGTACTGCTACCATCTGGGGTTCTCGGGCATGGAGATCGGTGTGCTCTCGGCGCTGCGCGCCGTCACCCTGGTAGTGTTCCCGCTCTTGTGGGGAATCGCCGCTGACCGCACCAGCCGCCGGCGTCCGATCTATATCCTCTGCCACATCGCCAGCGCCTGCATCTGGGCCGCTTTTCTGCTCACGGACGATTTCGTCGCGATGGCCGTGATCACGGCGGCCTACGGCGTTTTCTACGCCCCGATCATCTCCTTCCTGGAAGCCTTCAGCATGGACATGCTCGGCCGCGAGAAAAGCAGCTACGGACGGGTTCGCGCCTGGGGCTCGTTCAGCTTCATCGCCGTGGTGCTGGGTGTCGGCCGGATCGTGGATGCGACATCGGTCCGCATCATCATCCCCGCCATCCTGGCCGTATCGCTGGTGCACGCGATCGTTGCGTTCAGTGTGCCGCACGCCCGCGTCCAGACCTCCCTCGCCTTCGGTCGGGAGGCGCGGGCGCTCCTCGCACGGCAGCCGCTCGTCTTCATTCTGTGCGCCTTCCTGATGCTCGTGAGCCACGGCACCTACTATGGTTTTTTTTCGATCCACCTGGAGCAGCTGGGATATTCGGCGACCTTCATCGGCGCGAGCTGGGCGCTCGCCTCGGGCGCCGAAATCGGGGTCATGCTCTGTTCCAAGCGCCTTTTCCAGCGCCTGTCGCTGGAGGCCACCCTGGTGATCGCCTTCGCCGCGGCCGTCCTGCGCTGGGGGATCATGGCGGCGGCAGTCTCGGCCGGGTGGATCCTGGGCGCGCAGCTCCTGCACGCGCTGACCTACGGCGCCTTCCACATGGCCAGCATCCTGTACATGGACCGCCTGGCCCCCGCCGGCGCCAAGACCGTCGGCCAGGCCGTGAACAACGCCCTGACCTACGGCCTGGGTCTGATGGTAGGGTTTTTCGTGAACGGGTATTTTTACGAGACCATCGGCGCGGCGGGGATGTTCCGGGTGAGCGCCGCCATTGCCCTCGGGGCCGGGGTGCTCTTTGCCGGGTTCAACCGGCTCACTCCAGCGAATGCCAGAAGCGGTGGCTGAAGAGTCCGGCGGCCGGGGTGAGGCCGAAGAGGGCATCCGCGGCGATGAGGGCGCCGGCGTTAGTCCAGGAGATGCGCTCCTCCGGCCAGATGGTCATCTCCGGGAAGGTGAACCCGGCCCAGAAGGAGCCGTCCTCGAAACGCCGCTCGTTGATCCAGCCGAAGACCACCCGGGCCTGGTCGAGGCTGCCCATGCCGGCCAAGGCCAGGGCCAGCTCGGTCGTCTCCGCGATGGCGATCCAGGGCTGGTCCGACACGCAGCGCACGCCGAGGCCCTCCACCACGAATTTTTTCCAGCCGCGCTCGATCCGGCGCTGAGCCTCCGCGCCGGTGACCGCTCCCGAAAGAACGGGATAGAACCAGTCCATCGAGAAGCGTGACTTGGTCATGTTGAAGAGATGCGGTTTGGTGCGGATGGCGGCCCCGAGCCGTTGCAGCGCCGCCTGCCAGGAGGGGCGCGTGTGCCCGGCAATCCCGGAGAGGGCGAGGGCGCATTTGACGCTCATGAATATCGAGCTCGATCCGGTCAGAAGTGCCATCCGGTCGACCTCACCGGCGGGGCTGATGGCCCAGTGGATCTCCCCGGTGGGCGCCTGCAGGCCCAGCGCGAAGTCGATGGCGCGGCTCACCGTCGGCCACATCCGGCTCACAAAACCCCGATCGGCCGTGAGCAGGAAGTAGTGGTAGACCCCGACGGCGACATAGGCCGACATGTTGGCGTCGCGGGTCCGGTCCTGGGCCACTCCCTCACGGTAGGCGCTGTACCAGCTTCCGTCGGCGAGCTGCTCGCCCGCCAGCCATTCATAGGCCCGGCGCGCCGCGCTCAGAAAACCGGCGGTGGCTAGCCCCATGGCGGCTTCCACGTGGTCCCAGGGGTCGGTTTTCTGGTGCGTGCTCCAGGGGATCTCACCGCCCGGCCGCTGCGTGCGGGCGATCAGGGCGGCCGGACCCTCCAGATCGATCGGCTGCTCCGCCGCCGGCCGAAAACGGTTCAGATCGAATTCCATGCGCAGTTCCGCCAGGTTGCCGTCAGATCGAGTCGCCTACCATACAGGGGATCGCGAACAGACGCAAGCCGACATTGACTTCCGCGGCCGCAACGCATTATGACTCCGCCAAGATGAAGACTCACCGGCGACATCCGGCGGCGGTGGGGGGCAATGGTTCGAGGCAGTGACCTTCAACTCTATACCCAAGAGGGGGCCATCCATGATCGCCTATGAAAAGCTGGGGGTGTTTTACCTGGGCCGGAGATTCGACATGGATTCCGGCCGGCTCACGGACGAGCTTGTGCTCTACGATTCCAAGGACTTGACCACCCATGCCGTGATCATCGGCATGACGGGCAGCGGCAAGACCGGTCTCGCCCTGGGATTGATCGAGGAGGCCCTGATCGACCAAATCCCGGTCATCGCCATCGACCCCAAGGGGGATCTGCCCAACCTGATGCTCACCTTCCCGGGGCTCTCGGCCGCGGAGTTCCTGCCCTGGGTGGACGACCGTGAGGCAACCGGAGCCGGCCTCAGCCGGCAGCAGTTTGCGGAAAAGCAGGCCGGAGCGTGGCGCAACGGCCTCGCCGACTGGGGGCAGGGACCGGAGCGCATCGAGCGGCTGCGGGCGGCGG
>JBFYWT010000117.1:0-10259 GCA_041310895.1 Desulfobacteraceae bacterium | reverse complement strand
GCATAAAATGATAAATCGTGTGCCTATGCACTTCGCCAAAAATCCGGGGTCGGTGTGAATGGATTCAGCAACTTATAAATGAAAAGACGGCCAAATGTGCCTATGACTGTCGAACCCAGGTTGCAGGGGTTGTCGTTTTGGTTTGCATTTTCTGCTTCCACTCCGGCGTGCAGGCGCAAATGAAGGATACGGGTGCCTATATCGGTGCCGGGGCAAGCTATGTGTGGGAGAATTTCGAAAGTGATTTCGACACGGACAGCCTGCCCGGCGGCGGGGGCGATGTAAAGATTGACAATGCGTATGGAGTCAATCTTTACGCTGGCTACCGATTCGTCAAATTTTTCTCTGCGGAGGCCAATTTCAACTGGTATGACAGCTTTGACGTCAAAACCGGTTCCGGTACATACGATCTGGACATCTGGACCTTGATGATCGACGGCAAGCTCATGTGTCCCCTTTTCGATGCAAGGTTCGTCCCGTATTTTCGGTTCGGCGGCGGTTTCGTGAGCACCGAGCTCGAAAATGAGGACGAAGAGGATTTTGGATGGAATCTCGGCGGCGGGCTCGACTTTTTCATCACCCCCAGTGTCAGCATCGGGGTTGACGGTAAATACGTTTGGGGCACCGGCGATCTGGACGAACTCGAATACTTCGTCGGAACGATGGGGATCGGCTTCCATTTTTAGGAAAGCTGCTCGCCTCGAGCCCAAGGCCACCTGCAAAGCGGCTGGCGTGGAGCTTCGGCCATAACCCGAAATGACAAGCGCACGTTCGTGCCTCAAACGGTGCGCGTGTACACGCGTGCGCAGCGCGCGGTACCCACCCCCCCTCCCGCATTCAAAGGGGAGGGGGCAGCCAAGTTTCCCCCATTTTGGCATCAGTTGTCGGATCACTGCCAAGACGGGCCTCTATGGTCGGTTTCGTCGGGACCTTCATTCGCCATTGAGTGTGATCACGCCTGCCCTCGCCCCCGCCGTGAAACCGCCCGGATGCCATTCCGTTATTGGCCGGGTGCTTCAGCGCTGAATGTGCACGAAAGCTTGATCCGGAGGTCGACGAGATCAGTCCGGCAGACCTTTGCAAGTTGACCTGGGCGGAAGTTTCAGAAAGCTTATCCAGTCTGACGCTTCGAGGGCGCCGGTAACGGAGGGAGCATGAAACCCGACAAAGTCATCATCACGAACATGGGGGCGTTGAAACAAAAGTACCAGGCCGGGGTCGGCCGGATCGAACGGGCGATCGGCCGCCTGATCGCCGCCGATGCGAAGCGGGGATTGAACACACGGCTGGTGGCCATCGATGCGGCCGCCGACATGGGGGCGGTCAAGGCCGGTGCAGTGGCGGAGGCGGGCGATCAGCGGGCGGTCAAGATGGCCGTCGATGCGCTCTTCGACGCCTACGCCCCGGCCTACGTCATGCTTCTCGGGGCGCCGGACATCGTCCCGCACCAGGACCTGAAGAACCCGGTCTACAGCCCGCAGGGAGACGATGACAAGCTCGTCCCCAGCGACATCCCCTATGCCTGCGAGGCCCCCTACAGCAAACGACCGGCGGACTTCGACGGGCCGACCCGGGTCGTAGGGCGGCTGCCGGACCTGGTCGGATCGCGGGATCCGGCCTACCTCGTCTCGCTCCTGGGGACGGCCGCGCGCCACAAGGCCCGGCCGCGCTCCGATTACCAGAAGTATTTCAGCGTGAGCGCCGAGGTGTGGCAGGGCTCCACGGCCCTCAGCCTGACGCGGATCTTCGGCAACAGCACGGCCATGGCCACCTCGCCCCCCAAGGGACCCCAATGGACCCCGGCTGAGCTCGGCCGGAGGATCCATTTCATCAATTGCCACGGGAGCCCGGACGACCCCAATTTCTACGGGCAGCGCGGCAGGAGCTATCCCATCGCGCACACGGCGAAGAAGCTTGTGAAAAAAATAATGAACGGGACCGTGATCGCGGTCGAGTGCTGTTACGGGGCCCAGCTCTATGACCCGGCCGACGCCGACAACGAGCCGGGGATCTGCAGCACCTATCTGCGCGACGGGGCCTACGGGTTTTTCGGCAGCTCGACGATCGCCTACGGCCCGAGCGAGGGCAACGGGCAGGCCGACCTCATCTGCCAGTACTTCATCGACGAGGTGCTCGACGGCGTCTCGCTGGGGGAGGCGGCCCTGAAAGCCCGCCATCGGTTCGCCCAGGCCTACACCCATCTCGACCCGACCGACCTCAAGACCATGGTCCAATTTCATCTTCTGGGGGACCCCTCCGTCCATGCCGTCGGTTCGACCTCCCACGCACTTTCCAAGGTCAAAGCCTTCCGGCAGGCCTTCCGCGAGGGTCAAAACGTGAAGGGCACGCGCAGTCTGCGCCGCGAGCGGGCCGCCCGGACCGGCACCAATCTCGGGCGGAGTTTAGGGAAGCTCAAGAGCTCCGATGCGCCGGTGCCGCCGGAGGTGGCGAAAATCCTGGAGGCGGCCGCGGCGGAGTCCGGCATCGAGGCCTTCGACTTCCGTTCGTTCGATGTGACCTACCGGGCGGAGGCGTCCTCCCGGGCGATGCAGCGCTTCGCTCCGGTGCGCGCAGGACGGCAGCTTTACATGATCGTCGGAACGAAGGCTACGGCCCCGGACGCTCCGGGACGGGTGGTGGCCATCGTGGCCACGGTCCAAAACGGGGAGTTGATTCACCTGCGCCGGCTGCACAGCCGCTGAACGAAGATGACCGGTCGCCGCCCGGCGGAAGCGGGCCGGCGGCGGCCGGAGGAGTGTCCTGACGGTGGGAGGCGGAAACCGACATGAAGCTGCGCGGGCGAGTCGTTCGCAAACAATTGTACGCCGGTAGCAAGAGCGCGCACGAGGGGCTGGTCCTGGTCACCGCCCAAGGGGAGCTCAAGCTCCAGCGCAAGGGCGGCAACCCTTTCTGGGACGAGACCCTGGCCGGGCTGGAGGGGCGGGAGATCGAAGCCGAGGGCACGCTGAAGGAGACGCGCTTCATCGCCTCGGACTGGACGGTCCTCTCGTCGTCGTAAGTATCGCAGAATTTTCTCAAAACCGCTGAATCGAATTTATTTACGCATCTGCCGACGAAGAAATCCTCCGTAGAACGCCCTCGAACAATCCCACCCCACGGTCGATCAAATCCTCCGGAAAATCATACGTAGGGCTGTGCAGGGGGTCGTGTGCCCGGCCGGCCCCCAGGCCGAACATCGCCCCTTTGACGACGGCGGTGAAGCGGCCGAAATCATCCGACCAGCGGAAGGGCTCGGCGGCCTCCTGGATTTCGCTGCCGGCCTCCCGGGCCGCGGCGCGGATGAGCTCCACGGCCTGGGGGTCGTTGACCAGGGCCGCGAAGGGGTCGCGGGTGTCGATCGCGAGCGCGAGCCCCTCCGGTGCAGCGTGCGCTGCGGCGAGCTCCCGGGCCGCGGCGAGGAGCGCCTGCATGCGGTCGTCCCCGGCGGCCCGCAGGGTGGCCATGATCTCGGCGTGCCCGGGCGTGGTGCCGAAGGCCACCTCCCCCAGGCGGGCATGGACCACGGTCACCAGGCTGAAGAAGTCGAACCGGCGGGGCAGGGCGATGAGATCTTGGATGATTGCGGCCATGGCGAGAGCCGGGCAGCGGGCCTGCTCGGGGTGGGCGGCATGGGAGGTGGCTCCGGTGAGCCGGATCACTAAACCGGTCGATGCGCAGGCGAACACCCCTGGGCGCACGATGACCTGGCCCCGCGGGTGGCCGGGAAGATTGTGCAGGGCGAAGATCCAGTCCGGGGCGATGCGGCCGAATTTCGTGTCTGCGACGATTCGTGCCGCTCCCTCGCCCGTCTCCTCGGCGGGCTGGAAGAGAAGCACCACGCGGCCCCGTTGCGGCGGGCGGTGGGCCAGCGCCAGGCCCAACCCGGCCACGATGGCCGCATGCCCGTCATGGCCGCAGGCGTGGGAGCGGCCGGCGGTCCGGGAGCCGCGCCCCGCGCGGCTGGTTTCGGCGACCGGCACGGCGTCGAGCTCCGCGCGGAAGGCTACGGTCGGGCCCGGCTGCCCGCCCGTGAACACCGCGGCAAGCCCCTCTCCGCCAAGCCCCGGGATGAGCTCCGCGGGCCGGCAGGCGGAGAGAAAGTCAATCACCCTCCGGGCGGTGGCGCTTTCGTTCCCCGAAAGCTCGGGCTCCTGGTGCAGCGTACGGCGCAGTGCGATCACGCGGTTCAATTCTTCAGGGGTCAGGGTCATTTTTTTTCTCTTGCGAAACGCTAGACGTAGCCGAGAAGCCGGGGGATGACGAGGACGATCCACGGGGCATAGGTGACCAGGATGAGCAATCCCAATTCCAGTGCGAGAAAGGGCATCACCGCCCGGGTGACCGTCGAAAGGGGCAGACCGGTGACCCCGCACACCACGAACAGGCAAACCCCCAACGGCGGTGTGAGCAGCCCCACGACGATGTTGAACACCATGACGAAGCCGAAGTGCAGGGGATGGATGCCCACACTCTGGGCCACGGCCAGGAGCGTCGGGGCGAGGATGATGATGGCGGCCCCCCCCTCGAGGAACATGCCGACGAAGATCAGAAAAATGTTGATGAGCAGGAGGATCAGATAGGGGTTGGTGGTGAGCGCGAGCAGGCCGGCGGCGATGCGGTTGGGGATCTGTTCGGCGGTCAGCACCCAGGCGAAGATGTTGGCCATGGCGATGATCAGGAGCAGCACCGCGGTGATCGTGGCGCTGTCGACGAAGACCGCCTTGATCCTGCGCCGGTCGAGCTCATGGTAGACCACCGTGCCGAGAAAGAAGGCATAGAGCACGGCCACGGCCGCCGCTTCGGTGGGCGTGAAAATCCCCCCCAGGATCCCGCCCAGGATGATCAGAGGCGCGACGAGGGCCGGCCCGGCCGACTTGGCGCTTTGCCGGAAATGGGCCAGCGTGAAAGGCTCCTCCACCCGGGGGTAGTTGCGCCGGATCGCCAGGTAGTAGGAGAGCCCCATCATGGAGAACCCGATGAGCAGCCCGGGGATGATCCCGGCGGCGAAGAGGGCTCCGATGGAGAGCCCGGTGGTGACCCCCATGATGACCATGAAAATGGAAGGGGGGATGATGGGCCCCATCGTACTGGCGGCGGCGGTCACGGCTGCGGCAAAGCCCTTGTCGTAGCCGGACTGGACCATTCCCGGCACCATCACCGTGCCGATGGCCGAGGCGTCGGCCACCGCCGAGCCGGAGATTCCGCCCAAAAACATCGAGGCCACGATATTGGTGTGGGCGAGCCCGCCGCGGATGCGCCCCACGAGGACGTTCGCGAAATCGATCAGCCGCCGCGTGGTCCCGCCGCGGTTCATGAGCTCCCCGGCGAGGACGAAGAAGGGCACGGCCATCAGGGGGAAGGAGTCGATACCGGTGAACATGCGCTGGGCCTTCAGGCTGAGCGGCACATCGGCCGCCACCAGCGACACCAGGGCGGTGATCCCCAGGCAGAAGGCCACCGGAACCCCCAGAGCCAGGGTGACCAGAAAGGTTGCGACCATGAGAAGGATCATGACCGCTCCTTTGGGCGACCCGGCGTATCAGCGGCTATCCCCCGGGTGTCCGGCGCAACGGGCTGCTTGAACAGGCCTGCGGCGAGCTCCAGGATCATGAGCGCTGTCCCCACCGGGATGGCCAGGTAGGGGTAGATCATGGGGATCATCATGGCCGGGGATTTCTGCTCGGCATTGGAGAGCGCCAGCTTCCACCCCTGCGCGGCGATGACGGCTAAAAAGGCGATGAGGGCGAGCTGAATCAACGGGGTGAGCACGCGGTTGAGGCCTTTGGGCAGCTGCTCGACGAGGAAGGTCACCCCGATGTGGCGGCCTTTTCGCAGGGCGACGAAAGAGCCCAGCATGCCCATCCAGATCATGAGGTAGCGCGCGATCTCCTCCGACCAGGGGAAGGGCATGTAGATGACGAACCGGAAGAAGACCTGCATCAAAACGACCACGGACATGATCACACCTATTCCCACCAGGAGCCAGCAGGCCCCCCGGCTCAGAAGATCGGCCAGTCCATCGATCGCAGCGGCGGCATGTTTCATCGAGTCGGTTCCTGATCGGCGTGGTGCCGCCGATGGTCGCTTCGGGCTGTGTGTTCCCGCGGGATAGTCCGGCCGGGCCGGCCCGGGGCAGGTTCCTGCTCCCCGGGTCGGGCACCCGGGGAGCAGGGTGAACCTACTTCTTGATCTTGGCGTATTCCGCGTTGGCGTAGCGGATCATGTCCTGAATGATCTTGTCCGCCTGGGCGCCCACTTCCTTTTCCGCCCCGGCGGCGGCCTTCAGAACCTGGTCGGTCCACTCGTCCCCGGCCTTCTTGCGCACGAACCCGAGGCCGGCCGGCTGGGCGACCTGCCGGAACTGGCCGAGCTCCTCGCCCGTGGGCTGGTAGATCACCATTCCCTGGTCCTTCAGTTTTTCGATCCCCTGGATGTTGGCCTCCTGGGAGAACCCGTTATGGGTGTGGGCCAGCACCACGGCCGCGTCGGCCACGATCTTGCGCTGCGCGTCGTTCAGCTTGGTCTTGAAGAAATTGTCGTTTATGAAGACGAAAATGGGATTGTAAAGATGGCCGTCCAGGCTCATGTGCTTCTGGACTTCGTAGAACTTCATGTCGTGGATGAGCACGACCGGGCACTCCATGCCGTCGACCACCTTCTGCTGCAGGGCCATATAGAGCTCACCGAAGGCGATCGGCGTGGGGTCGGCCCCCATGGCCTTGACCATCTCGATGTGCGCCGGGTTCTCCATGGTGCGCACCTTGAGCCCCTTCATGTCGGCCGGGGTCTTCACCGGACGGGTGTTGTTGGTGAAGTGGCGGTAGCCGTTCTCGGAGATGGCCAGGATGCGGACCCCGGTCTTCTGCAGGAAGGCCTCCCCGAACTTCTTGCCGAACTCGCCGTCGAAGACCTTCCAGGCGGCGGGGGCGCTTGAGAAGAGGTAGGGGATGTCGAAGACCACCGCCGGGTCGAAGAAGCCCGGCACCGGGCCGCTCGAGAGGGTGGCCATTTCGATCGTGCCCATCCGCACCCCTTCCAGGGCCTCGCGCTCGTTGCCGAGCTTGGAGGCGTGGAAGGCCTTGACCTCGATGGCCCCGTTGGTCTGGGTCTCCACGAGGTGCTTGAAGATCTCGACCGCCTTCACGGTGCGGTTGCCCGGCACATCCGGGCCGGCGTTGGCCACCTTGATGACGATCGCGGCCCAGGCCGAGCCCGCGATCAGGAGCAGGATACACACCATCAACAGACAACTCGTGATTCGTTTCATCGCATTCAATCCTTTCGTTGGTGGAGTTCATGGCTCCCCAAATCCCTCCCGGCCTCCCTTTTTCAAAGGGAGGGGAAACCCCTCTTCAACAAAGAGGGGCAAGGGGAGATTTTATGAACCATGTCAATTCAATTTCGAGACGATTACCATGTGCCCATCCGGAAATGGTGGGTTACGGTTCAGCTCAAGGCCGCAGCGATTTTACAACCGCAGGCGCAGCCAGCGACCACGTCGAGGATTGCGAAGAGCAAGAACGCCGATATGGGCCGTAAAACCCCGTTTATGGATGGGCACTAATAAGGAATTTCGTGTTTAGGTGTCAAGTGTTATGCCGTCGACCACCGCGCGCCCCTCAGCGGTGATAATCCCCGGATCGCTCCGGCTGGTAAAGAATATCGATGATTCTGACCCGGATCATCCCGCCTCCCGGCGCCGGCCACTCGATCTCCTGGCCGATCGACAACCCCAGGAGGGCGCTGCCGACCGGGGCAAGGATGGAGATCTTGCCCGCCGACCCATCGAAGTCCTTGGGGTAGACGAGGGTCAGCTCGTACTCCTTGCCGGAGGGCTCCATGGCAAAACGCACCCTGGAGTTCATGGTGACCACGTCGGCCGGCATCTCCTGGGGTGCCAGCACCTCGGCCCGGTCGAGCTCCGCCTCAAGAAGATCCGCCTCCGGGAAACTGTCGGCCGGGAGCGAGCCGAGGAGGGACTCCAGCCGCTCCAGGTCCAGCGAGGAAATTTTAATGGCGGGGTTTTGTTTGCGCATGGAAGCTCCTCCCGAAAAGGCAATCTGCAACCATTACGAAGCTGAACGCCTTTTGTGTATCACCGGCGGTTGGAATTGGCAATTCAAGGGCGACGATCTGGCATTAATTTTTGGACGGCGAGGCAAACCAAGTCAGCGGCAGGCGGCGGCGTAGGGGGCGAGAGCCGCGCGGACCCATCGGCGCACCAGGGCGGTGGGGCTGAGGGCTTCATTCGCTGACGGGAAGAGGGCGGCCGCCGGTGGGGCGTGCTGCCGAACGAGCTCGGCGGGGAGCGCGGGCGGCAGGTTCCGGTAGAGCCGGGCGAGTGCTTCCCGGGCCTCCGGAAACGCCCAGTAGCAGCGGATCCGGTCGAGCCGGCTTGAGCGTCGCATGCGGCGGCACTCCGCTTCGCTGCCGCGGTAGTGGGACTGCCAGTGGGCCGGGTGCGCCAGCATCAGCTGCTCCATCACGCGGCTGAGATCGGAGGGGACCGCCCCCCGCCGGGACTTCAGCCATTCGGTTTCGATCGCCTCCAAGGTGAAGACCGCTTCGCGGAAGGCGTTCGTCAGGCAGGGGCCGGCCTTGAGCAGCACGAAATGGTCCGCGACCATGCGCGCCAGGGCGTTAGGGGCCTGGTAATCGGTGGAGTGGATCTCGTAGGTCATGATCCCGGGGAGCTTGGCGTGGAAGGCGGAGAGGGCGTGCGCGCGGGCCGGCTCGTAGCGGGCCACCCCCCTCTCGCCGAACTCGACCCCGGGCTGGACGATCACCGCGAGCACCCGCTCCCAGGCAGATTCGATCCCGGCGGCCCGGAAACGGGCGCGGGCCGTGTGCACGAAGGTTTCCACCTCCGCGGGCCGGGTGACCTCTATCTGCCGCAGGTCCGCGAGTGCGCCGCCGGGCAGCGGGACCTCGGCGCCGATCACATAAAGCGGCCGGGAGGCGCTGGGCGGGAGGCGGCCGGCGGCCTCCTCGCACGCCCGGCACAGGAGCGCGGCGCGTTCGGCGGCCGACTCCGGGGGCAGGCGTTTTTCCGGGTCGTCGCTGCAGCCGAAACCGGTGTCCAGGTGAATCTTGCCGAAGCCTGCCGCCACGCAGAGGCGGGCGAGCTCGGCCGCCTTGGCCATGGCCGCCGCGGCCGGTTCCGACCGCCAGACATAGGGGCCCAGGTGGTCGGCTCCCAGGAAGAGGCTTGTGCGGGGAAAACCGAGCCCGGCGGCGATGCTGTCAATATAGGCAACGAAGATTGCGGGTGTCATCCCGGTGTAGCCGCCGAATTGGTTGACCTGGTTGGCGGTGGCCTCGACAAGAAGCGGCCGGCCGTTTTCGGCCGCCAGCTCCATTGCCGCCGCAATCACCTCGGGATGGGCCGAGCAGACGGCATACTCCCCCCCGCGCCGCCCGGCCAGGTGGTCCGATCGCAGATTTTCGAGATGTTGCTTCATTTGCCTCCCCTATGCCGGGTGAAATAATAGCTCACCGGCGCCGCCGAGGTCAATGCAGGCCGCTTTGCATAATGGCGTCCGGCCCCCCATGCAGCGGCTCTGAACGCCCCCAGGCGCTATTGACTCCGAGGGCCGTATTCGTTAGTTGGTGTCCACGTCAATTCAATTTCGAGACGATTGATAAGCGGTGTCAGCGGGGGCATGCGATCGTCCGCCGGCCGCTGAACGAGACCGAACATGACCGCCCTCGCGATTCCCTTTGACGGCAAACCGCTCCGCTTCGAGGTGCCGGAGGAGAACCTGGCCCAGGTGATCTCCCCGCACCGCTCGACGCCGATTGCGGATCTGGATGCGGCCATCGCCGCCGCCCTGGATCAGCCCATCGGCCAGCCGCCGCTCGCAGACTGGGTGAAGCCGGACGACCGCGTCCTGATCGTGAGCGACGACAACACCCGGCTGACCCCAACCGACCGCATGCTCCCGCCGCTGCTCGACCGGCTGAACGCGGCCGGGGTGCCCGACCGCCGGATTACCTGCATCATGGCCCTCGGCACCCACCGGTATATGACCGCCGAGGAGCTGACGGCCAAGGCGGGGCCCGAATCCGCGCAGCGCATCCGCATCTTCAATCACGAGTGGCGGGAGCCCGAAAACCTGGTCGACCTGGGGCGCTCGGCCGCCGGGACCCCGCTCCAGGTGAACCGCGCCGTGGTGGAGGCGGATGTCGTCATCGGCCTGGGCGCCATCGTGCCGCACCACATTCCGGGCTACTCGGGCAGCTCCAAGATCATCCAGCCC
>JBFYWT010000111.1:0-10303 GCA_041310895.1 Desulfobacteraceae bacterium | reverse complement strand
CATCCATAAACGGCGTCTTACGGCCCGGGCCTGCGTTCTCGCTCTTCGCAATCCTCGACGGTGTCACACACCGCCTGCGGTTGCGAAATCGCTGCGGCCTTGTCCTGAACCGTAATCCACCATTTCTGGATGGGCACGAATAAAGCTCGCTCCGGTTGCGGTTAATGATTGTCATCGTTTGCGGGAGGAGGCGACATGGCGGATCTGAACCTGCTGCGGGAATTGTCCCTGGAGGGTGATACCCGGATCGTGATGCTGGTGCTGGACGGGCTGGGCGGGCTGCCGCGCGAGCCCGGGGGGCCGACCGAGCTCGAGTTCGCCCGTACCCCGCACCTCGACCGCCTGGCGGCCGAGAGCATGCTCGGCCTCTCGGTGCCGATCGGAAACGGCTTGACCCCGGGGTCCGGCCCCGGGCACATGGCGCTCTTCGGCTACGACCCGGTGCGGTTCCTCATCGGCCGCGGGGTTTTGGAGGCGCTCGGGATCGGGTTTGCCCTGACGCCCGCGGACCTGGCCGCGCGCGGCAACTTTTGTACGGTCGACGCGGAGATGCGCATCACCGACCGCCGCGCCGGGCGGATCCCCACCGAAAAATGCGCCGAGCTGGTGGAAAAGCTTCGGGCCATTCGGCTGCCCGGGGTTGAGATCTTCGTCGAGCCGGTCCAGGACTACCGCTTCGCCCTCATCTTCCGGGGGCCGAAGCTCTCCGCCCGGCTGAACGAGACCGATCCGCAGAAAACCGGGGTGCCGCCGCTGCCGGTCGCGGCCCAGACCGAGGAGGCCCGGCCCGCGGCGGAGCTCGCCAACCGCTGGATCGCCGCCGCCCGCGGGATCCTGAAGGCGGAGCAGCCGGCCAACATGGTCACTTTGCGGGGTTGGGCCACGGAGCCGGGGCTGCCGCGCTTCTCCGAGGTCTACAAGCTTAAGGCCCAGGCCTTGGCCGTATACCCAATGTACAAGGGGCTCGCCATGCTGGTGGGGATGACCGTGCTGCCGGGGCTGCGCCACCTCGAGGACCAGCTGGAGGCGCTCCGGAAGAACTGGACCACTTACGATTTCTTCTTCGTGCATTACAAATACACCGACAGCCGCGGCGAGGACGGAAACTTCGAGGCCAAGGCCGCCGAGATCGAAAAGGTGGACGCGGTCATTCCGCAAATCCTCGCACTGAAGCCCGATGTGCTCATCGTGACCGGCGATCACAGCACTCCCGCGGTCTGGAAGGCCCACTCATGGCACCCCGTGCCGACGCTGATTTACGCCCCCGGCCGCAGCCGCCGCAACGCGGTGGCGGGCTTCGGCGAGAGCGAGTGCCTCAAGGGGGTGCTCGGCCAGTTCCCGGCCGTGGACCTGATGCCGATGGCCCTGGCCTATGCCGGGCGCATGGGCAAGTTCGGCGCCTGACGGAGGCGGGGGGCGGCCTTTCCTTCGGGGCGCAGGATCATGCGGGCGTCGACCACGTAAAGGGCATCCCCGCTGCCCTTGACCGGGTTGAGGTCGATTTCAGCGATGGAAGGGAGAGTCTGGGTGAGGAGGCTTAATCTGGCCATAAGCCCCGCCAGTGCCGCAAGCGACATGCCCTTCTCCCCGCGCGCGCCTTCGATGAGGGCCCGGCCGCGCAGCCGCCGGAGACGATCCAGCGCCTCCGGGGCCGAGAGCGGCGCCAGGGCGAAAACCGCCGCATCGAGCGCCTCGGCGTAGATCCCGCCGAGACCGGCCATCACCACGTGCCCGAACCCCGCCTCGTGCACGGCCCCGAGGATCACCTCGGGCCCCGCGACCATCCTCTGGATCAACACCCCGTCCGCCCCCGGAATCGCTGAGAGCTCGCTCCAGGCCAGTGCGGCCGCCCGGTGACCGGAGATCCCCACGCGGACCCCGCCGACATCGGTCTTGTGCAGAAAGCCCATGACCTTCATGGCAAGCGGAAATCCGATCCGGGTGCAGGCGCGCGTCAGAGCGGCGCGGGTTCGAACGACGTCCTGCGGCGGCAGGCGGAAGCCGGCCGCGGCGAGCACCGCCGCGAGTGCGGCGGGGCCCAGCGTATCCGACCGCCCGGACACGGCCCGACCGACGGCGGCGGTGTCGAAGCGAGCCATCCGCCCTGCCGGCGGATAAAGGCGGGGCCGGTGGAGGACCCGCCCCAGCGCCCGGCCGGCCGCCACCTCGTCCGTTAGATGGACCCCGCCTGCGGCCCGGAAAGCGTCGAGCTTGGCGGCGCTGGTCGTGGCGGAGCTGATCACGGGGACGATCGGGATGGATCCGGCCCGGGAGGCCTGGAGGGTTTCCTGGAAGATCCCGCCTTCATCGACCAGCCCGGAGGCGCCGTCGATGGTGAGGATGACATCCAGGCGGCGCTTCTCCTCTGCGTCCAGAATCTCCAGGATCCTCCGGGTTCGGGGGCCGTCTTTCGAGGGCAGGCAGTCGAGCGGGTTGGCACGCGTGGCCTCCGGCGGCAACACCGCCTTCAGGCGCTCCCGGGTGCGCCGGCGGGGCGGCGCCAGCACAAACCCCTGACGCGAGAGCTCGTCGGCCAGCATCACCCCCGGCCCGCCGGCGCTTGTCACCACAAAGGCCCGCCGGCCGGCGACCGGGCCTCCGGCGGCTGCGAGCACGCAGGCCAGATCGATCATCTCCGACCGGCTTCCCACCCGGAGGATGCCCGCCTTGTCGAAAAGTGCCTGCACGGCGCGCTCGGGGGTGGCCATGGCGCCGGTGTGGCTGTGAGCGGCCCGGGCGCCGGCCGGGGTGGTGCCGGATTTGATGGCGGCGAGGATGCATCCTCTCGCCGTCAGGTTGCGGGCGTGCTCCAGTAGCCGCGCCGCCGAGCGGATGCGCTCGATGTAGAGCAGGATGATGCGTGCGCTCGCGGGGCCGAAATTATGATCCAACAGGCCCAGGATATCCTCGATCCCGATCTGGATGGAGTTGCCCACATTGACCGTGCTGCTGAAGACAAGCCCGCGCCGGGTCGCCTGCTCGACCACGAAATCCATGATGGCCCCGGAGCCGCAGATGAGGTCGATTCGCCCGGGGAGGGGCCGGGTGAGAATTCCCGCGAATTTACCGGCATAGGTGGTGGTTAAAAACCCGGAGCAGTTCGGGCCGACCAGGGTCATTTCGGCCGCCGCGGCGATCTCAAGCAGCCGCCGTTCCTCGGTCCTGCCGGCGGCATTCATCTCACCGAACCCCGCGCTCATGACGATCGCCGCGCGCGTTCCCATGCGGCCGAGCGCTTCCAAAACCCGCCGGACGTTCAGGGCCGGGATGGCGATCAGGGCCAGGTCCGGGCACTCGGGCAGAGCCTCGACGGAGCCAACGGTCCTGACGCCGGGGACAGGCGCGCCCGGGTTGACGGCCCACAGGGAACCGGCGTATTCGTTTTGAAGCAGGTTGCGGACGAGCCGCCCGCCGGGCTTGAGCGGATTGGCGCTCGCTCCGATCACGGCGATGCTGCGCGGATGAAAAAGAGCCTGGTAGCGCTGCCGGGCCGATCGGTCTGCCGGCTCCTTCCTATTCATGGGCGCCCTCGCCCGCCGGGACCGACGGGCCGACCGGACAGACGGGCCGACGGAATTGCCCGATCCGGAGGGACGTGCTATTCAAAAAATTTCGGCACCGCCGGGCGGTGACAGCATGCCGGGCGGCCGGTGCCGGCCGGGGGGACGCATGAGGATCATCGTCGAATCCATCGGGCTTCCGGCCCTTGCGGGTGCCATCGGCCGGCGGATGGAGGTCGAGCTCGAGGGCGCGAGCCTGGCCGATCTGGTCGATCAGATCGTGCGGGGGCTTCCACCGGAAGCGCGCCGGGTGCTCCTGAACAGCGAGGGGGCGCTCGATTTTAGCGTGCAGGTGATGCGGAACGAGGAGGGGTTCATGCCGCGGGGGCGTCTGGCGGAGATCCGTCTGGCGGAGGGGGACCGGGTGCGGTTCCTGCTTCTCGCCTGCGGCGGCTGATCCGGAGCGGGGGCTCATCGCGGGGGCTGCCGCATGAGGAAGAAATCCAGGGCCTCGATGATCACGTTGGTAATCGTGTCACCGGTTTCCTTGGCGTAGGCGGCCACCCGCTCGGCCAGCACGCAGGGGATGCGGACACTGAGCTCCTCGGTGGGGTCGGTGTAGGCTGGGTTCGGGTGCTCGCTCATCGCATCGCCTCCTTGGGTCCAACTCGGCTCATCCTTACCGGGATCGCCGGAAAGCATTTTAAACGGAATCCCAGCGGATTGCAACTGCATGGGTCCGTCGCCGCGGAGGCGGTGGTTGCGCCCGCATGGGGAAGGTGGTATACGGAAATCTTTCGTCGAACGCCCGACCGCAAAAAGGAGAGGACACCATGGAGATCAGCAGAATTCTCTGGCCCACCGATTTTTCCGAGAACGCCGCCAAGGCGCTGCCCCTGGTCACCGAGTTGACTCAGAAGTTCGGGGCGGAGATCCACATCCTCTATGTCATGAAGGACTATCCGGCCTTCGGCGCCTCGTACGGCCAGTTCGACCCGGAGGAATTGAAGAAGATGCAGGAATGGGAGAAGCAGACCGCGGAGAACCGCCTGGGCGAGATCTGTGACACGTTTCTCAACGAATGCCCGCTCTACATCCGGCACATCGCCGTCGGGGAGCCTGCCAAGGAGATTCTCAAGGTGATCGCCGGCCAGAAGATCGACATGGTGGTGATGACCAACAAAGGCAGTGAAGGGCACTTCGATTTCGGCAGTGTGGCCGAGCGGGTGCTGAAGTGTACCACGGTCCCGGTGGTGATGGTCCCGGCGTGACGGCTATCGCCCGTTGCGGGGACAACCGCCGTGCGGGAAACATGCGGTGGTCGCCCGCCGACAGGAGAGGGGTTCAATGCTGGAAGAACGCTGGGTGTGGGTCAACGGGAAATTCGTTCCCTGGAGCGACGCCACCGTCCACATGATGTGCCACAGCTTCGCGCGCGGCTCCACCATTTTCGAGGTGATCAGCCTCTACGTGCTGGCCGCGGGCGGCTCGGCCGTCTTCCGGCTGCGCGAGCACGCCGCACGGTTCTTCAGGACGGCCGAGCTCCTGCACATGAAGCTGCCCTGCGACGCGGAGGCTCTGTGCCGGGCCGTGACGGAGGCGATCCGGAAGAACCGCCTGGAGTGCGGGACCGTGAAGGTGGTGGGGTACTATCCCCAATTCGCGCTCGATGTCCAGCCGCCGGCGAAGCCTCTGGACCTTGCCGTCTTTGCTATAGACCCCGCCCGGGACCTGACGGGATTCGACGAACCCTTCGAGCGTGGAACCAGCGCCGGGATCGCCCGCTGGCGCAAGCTCGACCCCCAGACGATTCCGATCGAGGCCAAGGCCGCCGCCAACTACCTGAACGGCATGATCGCCAAGCTGGATGTTCAGAAGCGCGGGTTTGAAGACGCCATCCTGCTCGACACCCAGGGGTTCATCGCCGAAGGGGCCACCGAGTCGGTCTTTCTCGTCAAGGACGGGACCCTGATGACGCCCGCCCTGGGGACCGTCCTCGACAGCATCACCCGGCGGTCCATCCTGCCGGCCGCGGCCTTCCTCGGAATCGCCACGCACGAGGGGCGCCTGCGGCCGGAGCTGCTCTTCGAGGCCGACGAGATCTTTTTCTGCAATACCCCCTTCAAAGTGATTCCGGTGCGGCGCATCGAAGATCGCGAGATGCCGGCGGTGCCGGGGCCGGTCGAGCGGCGCTTGGCTGAGCTCCTGGGCCGGGTGGTGCGCGGCGAGGAACCGGCGTTCAAAGAGTGGCTCTACCCCGTTTGAGGTAAGGGGGAAAACCGCCGGCCCGGCACATCATGGGCTTGCGTTCCCGATCTCCTCCAGGGTCTGCCGGAAGGTGGCTGACTGGGGGCCTCCCAGGGCGACCGCCCGCTGCGCGGCATCCAGCGCCTCTTCCTTTCGCCCCTGTTTCATCAGCACGTGGGCCAGGTTGTTCCAGGCCGCCCCCGACTGCGGGTGGGCGGCCGCGGCCTCCCGGAAAGCGGCCGCCGCCTTCCCGAGATCCCCTCGGGCAACCTCGCTGTTGCCCAGCCCCATCAATGCGCCGAGGCTCCCCGGCCAGCGGGCAAGGGCGGTGCGGTAGGCCCGGGCCGCCTCGTCGAACCGTCCGGCGTGCTCCAGTCCGATCACGGCCTCGAGGAAGCTCCCCTCCCCGGCGGTGACCGGCAGCTCCTCCGGGTTTAGGACCAGCAACCCCCACTCCCCCCCGCGGGACCAGGTATTCAGGAAGAGCGCCCAGTCCGTGCGGCGGCCGGCCGAGAGGCCGGTGTGGAGCACCACCTCGTCGGCCGGCCGGTCGTAGCCGATCACGACGGCATAGTGCCAGAGCGGGGCCCAGGAGAACCCCAGGTTCTGCAGGACGATCACGGGGTGCCCGGCCGCCACCTCGTCCAGAAGCGCCTCGGGTCCCTTAATTACATAGGCCACGCGCCCCCAACGGCGGGCCGCAGCGATCATGGCCGGCTGCAGGCTGCCGCGGCGGGAGGCGGTGTAGACCATCGGGGTGAGCTCCTGCGGGCTTACCGCCAGCCCGCTCCAGCCAAGGCCCATGGCGAGCGCAGCCGGCCCGCACTGGTACTCATCCTGTGCGATAAAGTCGACCCCGGTCAGGACTCGGCGGGGCGGCAGCTCCGGGTCGGACACCGGCCAGCGGGACGTCAGACCCGCACAGCCCGTGAGCAGGCCGATGATGGTTAGCAGACCGAGACACCAGCGCCTGGAGATACGATCAGCCGCCATGGGGATCAGGTCCTATTGCGCCCGGCGGGCGCAGGCGGAAACAGGCAAAAAGTGCCGCCTCTGCCGCTGCCATAGCCTCCGGGCCTGCCGGGATTTGTCAGCCGGCATATCAATATTAAAATACATATCAGTAAGATGAACCCGATCACGCCCCCTGCGCTGGATGGTCCGGATGGTGTGGAATGATTGTTGCTTAAATATCCCCGGAAATCACCCTTCGGCGGAGATATCATGGCGGTTGATCAGCCGTTGACCATCAGGGAGTACCTCGATCCCCGGCGCGTGGTTGCCGGCGGAAGACGCAGGGCCGGCAATCCCGGCCAAGGGGCGGGGTCCTTTCGCGGCCACCTCGTGCAGGAATCCTCACAGAAGGCCGCTGCGCCGGCCTCCGGTTTGAGCCTGGCCGATTATTTCGCCCGGCCGGTGAGATCCGCGCAGGCATCCCGGCTTCCGGGGGCAGGCGGCAAAAAGGGAATGGCTGCTGAAATCGCCGCCCAAGCCCCGATTGAGCCTTCCGGCGGGCGCCTGCAGCCGCGGGTAGACCGCAGCGAGGCCATGGACGTTCGCCCGAAGCCGGCGGAGGCAGCGCGCGGCGCGAGCACCGATTCGCGGCGGCAGTCGGTGCCGGAGGCCTCTCCCCGTGGGGCGGTCGAGCGGGCGATCCGGCAAGCAGCCGCCACGCACAACCTCTCCCCCGACCTCATCCGCAGCGTGATTCGAGCGGAATCAGGGTTCCGGGCCGATGCCGTCTCCCCGGCCGGGGCGCAGGGGCTGATGCAGCTGATGCCGGAGACGGCTGCGGAACTCGGGGTCTCAAACCCCTTTGACATCCGTCAGAATATCGACGGCGGTGCGCGCTATCTGCGCCGGATGCTGGACCGGTTCGACGGCGATCTCAGGCTCGCCCTGTCCGCTTACAATGCCGGCCCCGGGGCGGTTGAAAAATACGAGGGGCAGGTGCCATACGCGGAGACCCGGGCCTACGTCCAGCGCGTCCTGCGCTTTGCGGGGATCTCGGCTTGAAGCCGGCCTCAGCGTGCCAGCATGGGGGTTTCGGTGCCGGCCGCCGCGTTCCCCATCAAAACCCAAGGTTGAAGGCCCCCACCCGGCCGAAGGCGTCCACCTGGCCGTCGGTCAACCGGACGTAGTAACGGTTGGTGAAGATCCAGTCGCTGTACAATTGGTAGTTGAGATAAGCGGTGTTGCCCATCTCGCTCGTGCTGTTCGGAGCGCCGATCGCCTCGACCACCTGATCCCGGGTCATGCCGATCCTGACATCGTTCATCTTGCTCGCGCACCCGAGGAGCAGAACCGCCGCCGAAAGCAGCACCGCCAGTTTCAGATAGTTCATACCGACACCTCCTCTTGCAAGGGCTCATCCGTGTACGTGAACGTCCGCCGCTGCGCGGTGAACGCAACCGTTTCCAGTCCCAAATCCATATCACTCCCGGCCGTGGATGGCAATCGGCCGCGATGAACCTTTCGGTGGCGCCAATCGTTTTTTGAATTGATGCAACTGTGCGCCGGTGGTATGAAGGGGCTATCTCGGGGATTAGGGGAAAGGCCCTGCTCCTGAGTCGATAACACAAGTTGGTTTTAAGCGAAGAAGGGTTCCAGGGGCCAAGGGTTCAAGGGCGTAACGGATTCGGACGGTAGGGTCTTTTTCACTCGAACCCTTAATTCTCCACCGGCCTTCAGCCGGTGCGCGGGAGGTTCACCGCATGAGCATCGCCAAGCGCATCGAAACCGTTATCGCCGGGTCGTCCTGGATCCGGCGCATGTTCGAAGAGGGGAGTGAGCTGAAAAAAAGATACGGCGCCGAGAATGTCTTCGACTTCAGCCTGGGAAATCCCAACCTGCCTCCGCCGCCCCGGTTCCGGGAGGTGCTGCGGGAGATCATCGCCACCGAAGGCCCGGGCGCTCACGCCTACATGCCGAATACCGGATATCCGGAGGTCTGCGGGGCGGTGGCCGGGTTTCTCACGGGAGAGCAGGGGGTGCCGGTCGAACCCTCCGACGTCATCATGACCTGCGGCGCCGCCGGGGCGCTCAACATCGCTTTGAAGGCGTTGTTGGATCCCGGCGACGAAGTGCTGACCCCGGTGCCCTGTTTCGTCGAGTACGGGTTCTATGCGGACAACCACGGGGGGGTGCTCACGACCGCGCCGAGCCGGCCGGACTTCCAACTCGACTTGGACGCCCTCTCGGCTGCGCTGACGCCGAGGACCAAGGTGGTCCTGATCAATTCACCCAACAACCCGACGGGCGCGGTCTACTCCTCCGCGAGCCTCGCGGCCCTGGGGGAGTGCCTCGCCCGCAAGAGCCGCGAGTTCAACCGCACGATCTATCTCGTCTCCGACGAACCTTACCGCAAGGTCGTCTTCGACGGAATCAGCGTGCCGAGTCTCTTCACCGCTTACCCGGAGAGCCTTATCGCCACCTCCTATTCGAAGGACATCTCCATCCCGGGCGAGCGCATCGGGTTTGTGGCCGTGAATCCGCGCGCCGCTTACCGCCGGCCGCTGATCGCCGGCATGGCGCTCGCCAATCGTATTCTCGGCTTCGTCAACGCCCCGGCGCTGATGCAGCGGGCGGTGGCCCGCCTGCAGGGCGAGCGCACGGACATCGCCGCCTACCAGCGCAAACGCGACCTGCTCTGTGACGCCTTCACCGCGATGGGTTATGAGTTCGTGAAGCCGGCCGGGACCTTCTATCTCTTCCCGCGGGCCCCCATCGCCGACGATGTCGAATTCGCGCAGGCCCTCAAGGCCGAGCGCATCCTGGTGGTGCCTGGGAGCGGCTTTCACGCTCCCGGGTATTTCCGGATCGCTTTCTGCGTGAGCGACGACACCATCACCCGGGCGCTGCCGGGCTTCGAGCGCGCCTTGCGACACTTTCGATAACCCCGGACACTCCCCTCCCGCGGCCGGCCGGCTTCAGTGATCGAAGCCGGCGGCCGATAATGGTATCATGGTTGACAATCCCGTGTGACGGCTCAACTGTGATCATTAGAAGTCAGCGGTAGCGGCCCGCTTTCGCCAGCGACAAAGAACCGGAGCTGAGGGGGCAGGGTTCAGGAGGATCGGTATCCATGATGGTTTTCGAACCTGTTTCGCTTGTAATGCTCACCCTGGTCTATCTGGCGGGAAGAATATGCTGGGACCGGCGTCATGCGCGCCGGCGGTATGTCTCCGACGACGACGCCCTGAGCGGCCTGGCGATGGCTCGACAGTGCAGCGCCTACGATGTCTTCATCCAGGCTGGCCGCCAGTGGGGCTTTTCCGCCTCCAAAACCACCGGGGATTTCAATCGGTACCTGAGGAGCGGGTTCATCCCGCGCTACGTAGCCGGGTTCGCCCGCGCGAATATCCGCCCGGAGGAAGTGCAGGCCTACGCCCAGCTGACGAAAGGGTGGTGAGGGTCGGGCGCCGCGCGCGGACGGTGAGGGATCCGGCTGCCGCGGCGCTGCATCTACCGGACCGGAAACATGGGGGCCACCACCAATTCGATGAACAAGTAGGCCACACAGCCCAGGCCGAGCGCCAGCATGGCGGCGATGTAAA
>JBFYWT010000109.1:0-5427 GCA_041310895.1 Desulfobacteraceae bacterium | reverse complement strand
GGCCCAGCCGCCGCCGTTCACCCCCTGGCAGCCGCAGAGGGTGGTCAGGTTCAGGATGGCGCGATAGATCATGTCGCTGTGAAACCAGTGGTTGGTCCCGGCGCCGAGAAAGATCATGGATCTGCCGCGGGTTTTTTCAGCGTTTTCGGCGAATTCACGCGCGACCCGGATGGCGTCGGCGGCGGGCACCCCGGTGATGGCCTCCTGCCAGGCCGGGGTGTAGGGCTGCGGGTCCTCGTCGCCCGAAGGGGCGCCACGGGCCGATGCGCCGTCCTCCTTACGCCGCACCCCCAGCTGCGCCGCCAGGAGGTCGAAGACCGTCGTGACCGCCAGGGTCCCCGCGGGCGACTTGAGCTTCTTTACAGGCACCCGCCCGCAGCGAGTGGCGGGGGCGCCGCTGCCGAAAACCGGGAAGCAGGCTTCGACCCACTCCTCGGCCGCGCCCGCATAACTGAGCAACGGGTCCACCGCGGCATCCGTGGCCGCGTCCTTCATGTTCAGGTTCCAGCGCCCCTCTTCGCTCCAGCGGAAGCCGATGCTCCCGTTGGGGACGACGAAGCGGCCGGTGGCGGCATCGCAGAGCGCCGTCTTCCACTCTGCGTTGGGGATATCCAGGCCCAGGTCGGCGGCCCTTAGAAAACGGCCCGAGACCCACCCCTCGCCCTGCTTTTCCAGCACCACCGCGAAGGGCAGATCGGTGTAGGTCTTGGCGTAGGCGGCGAAATAGGGACTCTCGCGGTCGATGTAGTACTCCTTCAAGATCACGTGGCTCATGGCCATGGCGAGCGCCGCGTCGGTGCCGGCCTTGGCCGGCAGCCAGGTGTCGGCGAACTTCACGTACTCGGCATAGTCGGGTGCGACCGCCGCCACCCGTGCGCCGCGGTAGCGGGCCTCCGTGAAAAAGTGGGCGTCCGGGGTGCGCGTCATGGGCAGGTTGGTGCCCCAGACGATCATGTAGGCGGACTCGTACCAGTCCGCGCTCTCGGGAACATCGGTCTGCTCGCCCCACACCTGGGGCGCGGCCGGCGGCAGGTCGCAGTACCAGTCGTAGAAGCTCGCGAGCACTCCGCCGATCAGGGAGAGAAACCGCGCCCCGGAGGCGTAGCAGACCATGGACATGGCCGGGATCGGGGTAAAACCGAAGATGCGGTCGGCGCCGTAAGTCTGGATGGTGTGGACGAGGGAGGCGGCCACCAGGGTCGCGGCCTCGTCCCAGGAGACCCGCACGAAGCCGCCCTTGCCGCGCTCGGACTGATAGGACCGGCGCTTGGCGTCGTCGCTGGCGATGCTCTTCCAGGCCGCGACCGGGTCACCCGTTGCGGCGAGCGCCTCGCGCCAGAGCCTGATCAGGGAGGAGCGCACCAGCGGGTGCTTGAGCCTCACCGGGCTGTAGGTGTACCAGGAGCAGGTCGCTCCGCGCGGGCAGCCCCGCGGCTCGTGGTTGGGGTAGCCGTTGCCGCAGGTCGGGTAGTCGGTCCGCTGGGTCTCCCAGACGATGATCCCGTCTTTGACATAGACATCCCAGGAGCAGGAGCCGGTGCAGTTGACCCCGTGGGTGGAGCGGACCTTCTTGTCGTACTGCCAGCGGCCGCGGTAGAACTCCTCCCACTCGCGCTGGCCGCAGCGCATTTCGGCCCACCCGCCGGAGACGGTTTCCTCACGGCAGGCTTCGCCGCGGGGGCGCAGGAATCTCAAAGAGGAGAGCAGACCTTTGGCGGGCATGGGTACCTCCCGAACGTCAGAGTGATCCCTATGCGAACGCCCGGAAAGGGCGTCGGAACGCATCTATCCCTGGAAATGGGTGGAGGCGGGTGCAGCTGGTGATGCTTATATCAGAATTTCGTAATGCCCTGCTTTGACTTAGGTCAAAACCGGGAAACGCCCGGTTGGATCGTGCGCCTTCCCCCCGGGGGGATCCGAGGTTCTGATACCATGTCCGGTCGGACGTACGATTAATAAAGCGAGGATCGGGGCTTGCGCCGGCCGGCGCTCAAAAAACCCAAGAAGAAGCCGACCAGGGTGATTCCGCCGCCGGCGAGCACCCACTGGATGATCCGGTCCCGCTTCATCTGAAGATTCTCTTCATCCAGTTTGACGCTGCGGGCTTTCTCCGCCTCCAGCTGGGACTCCGCTTCCTGGTGGCGTTGCTTCAAGGCCATGAAATCGGCCGATTCCCTCTTCAGGGTGTCGTGGGCGGTGCGCAGCTCATCGAAGCTGCGGCGAAGGTCGGAAAGCTCGACATCGGCCGCCTTATTCTCTGCATCGAGCCGGTCGAATCTTTCCTTCAACTCTTTATGGGCGACGACCAGCGCCTCATGCTCCTTTTTGACCTGCCCGAGCACCCGGGCGCTGGGCGGACGGGTGGTGACGTAGCGGTTGAGCACCCATCCCTCCTTGCCGTCCGGTGTTCGCACCAGGGACCATTCATCGCCCTTTTCCCGGATTTCCAGCGGGCTTGCGCTCTTGATCAACGCAATGATTTTGCGGTCGCCGGCGGGGCCGGTCCGCAGGGTGATTTCAAACTCATCGGAGACGAAGGCGGTTTGTGCCGGGCTCGCCGCCGGCAGGACCGCCAGGGCGATCAGAAGGACCCAGAACCAGGGCTTCGCTTTCTTCATGACCGATCACTCTCCATGCGTATCACTCCGGCCGTCTCACCGCGCCAGTCTTCTTCAATTTGAGGTGAAAACCTGCATCTGTCAATGATTTCTTTGAATGATGGCAGGCGGGCGGTTGATCGGGTTCGGCCGCAAGGGGTGTTTACAATATCGATTTGATCAGGCTATGAGTAGAATGAAGCTCGAGCTGCCACCGACGTTCAAGGGGAAGCGACAGGTGTCGTGTCCATAGAGGTCATCATACTGCTCGTGATCATCACCGCAGCGCTGGCCCTGTTCGTCAGCGGCCGGCTGCGGGTCGATGTGGTCGGGCTGCTGGTACTCTCCGCCCTGGCCCTGACCGGGCTGGTTTCGGCCCAGGAGGCCTTGGCCGGCTTCAGCAGCCCCGCCGTGGTCACCGTGTGGGCCATGTTCATCCTCTCCGCGGGGCTGACGCGCACCGGGATCGCCCAGCGCCTGGGACAGCCGCTGCAGCGCTTCACGAAGCGCGGCGAGGCCCTGCTCATGGCGGCTCTGATGGCAGCCGCAAGCCTGCTCTCGGCCCTCATCAACACGGTCACGGTGGCCGCCATTCTGCTGCCGGCCACGATGGAGCTGGCGCGGCGCAGCGGCCGCCCCCCCTCCCGGCTGCTGATGCCGCTCGCGCTGGGATGCCTCCTCGGCGGCCCGTTCACCGGCATCTCGACCCCGCCCAACATCCTCGTGACCGACGCCTTGCGCGCGGCCGGGCTGCGCCCCTTCGGAATCTTCGAGTTCACGCCGATCACCGCGGCCATCGTCGCCGCCGGGATCGCCTTCGTGGTGCTGGCCGGGCGCCGGCTGCTCCCACAGAAGGCGGCGGGCGCATCCGCCGATAGCCTGCACCAGCTGGCGGCCTCCTATCAGCTCGACGCCCACCTCTTCACTCTCCAGATCTCGGCGGGCTCCCCCCTGGACGGACGCACTCTCGCCGAAAGCCGCCTGGGCTCGGCCCTTTATCTGACGGTACTGGCCCTCCAGCGGAAGGGGATCCTGACCCTCGCCCCCCGTCCGAGCGAGGTCCTGCGGGCCGGCGACACCTTGATCGTGCATGGGCGCCCGGACCACCTGCGGCGCTTCCACGGCGGCGAGCACCTGCAGATCGAAGCGCCGAACCCCGCCCACGATCGCGTTCACCGCTGCCTGGTCCTGGCCGAGGGCCGGGTCCCCGAGAAGTCCTCCCTGCTTGGAGCCACGCTCGGCCAGAGCGAGTTGCGCAGGAGCCACCGGGTCCATGTCCTGGCCGTAAGCGGCGGGGGCGCGGAAGCAGTCAAGGAGTTGCGGCATCACCTGATCGCCGCCGGCGACCGGCTGCTGGTGCAGGCGGAGAGGGAGGCATTGGAGGCGGTGGGGCGCGAGGGGCTCCTTTCCGACTTGCATTTTTTGGAGGCGGAAGAGGTGCCGGCGGCCGTCCGGGGCCTGGCCCGGCTCCTGCCGGTGCGTGTCCCCGAAGGCTCGGTGCTGGCAGGCAAGGATCTCATCGAGAGCCGTTTGGGAAACGGGTTCGGCCTGACCGCGATCGGCATCCTGCGGGGCGATGAACTGCTCTGCATGCCATCGCCGCAGGCGACGGTTCAGGCCGGTGATCTGCTCCTGCTGCAGGGGACACCGCAGGACCTGCAGGTGCTCGACGGCCTTCAGCGCCTCGAAATCCAGGCCCAGACCTCCGCCATGGCCGCAGAGCTGGAGTCGCAGCAGATCGGCGCCACCGAGGTCCTGCTCTCGCCCCGGACCACCCTGGCGGGGCGCACCCTGGCCGAACTTCTCTTTCGCGACCACTACGGGCTGAGCGTGCTTGCCATCTGGAGAAAGGGCCGCGCCTATCGCACCGGGCTGCAGGACATCCCCCTGCAGTTCGGGGACGCGCTTTTGGTCTACGGCCAGCGCCGCAACCTCGAGGCCCTGGCCCGGGATCCCAATTTCCTGGTCCTGGATGAAGCCGCCGCGCGGGCGCCGCGGCTGGAAAAGGCGTTTGTCGCCGCGGCGGTCATGGCGGCCGTGCTGCTGAGCGCCATCCTCGGCTTCGTCCCGATCGCCATTGCCGGGCTGAGCGGCGCCGCGCTGATGGTGCTCTGCGGCTGCCTGAGCATGGAGGAGGCCTACCGCGCGATCGAGTGGAAGGTCGTGTTTCTCATCGCCGCCATGCTGCCGCTCGGTGCGGCCGTCGAAAACACGGGAGTCGCCCAGATGGGGGCCGCGGCCCTGATCGCCGCGGTCGGGGACCTCGGCCCGCGCTGGGTCGTCGCCGCGCTCTTTACGGTCACCGTTCTCGCCACCCAGATCATCCCCACCGCGGCCTTGGTGGTACTGATGGCAACGGTCGCGCTCAGCACGGCGGACGCCCTTTCGCTCTCCCCGCACCTATTGATGATGACGGTGGCGATCGCGGCCTCGGCAAGCTTCGCCAGCCCGCTCTCGCACCCCGCTCATCTTCTGGTGATGGGCCCCGGCGGCTATCGCTTCAGCGACTACCTGAAGCTCGGCGTGCCCCTCACCCTGCTCGTCCTCGGGGTATCCGTGTGGCTGCTGCCGATCCTCTGGCCGCCGTAGCATTCGCAAAGATTCAGCGCTTCCGGTTGCGGGAACGCGAAGGAGCAAACGGCCCGAGCCGACAACAGCCGCACGTGGAAAAATCGGGATGATCACCACCCCTTGGTGGTCAGGATGTCCCGCATTTTCTCTTCCACCTTGCGTTCCACCAGGATCATCTTGCGGGCCTGGGCCTTCTTGATTTTTTCGGTCAAGGAGTCGAGGTCGGCCGGCTTTTCGACGAAATCCATGGCACCCAAGC
>JBFYWT010000086.1:0-4460 GCA_041310895.1 Desulfobacteraceae bacterium | reverse complement strand
TGCTGCACGACACCCTCATCCTGCTCCACCCCTTCATCCCCTTCGTGACCGAGGAGATCTGGCACAAACTGCCCGGCACCGAGGGCTCCATCATGCGGGCGGCCTACCCGGGGGATGCCGCCGCGCCGGCCGCCCTGCCAGCAGACCCCGCGGCCGAAACCGAAATGGGGGTCCTGATCGATGTCATCTCCGGGATCCGCACCATTCGGGGAGAGATGGGCATCCCCCCCGGGATGGCGCTCGAGGCGGTGGTCCACCCCATGACCGCGGAGGCCCGGGCGCTGATCGAAGGCCACCGGGAGCTGATCGCGAACCTCGCGCGGCTGCGCGCCCTCGCCGTCACCGACAGCCCCGAACGGCCGAAGGCCTCGGCCACCGCCGTCATGCCGGCGGCCACCGTTTTCGTGCCGCTCGAGGGGATCATCGATTTCGCGCGCGAGCGCGAGCGGTTGGGAAAGGAGCTGGCCCGGACCGAAGTGGAGCTCGCCTCGGTGGCGAAAAAGCTCCAGAATCAGGACTTCCTGGCCAAGGCCCCGCCCGCGGTGGTGGTAAAAGTCAAGGATCAGCAGCAGGAGCTGGCTGAAAAACAGCAGAAAATCCGCGCCAACCTGGACAAGATCCAAACCTATGATTCCGCTTCGTGACGACATCCCGGCACGCGCCACCCCCGTCGTCACCCACGTTCTCATCGCCGTCAACGTGGCGGTCTTTTTCGTACAGGCATCCCAGGGGCCGCACCTGGACCGCTTCATCTACATCTACGGGCTGGTGCCGGCCCGTTATTTCGTACCGCAGATCGCGGATTATTTTTCGACCGGCCAGCAGCTCTTCGCCCTGCTCTCTTTCATGTTTCTGCACGGCGGCATCTGGCACCTGCTCGGCAACATGTGGTCGCTCTACATCTTCGGGGACAACGTGGAAGACCGCCTCGGTCCCCTGCGCTACGCGGCCTTCTATCTTCTGAGCGGGCTGCTTTCCGGCCTGGCCCATCTCCTGATCTACCGCACCTCCAACATCCCCACGATCGGGGCGAGCGGGGCGATCGCCGGGGTGATGGGGGCCTATTTCCTGCTCTTTCCCCGCGCGCGGGTCCTGACCCTGGTGCCGCTCCTCTTCATCCCGCTCTTTTTCCATATCCCCGCCGCCTTCTACCTGGGCCTCTGGTTCCTGCTCCAGTTCTGGAATGCGGCCGGCAGCGGCGCCGTCGGCGGCATCGCCTGGTGGGCGCACATCGGCGGCTTTCTCGCCGGCATGGGGCTGATCCACGCGTTCGAACACCTGCCGGCCGCCGGCATCGCCAACCCCCCGCGCCGGACCACGGAGCGGCTGCAGTTCATCCTCCCGGCTGAGGGCGGCGAGGATCCGCACGTCCGCGGGACGGTCACGGTATCGGCGCACGAGGCCCGCGTCGGGGCGCGCAAACTGGTCGGGGTCCGCCAGGGGTTCTACGAGAAGATTCTGCGGGTCCAGGTGCCCCCGGGCGTCCGGGACGGTCTGGTGCTGCGGCTGCCGGGGCTCGGCCGGCGCGCGCCGGACGGCGCGGCCGGGGACCTGCTGCTCACGGTGGTCGTGAGCGAGCACCCGACCCACTGACTGCGTCCACCCCCACCCGGCCACCCCCGTCCAGGGGGAGGAGCGGTGCAAGCGTTCCCGAGCGGAAGAGCGAGAGAGAGACCCGTTTGCTTGGCACCCCCCCTTCCCTTGCGGGAGGGGTCAGGGGAGGGGGGCACTTTGGGGATTTCAGTAGGCGGAAGGGTCGACCGCGGGCGGGGACGCATGGAGCACCGATACCCGGTTGCGGCCGTTCTGCTTGGAGAGGTACATGGCGGCATCGGCCCGGTTGATGAAGGCGGCCATCTCCTCGTTGGGATGGTACTGGGTGACGCCGGTGCTGATGGTTTTCGACACGGTCCGGCCGGGTTCCGGGGAGAACGCCTCCGCCTTGAGCGCCGCCCGGATACGCTGCGCCACAGTGCGGGCCTCCTCGGCCCCGGTCTCCGGCAAAATGACCGTGAACTCCTCGCCCCCGTAGCGGTAGGCGGCATCGTTGGTCCGGAGACAGGATTTCAGTACCTGGCTGAAGCGCGCGAGCACCTTGTCGCCCTCCAGGTGCCCATAGCTGTCGTTGAATTCCTTGAAATGGTCGATGTCGATCAATAGCATCGACAGGGGGTGGTGGTAGCGGTTGGCCCGGTCCACCTCGAGCTCGAGCTGGGTGTAGAAATGCCGGGAATTGAAGAGCCCGGTCAGTCCGTCGGTGATCGCCAGCGTCTGCAGCTTTTCCATCATCCGGTTGCGCTCCTCGGTCAGCTCCCGCTCCCGGAGCACGCGCCTCACCCGCAGCAGCAACTCCTCAAACCGCACCGGTTTGATCACGAAATCACTGGCGCCGATGCTGATAGCGCCTTCATAGGAAAAGTTGTCGCTGTAGCCGGTCATCACGATGACGTCCGCATGGTGCTCTTTTTTGACCTGCTGGGTCAGTTCGAGCCCCCCCATTCCGGGCAGGACGATGTCGGTGATGACGATGTCGACCTCCGCCTGTTTCAGGTGCTCCAAGGCCTCCTCGGCGCTCGCGGCCACTGCCGCCGCATACCCCGTCAGCAGCATGAACTCGCACATGGAGTCGCGGACATCCGCCTTGTCTTCGACGATAAGAATCCGGTTGCCCAAAATCCGTACGCCCCTCACCATCCGGTAGGCCGGCGGGGTGGCGGAAGGCCGCCCGCAGCTTGACACCCGTCCTTGATGGCTGCTATGAATGGCAGTTCGAAAACATTTAAAGTTCAAATATATCCGGAACGCGGCGAGGAGTCAACTTCCGGGCACCGCGGCCGCTCTCCCGCCGCATGGACCGGATCATGCAGAACATCCGAAACTTCAGCATCATCGCCCACATCGACCACGGCAAGTCCACCCTTTCCGACCGCCTCATCCAGGCCACCCACATCGTCTCCGACCGGGACTTTCAGGACCAGATCCTGGACAGCATGGATATCGAGCGCGAGCGGGGCATCACCATCAAAAGCCAGACGGTCTGTTTGCCCTACACCGCCCGTGACGGGAGATCCTATGTCCTGAATCTGATCGACACCCCGGGCCACGTCGATTTCACTTACGAAGTCTCGCGGGCCCTCGCCTCCTGCGAGGGGGCGCTGCTTCTGATCGACGCCAGCCAGGGGGTCGAGGCCCAGACCCTGGCCAACCTCTACCTGGCGATGGAGCACAATCTCGAGATCATCCCCGTCATTAACAAGATCGATCTGCCCTCGGCCGACATCGAGCGGGTAAAGCAGCAGATCGCATCCGACCTGGGCCTGGACCCGGAGGGGGCGCTGCTGGTCTCGGCCAAGGAGGGCATCGGCATCGCGGAGCTGTTCGAGGCCATCGTCGCGCGACTGCCGGCGGCCACCGGCGACGCGGAGGCTCCCCTTCAGGCCCTGATCTTCGACTCTCACTACGACGCCTACCGCGGCACGGTGGTCTACTTCCGCGTCGTTGAGGGCCGCCTGCGGGCCGGGGAGCTGATCCGCTTCATGTCGAACGACGCTGTTTACAAGGTCGAGGAGGTCGGGATCTTCCAGCTGCGCCAGATCCCGGCGGCGGAGCTTTCCGCCGGTCAGGTCGGCTACCTCACGGCCGGCATCAAGACCATCAGCGACACGCGCAGCGGGGACACCATCACGCACAAGGCCCGCCCCTGCGCGGCCGCGCTGCCCGGGTTCAAAGAGGCCAAGCCGGTGGTCTTCTCCTCGATCTACCCGGTCGCCGCCGACGACTACGAGGAGCTCGCCACCGCGATTGAGAAGCTCAAGCTGAACGATGCCGCGATCGTCTACGAAAAGGACACCTCCGTCGCGCTGGGGTTCGGTTTCCGCTGCGGGTTTCTGGGGCTGCTGCACTTGGAAGTGGTGCAGGAGCGCCTTGAGCGCGAGTACGGGCTCACCCTCATCCTGACCGCGCCCTCGGTCCGCTACCGGATTCTGATGCGCGACGGCGCCGAGATCACCATCGACAACCCCGCGCTCTACCCAGATCCGACCCGCATCGAGACGACCCTGGAGCCCTTCATCCGTGCCACCATCATCGTGCCGGACCGCTACATGGGGGCGGTGATGAAGCTCTGCCTCGAACGCCGCGGGGCCAACACCAACTACCAGTACCTGACGAGCGACCGGCTGGAGATGATCTTCGAGCTGCCGCTCGCCGAGGTAATCTACGATTTCTACGACCGGTTGAAGTCCATCACCCAGGGCTACGGCTCCTTCGACTACGACCTGCTCGACTACCGCGAGACCGACCTCGTGAAGCTGGACATCCTGATCAACGGCGAGCGCGTGGACGCCCTCTCCCATCTCGTGCACCGCGACGGCGCGGTCTCGCGGTAGTCGAGCAGGTCGTAGTCAAAGGAGCCGTAGCCCTGGGTGATGGACTTCAACCGGTCGTAGAAGTCGTAGATC
>JBFYWT010000072.1:0-11390 GCA_041310895.1 Desulfobacteraceae bacterium | reverse complement strand
GCCCGGCCGCCGCGAGGGCCCGGCCGATGACGGCCGCCAGCGCCCGGTTGGAGTGGAGCGCCTCGGACCCGCCGCGCAGGAGAACGGCATTACCGGCCTTGAGGCAGAGGGCGGCGGCGTCGACCGTGACGTTCGGCCGGGATTCGTAGATGATCCCGATCACCCCGAGCGGAATCCGCATCCGCGCGATCTCGAGCCCGTTCGGCCGCACGCGGGTCGGGCCGCAGCTGCCGACCGGGTCGGGTAGATCGGCCACCTCCCGCAACCCGGCCGCCATGGCCGCGATGGTGCCGGGGCCGATGGTCAGCCGATCGATCATCGCCGCTGACAGGCCCGCGACGCGGGCGGCCTGGAGGTCCTTCGCGTTCGCGGCGCAGATCCCCTCCGCCTCGCGCGATATCGCCGCCGTCATCTCAAGGAGCGCCGCGTTCTTCGCATCGGTTCCAGCGCGGGCCACGGCGCGGGCGGCCTGTCGGGCCTCCCGGGCCATTGCGGCAATCGTGTCGTCGATCGAGCTCATCGTCTGACTCCCGGTGTTGCCGAGTCGAAGATACCCGCTGCCGGCTTGCAGAATCTGCGATCCAGGGTTCGAGATGCGGGATACGGGATTATGACTCGGTCATTCAATTCAGCAGCTCTCCGGTCCTTCGTCGACCGTGATCACCAGGTTATCCCGGTGAATCACCTCGTCGTAGGGCTTTTGCCCCAGAACCTGCCCGATGTGCTGGGACTTGAGCCCCATGATCTTGCGGACGTCCGCGGCGCTGTAATTGACGAGGCCGATGCCGATGGTCTCCCCGCTCAGATCCTGGAGCTCCACCGGCGCCCCGACCGCGAACTCCCCCTTGACCCCGACGATCCCGCTGGCGAGAAGGCTTTTGCGGTGCAGGGCAAGCGCCGCGCGGGCCCCCGCGTCGATGGTGAGCCCCCCCTTGGGCTTGAGCGAGAAGGCGATCCAGCACTTGCGGCGGGTGAGCTTCTCCCCGCGCGGCACGAAGTAGGTGCCGTGCGACTCGCCCCGCACCAGGCGCTCGATGATTCCGGGGGTGTCGCCTTTCGCGACCACCATGGGCACCCCGGCCGCAGTGACCTTGCGTGCGGCGTTGAGCTTGCTCAGCATGCCGCCGGTGCCGAGCGGGCCGGGGATGCTGCCGGCGGCTTTTTCGGTACTCCGGGTGATGCCCTTCACCACCGGGATCAGCTCGGCGTCGGGCTGGGTGCGCGGGTCCTTGGTGAAGAGCCCGTCGATGTCGCTCAGGATGATCAAGAGGTCGGCGTCCATCAAAAGGGTGATCATGGCCGCGAGATTGTCGTTATCACCGAGCTTGATCTCCTCGACCGAGACCGTGTCGTTTTCGTTGATGATCGGGACGATTTTCCAGTCGAGCAGGGTGTTCAGGGTGTTCCGGGCGTTGAGATAGCGCTTGCGGCTGCTCAAGTCCTCGCTCGTAAGCAGGATCTGGGCCACCTTGCGCCCATGGCGCTCGAAGGCCTTCTCGTACTCCATGATGAGACCGGCCTGGCCCACGGCGGCCACCGCCTGGCGCCGGGGCAGCTCGTCCGGCCGGCGCTCCAGGCCGACCTTCTTCACCCCCGCCGCCATGGCGCCCGATGAGACCAGGATCACCTCCCGCCCGCCCGCGATCAGGCCGCAGACCTGGCGGGCGATCCGGCGCACCATTTTCAGGTCCAGCCCGTCCGCAGCGGTGAGGACGTTGCTGCCGACCTTGACGACCACCCGCCGGGCGGCTTCAATCCGCTGTTTCTGGTCCATCGTCCCGAACCCGGTCAAGGCGTCGGCCGACATCGGCGACCAGCTCTGCGACGCCTTTTCCGGTGACGGCCGAAATGAGGTGAATTTTCACCCGCTTTCTGAGGGCGGCCTTGAAGGCCCGGGCGCGCTCCGCGGCTCCGGTGAGATCGAGCTTGCTGAGGGCGATGAGCTGGGGCTTTTTGGCCAGCTCCGGGCTGTAGGCGGCGAGCTCGGAATTGACGGTGGCATAGGCTTCGAGGGGCCGGTCCGGGTCGATGGCGGAGGCGTCCACCAGGTGCACGAGCAGCCGGGTGCGCTCGGTGTGGCGCAGGAAACGGGTGCCGAGGCCGGCCCCGGCATGGGCTCCGGCGATCAGCCCGGGGATGTCCGCCACCACGAAAGGCTCGCGGTTGCCGGCTGTGACGACTCCCAGGGTAGGCACAAGAGTGGTGAAGGGGTAGTCCGCGACCTTGGGCCGTGCGGCCGAGATGACGCTGATGAGGGTGGATTTGCCGGCATTGGGCAGCCCGATGATCCCGACGTCGGCCAGGAGTTTCAGCTCGAGCTTGAGCGTTTTGAACTCACCGGGCTCGCCCGGCTGGGCGAATCGGGGCGTGCGGTGGGTCGACGACTTGAAGTGGGCGTTGCCCTTGCCGCCGCGGCCGCCGCGGGCCACGACGAAGCGCTCGCCGGGGGTGGAGAAATCCTTGATGAGTTCACCGGTCTCGGCGTTGCGGACCAGGGTGCCGGGCGGTACATTGATCACCAGATCCGCCCCGTTCTTCCCGGTACGCTGGCGGCCCTCGCCCCCGGCGCCCCTTTCGGCGCGGAACTCGTGCTTGAACTGAAAAGGGTACAAGGTCCTGCGATCCTCGGAGCTCACCAGGATCACATCCCCGCCTTTGCCGCCGGCGCCGCCGTCCGGCCCCCCGCGGGGCACATATTTTTCGCGGCGGAAACTGACACACCCGTTTCCGCCGTTGCCGGACTGAACGGTTATAATGGTTTCATCGATAAACTTCACTCGGGGGCATAAACGCTGATCTTCTGGCGTGACCGCCCATGGCGCTCATAGGCGACGATGCCATCGATTTTGGCGAACAGGGTGTAGTCCTTGCCCACCCCGACGTTCTCACCCGGGTGGAACCGGGTGCCGAGCTGCCGCACGATGATGTTGCCGGCCTTGACCTGCTGGCCGCCGAAGATCTTGACCCCGCGCCGCTGGCCGGCCGAGTCGCGGCCGTTCCGGGAGCTGCCGGCTGCTTTTTTGTGTGCCATGCTATCACCTCACGCTTCAGGCGTCGATGCCGTCGATGCGGATCGCGGTATAGGGTTGCCGGTGGCCCTGCGTGCGGCGGTAGCGCTTGCGGCGCTTGTACTTGAAGACCAGGACCTTCTTGGCCTTGTCCTGCTCGATGATGCTGGCCGAAACCCTGGCGTTCTCCAGGACCGGCTGCCCGACCTTTATATCCTCTCCGTCCGCCACCATCAGGACCTTGTCAAAGGTCACCGCGCTGCCGACCTCGCCCGCAATCTTCTCGATTCGCAGGGTCTCGCCCTTCTCGACCTTGTATTGCTTGCCGCCCGTGTGGACCACCGCGTACATGCTGCGCCTCCTCGAAAAAATAAGCTTTCCAAAAACCGGACAATATTAAATGATCTGAGGATATTGTCAATAGAAAAATTCCCCGACCCCCTCCGCATCAGCCTACCCGGGGCCGGCCCCGGCGCTTCAACGCCCTGAGCAGCCGCACCGGGTCCTCGAAGCGCGCGGCCAGCATGGCGGCGGCGATGATGTAGGGTTTGAACCCGGCCTGGATGTAGGTGGGGATCCGGTAGCGGTCAAAGACGGAGGCCACCACTTCGCCGGCGGCACAGGAGACCCCGGAGATATCCGCCGGCAGGCAGTGCATGTAGAGCGCCCGCCCGCCGCGGGTGAGCTTCATCTTATCCTCGGTGCACTCCCAGTCCTTGAACTGGGCGTTCTGGGCGAGGCAGGATGCCTCGAGCTCTTTCAACCCGGCGCCGTCGTTGGCGCGCAGGAGCTCGGTGCGCTTTTCCATCACCTGATAGGGCGCCCAGCTCTTGGGGTAGACCACGTCGGCGTCGGCAAAAGCCTCATCCATCGAGGTCACTACTTTAAAGCTGCCGCCGTTTTCCTTGGCAAAGACCCCCGCCTTGGAGACCACGTCGGGGATCAGGCGGTAGCCTTCCGGGTGGGCCAGCACCACCTCCATCCCGAAGCGGGTCATCAGGCCGATCACCCCCTGGGGCACGGAGAGCGGCTTGCCGTAGCTGGGCGAATAGGCCCAGGTCATGGCGATCTTCCTGCCCCGCAAGTTATCGAGCGAGCCGAAGTGCTCGGCGAGATGCATCAGGTCGGCCATGCTCTGGGTGGGATGGTCGATGTCGCTCTGCAGGTTGACGAGGCGGGGCCGCTGCTCCAGCACGCCCGCCTTAAAGCCTTCCTCCACCGCGGCGGCCACCTGCTTCATGTAGGCATGGCCCGCCCCCAGGAAAATATCGTCGCGGATGCCGATGAATTCGGTGCAAAACGAAATCATGTTGGCGGTTTCGCGCACGGTCTCCCCGTGGGCGATCTGCGAGCGGGTTTCGTCCAGGTCCTGAACTCCCAGGCCGAGCAGGTTGGCGGCAGAGAAAAAGGAAAAGCGCGTGCGGGTCGACTGGTCGCGAAAAATGCTGACCGCGAGCCCCGATTCGAAGCAGCGCGCGGAGAGGTTCTCCTGCCGCAGCCGGCGCAGGGCCCCGGCCACGAGGAGAATTTTCCGCAGCTCGTCGACGCTCTTGTCCCAGGTCAACAGAAAGTCGGTCTGGTAAAGGCTGCCCGGCAGGGCGTTGATGGCCTTCATTAATTGGGCATAAGTCGTCATGGTTGTATCCCCTTCAAAACGTAAGTGCGTAAGCGGCGTAGAAGGCCGCCGCGTTGACCAGCTCCTCGACCGGGGTTTTCTCGTTGGGGGCATGGGCCATGGCCTCCGCCCCCGGGCCGAAGCCGACGGCCGGGATGCCGTAGATCCCGGAGATGGTGACGGCGTTGGTCGAGAAGGTCCACTTGCCGATCCGCGGCGGCTTGCCGAAAAGGGCGGCATAGGCGTTGGCCCCGGCGCCAACCGCGGGGTGCTCCTCGGGCCACTTCCAGGTCGGGTAGTATTTCTGCATGCCGTAGCGCTTGCCGGTGTAGGCGGCCTCCTCGTAGTCCAGGACGAAGACCCGGGGCGCCTCGCCCCGGACGATGGCCTCGATCTCCGCGACGGCCGACTCCCGGGTCTCGCCCCAGGTGAGCCGCCGGTCCAGGTGGATACGGGCGTAGTCGGCGACGGCGCACAGGGAGGGGCTGCCGGAGACGAACTGGCTCAAGGCCACCGACCCCTTGCCGAGGAACTCGTCGACGGCCAGCCGCTCGTTCAGCTGCTCGGCGGCCAGGCAGGCCCGGGAGGCCATGTAGATGGCGTTTTTCCCGCGCTCCGGGGCCGAACCGTGAGCGGAGACCCCCTTGAACTCGACCTCGATCTCCATGCGCCCGCGCTGGCCCCGGTAGAGCCCACCGTCGGTCGGCTCGGTGATAACGACCGTTTCCGGACGGATCCCGTCCTCTTCGATGATGTACTTCCAGCAGAGCCCGTCGCAGTCCTCCTCCATGACGCTGCCCACGAAATAGAGGGTCATGTCCCGGTCGAAGCCGATCTCCTTTAAGATGCGGCCGGCGGTCACCATTGCGGCCGCCCCCCCCTTCTGGTCCGCCGCCCCGCGCCCGTGGACGAACCCGTCGCGGATCGCGCCACTGAAGGGATCTTCCGTCCAGTTGGCGGGGTTGCCGACGTCCACCGTGTCGATGTGGCCGTCGAAAGCCAGGATGCGCCGGCCGCGGCCGATCCGGCCGATCACGTTGCCGAGCCCGTCGATCGTCACCTCGTCGAAGCATGCGGCCCGCATCTGGACGGCCAGCCTGGCGGCGACCTCCTTCTCCTGGCAGCTCAAGGAGGGAATTTTGACCAGTTCGGAGAGGGCTGCGGCGGTATCATCGCGATAGCGCCGGGAGAGCTCCAAAATTCGGGATATGGCGTTCATCGTGAAAGCTCCTGCGGGTTCCACCTATTTAATGGATACGAGATGTCGGATACGGGATCAAAAAAAGGTTTTTCTGCCTACCATCGGGTGAGACTTTAAAACCCGGCGGATTCGGCAGCTCACATCGACTGAATGCGGTAGGCCTCGATCAGCCGGTCGACCTCCTCCACTTTAGCCTGCTCCGCTTCCCAATAGGCCGGGGTGCGCTGGGCGTTCAACTCCTCGATGCTCTTGCCCTGCTGCTCGACCCAGGTGAAATACTTGAGATTGTGCCACTGCCGGCGGTTTTGGTAGGTGCCCTCGGCGATCCAGTCGAGCTTCTGGCGGTGGAAGATGCTGACCAGGCGCACCTCGGCGGCGGTGCGGTCCATCGGTCCGAAGCACTCGGTGAGCGAGTGCATGACCGAGGCGTAGCGGTCGATCGCGTCGGTGCAGACGGTGACGATGAGATCCTCCTTGCCCATGCCCCAGTAGCGGGCGGTCTTGATGGCGCCGAGGACGTTACAGACTCCGGAGATGCCGAAGATTTCGGATAGCCGTTTCACCTGGCCGGCGGGGATTCCGTAGCGTTCGCTCAGCACCTCCCAGCCCGGGGCCTCGGTTAAAAGCTGGAGCCCCATTTTGGACTCGATGTCGTCGATGCACATGACGGCATCCAGGTTCATGACATTGTGGATCCAGGTGACGTGCTTGTCGCCGATCCCCTGGATGTCGTGGCCGCCGTAGCCGTTGCAGAAAAGGGTCGGGCACTGAATGGGCTCGAGGCCCACGATCAGGTGCCGGCCGGGCCACTGCTGCTTGAGCCGGTCCCCGGCGGCGATGGTGCCGGAGGAGCCCATGGCGGAGACGAAGGCCGAGACCACGCCCCGGCCGATGCCCTGGGAATCCAGCTGCTGCGCCAGCTCGATGATGGTGTTCCCGGTCACGTAATAGTGGAACCGGTAGTTCGCGAACTCCTCGAACTGGTTCATAATGCGGATCCGCTCGGGGTCGGCGCGCCTGAGCTCATGGCACTTGTCGTAGATCTCCTTGACGCTGCTCTCGCAGCCCGGGGTGAGCTCAAGGCGCGCTCCGTAGCGGCGGACGATCTCGAAACGCTCGCGACTCATCTCCTCGGGCAGGATCACGACCGAATCGAACTTCATGCGGCAACCCACCCAGGCCCCGCCGATCCCGTAGTTGCCGGTCGACGGCCAGACAATGGTGTGCCGCACCGGGTCCACCTCGCCTCTTAACGCTTTTTCGATCAGGACCGAATAAGTCGCGCCCACTTTGTGGCTCCCGGTCGGGAACTCCTTCCCGTAGAGCACCACGATGGGAGTCTCGACCCCGGTCAGCGCGCGCGGCAGGACCTCGTGGTAGATGCGGTTTTCACCGTCTTTCCAGGAGATGTTGAAAAGATTGATCGGGTCGAGCGGGTCGGTCGCGCGCGTCCGCAACGCCCGCTCCCGGACATCGGCCCGGACCCGCGCAGGGTCCAGCATCTCGGCAAAGGTCGGCCCCGTGATGAGTCGCTTTTCGCCCATGGAGTATCTTTCCTCTGTAACCAAATTGTAACGCAAGCTAAAGCCGATCACTTCGAAATAAGCCCAAGTTCAAGGCGCGCGAACCCCGAAGAGTGAGGCGTACTTGCAGTACGCCGCAGCGATATCGGGGTGAAGCGCAACGCCGAAATTGGGCTTATTACGAAGTGATGAAATATCATCCGATCCGCCCCCGGTCAAACCCCGTGAAAAACAGGGCCGTCTCTTCGGACCGACCGATGACCCCGGCCTCGCTGAGCTGGATCAACCCGGCGAGCCCCGCCGCTCCGGTCGGACAGACCGCAATGTCCGTGTGGGAGTAAGCCAGCCGGTGGGCGCCCTGGATGCACTCCTCGCGCAGCACTTCGGCCCTCCCGCCTGTGCGCAGCAGGGCCTTGAGGAGGGGGTACCAGTCGTAGGTGACGTCATCCAGGATCCCGTGGGCCAGGCTGTGGGGTTCCGGGCCGTCCCAGGGCCACATGTATCGGCGGCTTTGGAGGGCCGCCTCCTCCAGGACGGAACGGACGGCGGCGGAATCGTAATTGCAGCGGGCGAATTCCACCAATGCCTGGGTCTGGTCCCGGCGGGACCAGGAGAAGTGCTTTAACCGGGTGAGTTCGGCTTCCGGGGGGGCCGACGGATCGTAGTCGAGGTCGAAGACGATCCGGTTGCGGCGGGCGATCTCTTTCAGCATCAAAAAATAGGCCCGCACGAAGGGATAGCCCCCCTCGGGCTGGCAGACGTGGATACGGGGGATCTGTTTCAAAACCCCCTGTGCCTCGGCCTCATGCAAGGCCTGGGCGACCGCCCGGGCCAGGGCGCCGCCGCCGACCTGGAGGACGACGGCCTCCAGGCTCGCGCCGCAATCGGCGAGCTGCATCACCGTCTCCCAGCCGAGAGTGGCGCCCCCTTCGATGTTCGACCAGTTGTCGTTCCCGGCGCAGGCGAAGGGCAGCCAGCCGTGGCGGGAGAGGGCCTCCCGGAAGGCGAGGTAGCAGGGGTCGCCTGCGCCGGTGGCGGCCCGGGGGATCATCTCGACGAAGGCGCCCCGCTCCGCCAGCATACGGGCCACGACCAGGTCGACCTCGGCAGGGACGAAGGCGTGCAGCTCGTAGCCTCCCGCTCGGGCGACCGCCGCGGCCGCCAGGGCCGCATTGCCGCAGCTGTAAATGGCCAGCACTTTCTTGGTGCCGTGCCCGTCGAGCACGCGCAGGGCTTCCAGGTAGAGAAGCGTCGCCATCAGGTGCCGGCCCTTGTGGGAGCCGGCGATGTTGCCGGTCTCGTTTTTGACCCAAAGCGGCCCGGTGCGCCCGAGCGCCCGGGTGAGAGCGGCGGCCTCGACCAAGGGGGTGGCCTCGAAACAACGGCCCTCCAGCTGTTCCAGGCTTCCCGAAAGAGCGTGCACCAGATCCCCATAGCCGTCGGGACCGAGCAGCCGGCCGGCGCTAAGCAGCTCGCCGAAGAGCTCGAAGATGCGGCGCCCGCCGCCCGACCAGGCCGTGCGCAGCTGCGATCCAAGGCCCGGGTCCGCACCCAGTTCGCGTTCCAGGGTATGCTCTTCGCCGGAACGGGCATGCGGGCAGGCGAAAAGACCGGGGCGGACAGGAAAGTCCCGGCGGCAGGCAGGGCATTTCAGCAACGGCAGCGTCATGGGGTCACCTTTGGCGGCAATGGCAGCGCAGCTTGACATTTGGCGGCTATTCACGCACAAGGATCAAATTTATTCAAGACCCATCATACGGCCGCAACGGCCGAAACGGAACTATCCGCTATGACATCCCTCCTCTTTGATCGGGCGGAGGCCTTCGGGCGCCGGCTGAATTGGGTCAATGAACGGATCTGCGCCCTGCTGATGGCGACTCTGGTCCTCGTCATCTGGTTCGAGGTGGTGCAGCGCTACGTCTTTCATCTCGGCTTCACCTGGGGGGAAGAGTTCTCGCGCTATGTCATGATCTGGGCGGCGCTTCTGGCCGTGCCCGTGGGGGCCTACCACCGGGAGCACATCGGCCTCGAGTTCGTCCTGAACAGGCTCTCCCCCTCCCGGCGCCGCTTCCTGCGCCTGGTGCTCGACCTGATCGGACTGGCCTTCTTTCTTTTCCTCACGAGCTACGGGGTGGGCATGGCGGCCGGCGGCCGTACCCAGTATGCCACCATTTTCGGCATGACCATGGTGGTGCCCTTTGCCTCGGTTCCGGTCTGCGGCCTTTTGACCTCGATCCAGATCGTCGTCACCCTGCTGCGGGAATTTGCACCGCCCCCCCCGGAGGTGGCCCCATGATCCTGGTCGCCCTGATCTTTTTCGGCCTGATGCTGGTGGGCCTCCCGATCGGCTACGTCCTGGGGGTCGCCGGAACGGCCGGCCTGGTCCAGGTGGGCGGCGAGAACTTCCTCACCATGGCCCCTAAGCGGTTCTTTGAGGGGCTGGACCTCTTCACCTTCATGGCCATGCCCTTTTTCATCATGGCCGGTGAAATCATGAACCGGACCGGCATCACCAACCGCATCGTGGAGTTCGCCGACTCACTGGTAGGCTCCATGCGCGGGGGGCTGGCCCACACGAACATGGTGGCATCGGTGATCTTTGCCGGCATGACCGGGGCCGCGGTCTCCGACACCGCCGCCTTCGGCAACACCCTGGTGCCGGCCATGGTGAAACAGGGCTACACCCGCTCCTTCTCCTGCGCGGTCACGGTGGCCGGATCGATCATCGGGCCCACCATCCCCCCCTCCAACCTGATGATCATCTACGGTTCCCTCATGGGGGTCTCGATCGCCGGCATGTTCGCCGCCGGCATCCTGCCGGGCCTTCTGATCTGCATCGTCTGCATGATCTACATCGCGGCCGTCGGCAAGCGCAAGAACCTGCCAGTCAGCGACCGGCGCTTCAGCCTGAAGCGGGTCCTGAACAGTTTCGTCTCGGGCTTTCTCGCCCTCCTCATGCCGGCCATCATCCTGGGGGGGATCATCTTCGGCATCGCCACCCCCACCGAGGCGGCCGCCATCGCCGTGGCCTACGCCTTTTTCCTGGGGGTGGCGGTCTATCGCAGCCTCACCTTCGACGCCATCGTCCAGACCCTGATCCGCACCTCCATCATCACTGGGGTGGTCTTTCTGATCATCGCCTCGGCCTCGATTCTGAGCTGGTGGATGACCTTCATGCAGATCCCCCAGAAGGTCGCCACCCTGTTCTTGTCGATCTCCCACAACCCCCAGGTGGTGATCAGCCTGATCCTGGCACTCCTCCTGATAGTCGGCATGTTCATGGACATCAATGCCGCGTTGATCATCCTGGCGCCCGTGCTGGGGCCGCTTACGGCCACTATCGGCATGGACCCGGTGCATGCCGGCGTCATGATCATCCTCTCGCTGAACATCTCCCTGATGACTCCCCCGGTCGGAGCCTGCTTATTTGTGATCAGCTCGATCACCGGCGAGCGGATCGAGCGCATCTCGGTCGATCTCTGGCCCTTCATTCTGCTCGAGGTGGGCGTGCTCTTCCTGGTCGCCTTCTGGCCTTCGATGACCCTTTTCGTGCCGGGGCTGCTGTTGGGCAAGTAAATTGGGGGGAGAAAAGGGGGTCAGGGATGCTGGATACAAGATGCGGGATACAGGATCCACGATCCTGGACAAGGCGGGTCTTCGGCTTTAAGTTGGATCCGCTGTCGCGGACAAACGATCTCAATACAGTCAACATCCCTACCCAACCTCACTCGAAAGGAGTCGTTCTATGAAAGCCTCACGCCTGTTTTGCGCAGCCGCCCTCCTCCTGGCCGCCGTGTCTGCGGTCGCCCTCATCCCGGCCCCGGCCGAGGCGGCCAAGACCATCAAGCTCCACCACCTGAACAAGGACGACCCCTTCGACAATGCCACCGGCGCCATGGCCACCGTGTTCAAGAGCCTGGTGGAGGCCGGCACCAACGGCGGCATCGAAGTGCAGACCTTCCCCAACGGCCAGCTCGGCAAGGACAACGACGTGGTCGCCCAGGTCAAATCGGGCGTCATCCAATCGGGGATCCACTCGGTGG
>JBFYWT010000064.1:0-7740 GCA_041310895.1 Desulfobacteraceae bacterium | reverse complement strand
TCGTCCAGGAAGCAGGCGCGGAACACGTAAGGCCGGTCCTTGGTGGTGTTGGGGTTGGTCGACCAGCCGCTGATCATGGGGGTCTTGTAGTTGTTGGCGATCTCGCCCGCCGGCACCGCCTGCTTGGAGGCCTGGGGCCCGACAAAGCCGATGACCTCGTCGACGGTGATCAGCTTGGTGGCCGCCTTGGCGGCGGACTCGGCCTTCGCCTCGTTGTCCTCGATGGCGAGCTCGAGCATGTATTTCTTGCCGCCGACCTCGATCCCACCGGCCTTGTTGACGTCGTCCACATACATCTGGGCCGCATTCTTGGTCGACTCGCCGACCTTGGGGATGTCGCCGGTGATCTCGGCGTTGATGCCGATCTTGAGCACGGGCGTTTTCTGGGCGACAGCCCCCGTGGCCATGAGAATACCGGCCAGCAACAGTACCGCAACGATGCTGATCTTCTTCATGCCTGCCTCCTTTGGGTAACCCCGGTTAGAGTTGCGAGCGTTTCTTTGGGTGCCGTTTGTTATCACACGCGCTGTAGCTTTGCAACAGTTTCGGGAGACGGAGGGGAAAAGTGGGAACTCCCAGTCTTGGACAACGGGGGGGCGCCGCGCTTCATAAAACCTCTTAATTCCAATCGGAAAATGTGCTATGCTCGGCCACCATCATGAGCGGAGAGCGGGCGCTCCCGCCCAAACCGAACATCTCGCTTGCAAGGAGGCCAGGCATGAAGGAGCTGTCAGAACTCCAATTCCCGGAGAACCGGCGCTATGCGGAGAGCCACGAGTGGCTCAACCCCGAGGGCAATGCCATGAAGGTGGGCATATCGGACTATGCCCAGGATCAGCTGGGGGATGTCGTTTACGTGGAGCTCCCGGACGTGGGCCGGACGCTCGCCAAGGGCGCCCCCTTCGGCAGCGTCGAGTCGGTCAAGGCCGTCTCCGAGCTCTACATGCCGATCGCCGGCAAAGTGGTCGAGAAAAACGCCGCGCTCGCGGATTCCCCCGAGCTCGTCAACTCCTCGCCCTACGACCAGGGGTGGATGATCGCGATTGCCCCCGCCGACCCGGCGGAGGCCCAGGGGCTGCTCACCAGCCAGAGCTACCGGGACAAGCTGAAAGGATGAAGGGCCATGCGCTACCTGCCGCACACCCCTGAGGACGTGGCCGAGATGCTCGCGGCCGTGGGGGCGAAGCACCTCGAGGATCTGTTCGCCGCCATCCCGGCCGATTGCCGGCGGCGCGAAGCGATGAAGCTGCCCGTGCCCCTGACCGAATGGGAATTGAATGCGCACATCGATCAGCTGGCCGGCCGCATGGCGGCCGGCCCCGACTGCAAGGTGTTCGTCGGGGCCGGGAGCTACGAACACCACATCCCGGCGGCCGTGGGCTTCCTCGCGTCGCGCTCGGAGTTCGTGACCTCCTACACACCCTATCAACCCGAAATGAGCCAGGGCACCCTGCAGGCCATCTTCGAGTACCAGACCCTGGCGGCCCGGCTGCTCGGTCTCGACGTCGCCAACGCCTCCATGTACGACGGGGCCTCCGCCCTGGCCGAGGCCCTCCTGATGGCCGTGAGGGTCACGCGGCGGCCCACGGTCGCCGTGGCGCGGACCGTGCACCCGCTCTACCGCCGCGTGGTCCGGACCTACCTCGATCCGGCCGGGGTCGCGGTGCGTGAGATCCCCTTCGGCCCGGACGGCACCAGCCGGCTCGCCGCCGCCGGGGAGCTGGCCGACCTGGCGGCAGTCGCGGTCCAGTCGCCCAACTTCTTCGGCTGCATCGAAGAGGTGACATCCATCGCCGAGGCCGCCCACGCGGCCGGCGCCCTGTGCGTGGCCGCCTTCACTGAGCCGCTCGCCTTCGGCCTCTACAAGAGCCCCGGCCGCCTGGGCGCCGACATTGCCTGCGGCGAGGGCCAGAGTTTAGGGATTCCCCGCTCCTTCGGCGGCCCGGGCCTGGGCATGTTCGCCACCCGGCTCCAGCACGTGCGCCACATGCCCGGCCGCCTGGTGGGGGAGACGACCGACCTCGAGGGGCGCCGCGGTTTCGTGCTGACGCTGGCGACCCGCGAGCAGCACATCCGCCGCGAGAAGGCCACCTCCAACATCTGCACCAACAACAGCCTCTGCGCCCTGACGGCCGCGATCTTCATGGCCTGTCTGGGCGGCTCCGGGCTGCGGGAGCTCGCGCAGTTGAACTACGACCGGAGCGAATATCTCAAAGACCGCTTCCGCGCGGCCGGCATCGGGCTGCCCTTTGCCGCCCCCACCTTCAACGAGTTCACGGCCGTGTTCCCGCCCGCCTTCCGCGAGACCTACCAGCGCCTGCTCGACCGGAAGATCATGGCCGGCCTGCCGCTCGCGCCCTACTACCCGGAGCTCGCCGGCCATTACCTGTTCGGCGTCACCGAAACGATGCCCCGCGGGGACCTGGACACCCTGGTGAGGGAGGTGCAGTCATGACGGAATTTCCCGGTGCAACGGGCCTGATCCTGAACGAACCCCTGCTCTGGGAGCAGGGCCGCAAGGGCCGCTCGGGGTTTTCGCTCCCGCGGCCGGACGTCGCGCGCGCAACGCTGCCGCCGGCGCTTGCCGGCGAGGGGCCGGATTTTCCCGACCTGAGCGAGGCCGAGGTCGTACGCCATTACATCCGCCTGTCGCAGTGGAACTTTTCGGTCGACGCGGGGTTCTACCCGCTCGGCTCCTGCACCATGAAGTACAACCCCAAGACCAACGAACGCCAGGCCTCCCGCCCCGGCTTTGCCGCCGCCCACCCGCTGCTGCCCCCCGCCCTCTGCCAGGGGGCGCTCGAGCTGACGGCGGCCCTCGAGTGCCTGCTCGCCGAGATCACCGGAATGGACGCAGTGACGCTCCAGCCCGGGGCCGGGGCCCAGGGGGAGCTCACCGGCATGCTGATCTTCCACGCCCACCATCGGCAGCTCGGACGGCCGCGCTCCAAGATCATCGTGCCCGACACGGCCCACGGCACCAACCCGGCCTCGGCCGCGCTCTGCGGCTACCGGGCTGTCCCCGTCGCCTCGAACGAACGCGGCGTTCTTTCGCCGGAGGCGGTGGCGGCCGTGATGGACGAGGAGACGGCCGGCATCATGGTGACCAACCCGAACACCTTGGGCCTTTTCGAGGAGAACATCCGGGCGGTGGCGGAAATCGTGCATGCCAGGGGCGGCCTCGTCTACGGCGACGGCGCCAACATGAACGCCGTCCTCGGCCGGGTGCACATGGGCGAGATCGGCGTGGACGTCCTGCACCTGAACCTCCACAAGACTTTCTCCACCCCCCACGGCGGGGGCGGACCGGGGGCAGGCCCGGTGTGCGTGACCCGGCGCCTGGAACCGTATCTGCCCGTGCCGCGGGTGCGCTATGTCGACGGGGTCTACGTCTGGTCCGAGGATGCCCCCCTCTCGATCGGCAAGCTCCAGGCCTTCTGGGGGAACATGGGCATTCTCATCCGCGCCTACAGCTACATCCTCACCCTGGGCGCGGAAAACCTCACCCGCGCCAGTGCGTTGGCCGTGCTGGCGGCCAACTACATCAAAGAGCGGCTGAAGGGGACCTTCCACCTGCCCTTCGACCGGCCCTGCATGCACGAGTGCGTCTTCTCGGACAAGCGCCAGCAGGCCCACAAGGTGGCGACGCTCGACATCGCCAAGCGCCTGATGGACTACGGCTTTCACCCCCCCACGGTCTACTTCCCGCTCGTGGTGCCCGGGGCCATCATGATCGAGCCCACCGAGACCGAGCCCAAGGAGACCCTGGACAGCTTCATCGCGGCCATGCAGGCCATCGCCGCCGAGGCCGCCGCGACGCCCGACACCCTGCACCAGGCCCCCACCCGCTGCCGGCGCCGCCGGCTGGACGAAACCGCCGCGGCACGCAAGCCCAAGCTGACGGGGTGAGAGTGCAGGTAGAGTAACGAGTAACGCGTGTGAGAGACGAGCAGCGAGATGGCGGTAATGGGATGTTGGGAACAAGTAATGAGCGGCTCATGGCGCGGGGTGCGCCACTTCATCCGCAAGCAAGTTCTGTTCTTGTGGGAGTGGCATCTCTTGACCGCCGTAGCCAGCGGCAAAGGCTGGTTGCCGCGATGTCATCGTGGCGGGGAGCCACTCCCACAAGAAGAAGACCCAACTTACTTGAAAGGAGCAATGAGCAACTAGCCGGTGGTGGAGAGCGATGAGTGATGAGTGCCGGGTAAAGGAATCGCCGTGATGGCTGCTGCCCCTCGAAGCTGGTATATCAGCGAACTCGGCTGCGTCCCGTACGCGAAAGCCTGGGAGCTTCAGAGCCGATTGGCGGCGGCGCGCGCCGAAGGGCGGCTTGAACGAAATCTTGTGCTCGTCCTCGAGCACCCGCCGGTCTTCACGCTGGGCAAGCGCGGCGGGCGCGACAACCTCCTCGTGCCGGAAGCGCAATTGAATCAGTCCGGGATCCCCCTCGTCCAGGTCGAGCGCGGGGGCAACATCACCTACCACGGCCCGGGCCAGCTCGTGGTCTATCCGATCCTGCGCCTGCAGGAGGCGGGGCTCGGCGTCGTGGACCTGGTCGACCGCCTGGAAGAGGTGATGATCCGCACCTGCGCCGAATGGGGCATCTGTGCCGGGAGAAACCCGCTGAACCGCGGGGTGTGGGTGGGAATGAAAAAGATCGGCGCGATCGGAATCGCCGTACGCCGCGGGGTGAGCTTCCACGGAATGGCGCTCAACGTCGATCCGGACCTCACCCCCTTCGGGTGGATCCAGCCCTGCGGCCTTGCGGGCGTGGGGGTGACCTCGATCCGGGCCGAGGCAGGTGGGGCGGTGCCGATGTCGGCCGCCGCCCGCGCCGCCGTCCGCCACATGGAGGCGGTCTTGGGAGTCCGGTTCGAGCCCGTCCCTTTCGAATGGGTACAGCAGGCAGACCCCGGTTTCGAAAAGAAGGAGGCGCTCGGGTGAGTCCGACCGGCGAAAAACGACCCCCCTCCGAGCGCAAGCCGGCGTGGCTCAAACGCCGCCTGCCCACGGGAGAGGCTTTCCACCAGGTCCAGGAGCTGATCGACAGCGGGCGCCTTCACACCGTCTGCCAGGAGGCCAAGTGCCCGAATATTTGGGAGTGCTTTTCGCATCGCACGGCGACCTTTCTCATCATGGGCGGGCGCTGCACGCGCAACTGCGGCTTCTGCGCGGTGGCAGCCGGCCCGCCCGAGCCCCTCGACCCGGGTGAGCCGGCCCGGGTGGCCGAGGCCGCGGCCCGCATGGGGCTTTCCTACGTCGTGGTCACCTCAGTGACCCGCGATGACCTCGCCGACGGCGGCGCCGCCCACTTCGCGGCCGTGATCCGCGAAATCCGACACGCCATCCCGGAAGCCGAGATCGAAGTGCTGATCCCGGATTTCCAGGGGGAGGAAGAGGCCCTGGCGGCCGTACTCGCGGCCCGTCCCAACGTCCTGAACCACAACGTCGAAACCGTGCCGCGGCTCTACCCGTGCGTCCGGCCCCAGGCCGATTACCGCCGCTCGCTCGATCTGCTTCGGCGCGCCGGCGAGATGTCCCCGGGGATCCCGACCAAATCGGGCCTCATGCTCGGCCTGGGCGAAAGCTCCGAGGAGATCCGGCAAACCCTCCATGACCTGGGGTCGGTCGGCTGCCGGATCCTGACCCTCGGCCAGTACCTCCAGCCCTCTCCACAGCACCTGCCGGTGGCGGCCTACGTGACACCCGCGGAGTTCGAGCAGTGGCGCCGGGCCGCGCTGGGGATGGGGTTTTCCGAGGTTGCGAGCGGCCCCTTCGTGCGCAGCTCCTACCATGCGAAGGAGAGCTTTGAGGCGCTGAAGGAGAAATAGAGCCTGTTGAGCCTATTGAGTCTATTGGGTCATTGGGTTTGTCAGGTTTAAAGATGGCGCACGGCTTACGGTGATAAGGCTGATGGGGTTGAAATACGGTTTACGGCTTGCGGCGCACGGTAATAAGGTTGATCGGGGCGGAAACAGTGCTGGGCACAGGGTGAAAAAATGAATCGATCCCTGCGGGAGAGGGTCGGGGTGCGGGGGTCGAATAGGCGATAGATGTGATGGAGTCGCACCTGATCTGGGCGGAGATCGATCTTGCGGCCATCGGGCACAACGTCGCGGAGCTGCGGCGCATCGCGGCCCCCTCGGCCCGGCTCATGGCGGTGGTCAAGGCCGACGGCTACGGGCACGGGGCCCTGGAGGTCGCGCGCACAGCGCTCGCGAACGGGGCCGAGTGGCTCGGAGTGGCACGGCTGGCCGAAGGCGTGTCCCTGCGCCGGGCCGGAGTCGACGCGCCCATCCTTGTCTTCGGCTACACCCCCCCCGCGGCGGCCGGCGAGCTCGCCGAGCTCGACCTGCGCCAGTCGGTCTACGCTCTCCCCGCCGCCGAGGCCTATTCGGCGGCAGCGGCTGCACGGGGGAAACGCATCCGGGTGCACCTCAAGGTGGACACGGGCATGGGGCGCCTGGGGATGGTGCCCGCGGCCCTGAGCGGCCGGGGCGCCGGCGGCCGCGTGGGAGAGGAGCTCATCCGTGAAGCCACCGCCATTGCCAAGCTTCCCGGTCTCGATCCCGAGGGCATCTTCACCCACTTCGCCGCCGCCGACCGCGCCGACCGCTCCTTTGCGGCGCAGCAGCTGGCGCTTTTCCTGGAGGTGGTCGCAGCTCTCAAGGCCCGGGGGCTCGAATTCGCGATCCGGCACGCGGCCAACAGCGCCGGCCTCATCGCCATGCCGCAGGCCCACCTCGACCTCGTGCGGCCCGGGATTGCCATCTACGGGCTTAAGCCCTCGGAGGAGACCAACCTCACGGCCCTCACCCTTCGGCCGGCCATGGCGCTCAAGAGCCGCATCATCCATTTGAAGACGGCCCCGGCCGGCACGCCTATCAGCTACGGGATGACCTATCGCACCGCCGTTCCCACCCGGATCGCTACCATTCCGGCCGGCTACGCCGACGGCTACCGCCGGATCCTCTCCTCGCGCGGAGTGATGCTGGTCGGGGGGCGGCGGGTCCCGGTCGTGGGACGGGTCTGCATGGACTTGACCATGCTCGACGTCGGAGGGGTCCCCGATGTCCGGGTCGGGGACGAGGTCGTCATCTTCGGACGCCAGGGGACCGGGTTGATATCGGCGGACGAAATCGCCGCCGCGCTCGGCACCATCAACTACGAAATCGTCTGCGACCTCACCGCCCGCGTCCCCCGGCTCTACCGCCGCGGCTGAGGCCCGCTTTCAAGAAGTGGGGGATTGGGTTATTGGCTGAATGGTTGATTGGTTGCTTGGGTGATTGGTTGATTATGACGTTTTTAGCCGTGCACCGTGCGCCGGAAGCCGTGCACCCTTTTTTTGACTCAACAGACCCAATGGACTCCATAGCGTTGCACGCCGCCTGCGGCGGCGGTTTGTCAGCAGGCAAGTTCAGATTTGTGGGAGTGGCTTCCAGCCACGATCCGATCGCGGCAAGATGCCGCTCCCACAGAAAAAAAGCCTAACTTACTTGGAAGACGCGATAAACCCGCTCCCCCTTGACCCCTTGGACCCTTACGCTATGCGCGAAATCGTGTTGATCAACATCACCGGCCGCGACAAGCCGGGGCTGACCGCAAGCCTCACCAAGACGCTGGCCGAGTACAACGTCACCATCCTCGACATGGGCCAGGCGGTCATCCACGAGTTTCTCTCCCTCGGGATCCTGATCGAGATCCCCGACGAGCACAAATCGGCCTCGATCCTGAAGGACA
>JBFYWT010000051.1:0-2922 GCA_041310895.1 Desulfobacteraceae bacterium | reverse complement strand
GCTCGACCACGCTCAGGTCGTGGGAGATGAACACATACGAAAGTCGAAACTCCGCCTGCAGGTCTTCGAGGAGGTTGATGACCTGGGCCTGGATCGACACGTCGAGAGCGCTCACGGGTTCATCCGCCACGATCAACTCCGGCCGGACGCACAAGGCGCGGGCGATGCCGATGCGCTGGCGCTGCCCGCCGGAAAATTCATGGGGGTATTTGTCCAGATCCGCCGCGCGCAGACCGACCTTGTCCAGGAGGGCCTTGGCCGTTTCACGCCGCTCGGCGCGGGGTGGGCGCGGCCCGGCCCGCAGCGGTTCGGTGATGATCTGCTCCACCGTCATGCGGGGATCCAGGCTGGAGTAAGGGTCCTGGAAGATGATCTGCATGCGGCGGCGCAGGCGTCCCATGCCCTTGCGGCTCAGGGCCGCCATGTCCTCTCCGTCGAACTCGATGCGCCCGCCGGTGGGCTCGATCAGGCGCAGAATCATGCGGCCGATGGTGGTCTTGCCGCAGCCGGACTCGCCGACCAGCCCGAAGCTTTCGCCGCGCTGCACCCTGAACGACACGCCGCAGACCGCCTTCACCCAGGCCGTGGGTTTGGCGAAAACCCCGCCGCCCAGCGGGAAATGTTTGACCACGTCGGTCAGATGCAGCAGCGGCGCCTCAGGCATCGGTGTGCCTCCGTTCCGGATACGCCTTCAGCCAGCAGCGGGCGCGCTGCCCCGCCTGGATCGCGAACAGGCCCGGCGGCTTCTGCCGGCAGAGATCGAACGCATGGGGGCAGCGCTCGGCAAACCGGCACCCCGGGAGGGTCGCGGTGATCGCCGGCACAATGCCGGGTATTTCCCGGAGGCGCTTGGCGCGGCCTCTGCCCCGGCCTCCCAGAGGCGGCATGGATCTCAGAAGGCCGTGCGTGTAGGGGTGGAACGGCCGTTCAAACAGGTCCGCCACCGCGGCCTCCTCCACCACCTGTCCCGCATACATGACCACCACCCGCGCGGCCATTTGGGCCACGACACCCAGGTTGTGGGTGATCAGGAGCAGCGCCATGCCGGTTTCTTCCTTCAAGCCCACCATCAGGCTCAGGATCTGCGCCTGGATGGTGACATCGAGCGCCGTCGTCGGTTCGTCGGCAATCAGAAGCCTGGGGCCGCAGACCATGGCCATGGCGATCATGACGCGCTGCCGCATTCCGCCCGACAGTTGGTGGGGGTAGTCGTCCAGCCGTTTGCGGGCCGCCGGTATCTTCACCCGGTCCAGCCACTGTGCGGCTTCCTCCAGGGCGTGGGCCGTGGACAGGCCTTTGTGGATCATCAGCGGTTCGGCCACCTGGCGGCCGATGGGAAGCACCGGGTTGAGAGAGGTCATGGGCTCCTGGAAAATCATGGAGATCTCCCGGCCCCGGATTTTCCGCATGCCCTCGGGGTCCAGTTCCAGAAGATTGCGATCCTCAAACCGGATACGGCCAGACTCGATCACGCCCGGCGGGGAGGGGATCAGCCTCAATATGCTCAAAGACGTGACGCTCTTGCCGCAGCCCGACTCCCCGACGATCCCCAGGCTATCGCCGCGGTTGAGCTCGAAGCTCACTCCGTCCACCGCGCGGGCGACACCTTCCGGGGTATGGAAGCTGACCGAGAGGTCTTCGATGCCGAGCAGGCGTCCGCTCATGTCAGGCGGTCCTGACCCAGGTAATGCAGGGCGGTCAAGGCATAGATCTTCACGGTTTCCACCAGCTGATCCAGATCGACCCATTCGTCCCGCTGGTGTGGGACCTGGCGGTCGCCGGCGCCCATGGTGACGATGGGGATGTGCTTGAGGGCCCACAGGAAGGTGCCATCCGTTGCGCCGGGCACCCCGCCGTAAACGGGCTCGGAGCCGGTGACGGTGCGGGTGGCCCAGGCGGCCGCCTGCACGATGGGCTCCTCGGGCGCGGTGCGCGTGCACGGGCGGTCCGTGAGTATCGCAAGGTCGATGCCAAGATCGCAGCTCCGCGCGATGCCGAGCAATCGGTCGTAGTCGCGGTAATGCATGCGGGAGCGCCGCTCCACATCGCGGGCAAGTTCTTTCAGGTCGTTGACGATGGCGGGATGCGACTGGCGCGGGAGTGTGCGGATGTCGACCAGGATGCACGCTTCCCCCGGCACCACGTTGAGCTGCGGCACGCCGCCGACCGGCGCCTGGATGACGGTAGGCGTGAAGCTCGGCCACCCGAGGTGGTCGTCGCGGCCGAGGCGGCTCGCGGCAGTCGACTCCAGCCGGTGCAGCCCCTGGATCAGCTCCGCCATGGCCGGTGCCGTGTTCAGTCCGGAGAGCGGCATCGCGCCGTGGCACATCTTCCCGGTGAGCTGAAAACGCGCCCGCACGGCGCCCTTCTGGCTCGTGCAGATCATACCGTCCTGGGGTTCGCAGATGACCGCCGCGGTGACCGCGTCGGCGTGCCCGCGGTCGATGAAATGCCGCACGCCGAGCATCTGGTCCTCCTCATCGCAGAGCACGCCGCCGACGACGGTGCCCGCCAGCGGGACCCCGGAGCGCTTCAGGGCCGCCATGGCCACGAGCATGGCCGCGAGGTTGCCCTTGGTGTCGTTGGTCCCCCGCCCGAACATCCGCCGGCCCACGATTTCGGCGCCGAAGGGGTCATGCGTCCAGGCGGACACATCCCCGGGCGTCACCACATCCGTGTGGCCCTCGAACATGAGGGTGCGTCGCCCGGGGCCGGCCGCATGGGTCACGATCACGTTGGGCCGCCCGGATGCCACCGGCTCCAGGTTGACCTGAAGGCCGTGCTTCTCGGCCCAGCGCGCCGCGTGCTCTGCCGCCGGCTGCTCGCTCGTTCCGGCGGCCGGGTCCCAGACCGAGTTGATTTTCACCAATGCGGCCGTGAGATCGATGACCTCGTCGGGATCTATGGCACGTAGCACGTGTT
>JBFYWT010000235.1:0-13873 GCA_041310895.1 Desulfobacteraceae bacterium | reverse complement strand
TCGTTGTGCTCGTGAAGCAGGTGCCCGACACGGAGTCGCTCGTTCAGATCGCCGGTGACGGGAAGTCGATCAAAAAAGACGATATCAAGTGGGTCATGAACCCTTACGACGAGTTGGCCGTGGAGGAGGCCCTGCGCATCAAGGAGGCCAAGGGCGGTAGCGTCACCGTGGTGGCGGTCGGGCCGCAGAAGGCCCAGGAGACCCTGCGCACGGCGCTCGCCATGGGGGCCGACAAGGGGGTTCACGTCAACGACCCGGTGGCGGAAGGGGGCGATGCGCTCGCCACCGCGAAGATTCTGGCCGCTGTCGTCAAGGGCCTGCCCTTCGACCTCATCATCTGCGGGCAGCGGGCGGTGGATGAGGACAACTACCAGGTGGGCGCGGCGGTCGCCGAGTTCCTGGGAATCCCGCACATTTCGATCGTGGCCAAGGCCGAGGTGCTCGACGGGCGGATCCGCTGCCATCGCACCGTGGAAGGCGGAACGGTCGTGGTGGAGGCGCCGCTGCCGGCGCTCTTCACGACCCAGCGCGGGTTGAACGAGCCGCGCTACGCGTCCCTGCCGGGGATCATGAAGGCCAAGAAGAAACCCATCGAGGTCAAGACCATCGCCGCTCTGGGACTCGATCCCGCAACGGTCGGAGCGGCCGGCCGCAAGCTGATCATCCAGGCGCTGCGGCTGCCGCCGGAGAGAAAGGCGGTGCGCATGATCCCGGCCGACACCCCGGCGGCGGCAGCCGAAGAGCTGGTCAGGATCCTCCACACGGAAGTGAAACTTATCTGAGAGCCTGCTGAGCCGAGGCGGTGGAAAGGAGATACCGATGGCAAAGGGAGTGCTGGCGATTACGGAGCAGCGGGATGGAAAGTTCCGCAAGGTGGCCTATGAGGTGGTGAGCGAGGGCCGGCGCATCGCCGACGGCCTCGCCGGCCCATTGACGGTGGTCGTTATGGGGAATGCGGTCGATGCCCTGGCGGAGGAGATCAAGGCCTTCGGAGCCGACAAACTCCTGGTGCTGGATGACCCGGCTTTAGCGGACTACCGCACCGATGCATACACCAACGCCCTGGCCGCCTGCCTCCCCGCCGTCGACCCGGCCGTGGTGCTGCTTGGGGCCACGGCCCAGGGCAAGGACCTGGCGGCGCGTTTGGCGGCGCGCCTAAATGCGGGGCTTGCCATGGACTGCACGGCGGTAAAGGTTGCGGCCGGTACGGTCACCTGCACCCGGCCGATGTTCGGCGGCAAGCTCTTTGCCGACGTGACGATCCAGGGGACGCCGCAGGTGATCGCCGTGCGGCCGAACGTCATGGCGATCCAGCGAGTGGCCCGTGAGGCCGCCGTCGAGAAACCCGCGGTCCAGCCGGGCGAGGTCAAGACCAGCGTCGTCGAAAATCTGATGGATGCTGGCGGCAAGGTCGAGTTGACCGAGGCCGAGGTCATCGTTTCGGGCGGCCGCGGCACCGGGGGCAACTTCCAGCCGCTGGAGGCGCTGGCCGTGGCCCTGGGCGGGGCGGTCGGGGCCTCGCGTTCGGCGGTGGACGAGGGCTGGCGCAAGCACGGGGATCAAGTGGGCCAGACCGGCCGGGTGGTCTCCCCGGCGCTCTACATCGCCTGCGGCATCTCGGGCGCCATTCAGCACCTGGCCGGCATGTCCACCTCCAAGGTGATCGTGGCCCTCAACAAGGATCCGGAAGCGCCGATTTTCGCCAAGGCCGATTACGGCATCGTCGGCGACATCTTCCAGCTGCTGCCGGCGATCACCGCCGCCGTTCAAAAAATCAAATCCTGATGGGCGACGACCCGCGGGGGAGCGCAGGCATGGAACGCGAACAGCTGGAATTCGATGTCGTCTTTGTCGGCGGCGGCCCGGCGAACCTCGCCGGGGCCATTCACCTGAAGCAGCTCGCCCGGAAGGCCGGACGCGAGCTCGAGGTCTGCCTCATCGAGAAGGCCGAAGCGATTGGCGCCCACTCGCTGAGCGGGGCCGTGCTGGACCTCAGAGCGCTCGCGGAACTGATCCCGGACTACGCCGTCCGGGGCTGCCCGCTCGAGGAGACGGATCTCCGGGACGGCGTCTTCTATCTCACGCCTGCAAAACAGTTCCGTCTGCCCTACCTGCCGCCCGCCATGCACAACACGGGCTGCGCCGTCATCAGCCTTTCCAAGTTCTGCGCCTGGCTCGGCACGGTGGCCGAAGAGCTGGGGGTGAACATCTTCCCGGGGTTTGCCGGCGTCGAGGCGCTCTACGACGCAAGCGGCCGGCGCGTGCGCGGTGTGCGCACCGGGGATAAGGGGATCGGCAAAGACGGCAAACCCAAGTCGAACCACGAGCCCGGGGTGGATCTGCTCGCCCAGGTGACCGTCCTCGGCGAGGGACCCAAGGGCAGCCTCATCCGGGAGATCGGCAAGAAGCTCGGGATCTTTTCCGGGAAAATGCCCCAGGTGTATGAGACCGCGGTGAAGGAGGTGATCGAGCTTCCGGCGGACAGCCCCTTTTGGAACTCCCCGTTCACGGTGATCCACACCTTCGGCTACCCCCTGGGGCTCGATACCAAGGGGGGCGGGTTTCTCTACCGCATGAAGGAGGGGCGTGTCTCCCTGGGGCTGGTGGTGGGCCTGGATTACGAAGATCCCATGCTCGAGCCCTACCGTGAGTTTCTGCGCTTCAAGCACCACCCCCTGATCGCGGGGCTGATTCGCGGGGGCAAGGTGCTCCAGCAGGGCGCCAAGACCCTGGCGGCGGGGGGGTGGTACACGATGCCGCAGCTCGCCGCGGACGGCGCGCTTTTCGTCGGCGACAGCGCCTCCATGCTCAACGTGCAGCGCCTGAAGGGGATTCACACGGCCATGAAATCGGGCATGCTGGCGGCCGAGGCCATATTGGCGGCGATCGCGGCGGGGGATCTCTCCGCCGCCGGGCTGCGCGGCTACGGCGACCGGCTGGAGGCGAGCTGGATAAAAAGCGAGCTCCATGCTGCGCGCAACTTCGGCCAGGCGCTGTCGCGCAAGGGGCTTTTCAAGTTCTTCCACCTGGGGGCCCAGACGATTTCGGGCGGCCGCGGCCTCATCGACCCGATGAAGATGGTGGAGGACGCCGGAACCTTGAAAGCCGGCCACGCAGGGCTTCCGGCGGCGGCGCCGGAGATCGATGGCACGCTTTACATCGACAAGCTGACCGGGGTCTATCTCTCGGGTACGAAGCACGAGGAAGACCAGCCCTGCCACCTATTGATTCCAGACCCAGAGCTCTGCGTGACCCGCTGCTGGGACACCTACCGGAGCCCCTGCACCCGGTTCTGCCCCGGGCAGGTTTATGAAATGGAGCAGACGGAGGAGGGCCGCCCGCGCTTGAAGCTCAACCCCTCCAATTGCCTGCACTGCAAGACCTGCGAGATCAAGGACCCATTCAAGAACATTGTCTGGACCTGCCCGGAAGGGGGGGGCGGCCAGGGCTACACCATCACCTGAGGCGCACCGGCGAAAGGAGAGCTGGATATGGGGGATGACCTCGTCGCGAAAACCAGAACGACGGCGGAGCTATACTTCAAGGGGGTCCAGGACGAGCGGCCCTTCGACCTCTGGAAAGCGTTCGACAAGGAGCTCGCCAAGGATCTCTCCCTCTTCATTACGGGGCGGATGTACGCGCGCGAGAAGATCCCCCACCCGACCCGGCAGCTCATCACGATCGCCTGCCTGACCGTGCTCTTCCGCCCCGAGGAGCTCAAGCTTCACATTCAGGCGGCGCTCAACGTCGGCTGCACGCCTGCCGAGATCGCCGAGGTCATTTTCCAGACATTTGTCTACGGCGGGATGCCGGCCGCCAACACCGCTCTTAAAACGCTGCGGGCCGTCCTGATCGAGCGCGGCCTCTGGAACCCATAAACCGTGAACCGTGAACCCGGAACCCGTTATCCCGCATCCTGCACTCGGTGCCCCTCCGGTTACCCGACCATCCGCCCCCACCCGTCCCGCAGCAGCAGCACGCCGTAGACCACCAGCAGCGCGCCGAGCAGCCGCATGATCCCGAGGTAGATCCTGCCCTGCATGAAGGCGCGCGAGCCGTCGACGAGCCGGGCCAGGATGGCCTTCGAGCCCACGATGAAGAGCAAGAAGGCCCCGAGAAAAGCGGCGGCATGGGCCCAGGAGATCTCGCGGGCGCTCAGCAGGGTCGGTACACCCACACCGGTCCAGAAGACATAAGGGTTCGGGTTGAGGAGGTTGATGGCGATCCCCTTGCGGATGGAGCGGGGGGGGGATGCCTCGAGCGGCAGTGCAACCGGGCCGACTCTGAGGCTCCCGTAGCCGAGCCAGAGGAGAAAGACTCCGCCGGCAATGGAGACGACGCCGAAGGCGCGCGGGCTGCCCGTCAGTTGCTCTAAAAGGAGTGCGGCCAGGAGGATGATCGGGATGTCGGTGAGCAAGGGCGCGATGGCGATCTGGAGCCCCGCGCGCAGTCCGTGGCGCAGGGTTTCGCCGACCACGAGGACCGTGAGGGGGCCGGGAGAGAAGCCGGCGGCCAGCCCCAGCAGGGCCCCCCGGCTCACGAGGTCCAGCAGTTGAGCGTCCACCGCTCTACCCCAGCCCCACGTCCAGGCTCATCATGACGGCAAAGCCCAGCATGACGCCCACCGTGGCGAAGTCGCTGTGATTTTCCTGCCGGGCGGAGGGGATCAGCTCTTCGGCCACCACGTAGATCATGGCGCCGGCGGCAAACGCCAGGGCATAGGGCAGGATCGGCTTCATGAAGACCACGGCAAAGGCGCCGGTGACGCCGGCAAGCGGCTCCACCATGCCGGAGAGCTGACCGTACCAGAAGCTCTTGCGCCGCGAGAGCCCCTCACGCCGCAGAGGTACGGAGACCGCCGCCCCTTCCGGGAAGTTCTGGATTCCGATCCCGAGCGCGAGCGCCATGGCCCCGGCGAGCGAGGCGGAGGGCAGATCGGCCGCCAGGGCGCCGAAGGCGACCCCCACGGCTAGCCCTTCGGGGATGTTGTGAATGGTGATGGCGAGCACCAGCAGGATGCTGCGTCGCCAGCCGGTCTGAATGCCCTCCGCCGATCGGGTCGGCAGTCCGGAATGCAGGTGGGGCAGGATCCGGTCGACCAGCCAGATGAAGAAGCCGCCGGCCAGGAAGCCCCCCGCCGCCGGCACCCAGGCCGGCCCGCCCTCCGCCTCCGCCATTTCGATCGCGGGGGCGAGCAGCGACCAGTAACTGGCCGCGATCATGACGCCGGCGGCAAAGCCCAGCATGCCGTCGAGCACTTTGCGGTTGATCGTCTTGAAGAAGAAGACGAGGGCGGCCCCCAGCGCCGTCAGGAACCAGGTAAACAGGGTTGCACCGAGGGCCTGGAGGACGGGGTCCAGGGACGCGAACCAGTCGATCAGAAGCATTAAACCGTGCTCCTATTTGAGTGGGAGCCCCCTCCCCTTCGGTAAAAAGGGTTCGCTGGGTCAGCAAGGCCCAAAGGGGTCAAGGGTTCAAGGGGTCGAGCCTGTCAGTCAGCGGCCGGAGCCCGCCTCTGTTTGCCGCGGCCAGGTGCTCGGCCGGTTCCGGATCACCTGCAGCACCTCGCGCACCCAGGCGCATTCACAGTCGGCCGGGCAGGCGCTGAGCTCGTCGGAGCGCAGGCAGAACCCCGGGCAGGTCTCCGAGCCGGTGCGGCGGATGCAATAGAGGGGCCCGTGGTAGAGGTCTTTGAAAAGCTCCGCCCGGATGGCCAGCGTGGTGCCGCAGCGGTGGTGGTTGAAGAGAAAAAGGCCGAGGGTGACGTCTTCGAAGTCGACCTGATAGCCGATCAACTCGAGCTGCGGGTCCTCCAGGAACTGGTCACGATTCGGCCAGTTCTCCTCGCACAGCGGGCAGGTCTTGAACAAACTCATACCGTAGGGTCCTCCTTACCAGGAGCACTATATGGTCCGGCCGCCTTCGGATCAAGTCCCGGGCCCGGCCGCCGGGCGCCCCGCGGCCACGGTCTTTCATTCGGGTATCGGGTCCGATCGTGACATCCGGCGGCAGCGGGTAAAAGAGCGTGTTGCCGTTCCAAGTGCGGGTGCGATGCTGTGCGCTGTGGGATAGGGCCGACATATACGCCAAGCGCCGGTGCCTTGTAAAGCCGACCAGCGTCTTTCCACCCCCAACGCGCCGGCCTGTCGGAAAGGGCTTGCCAACCGTGCGGGATCATCCTATCGTAGATCGGGTTGCTGGGGTGTCGGGGGACGTGAGAAACCAGGGTGTTAATGACAATGAGCGCAGAAGGGTTCAGGATCTCGGATTAAACATCGGGGTCGGTATCGCGATTGGCATCGGTATCGGCCTTTCAGGTTTTAGTCCTACTCTCGCCCTGTAGGTCTTTTTCAGAGCAAAACGATCGATACCGAAGCCGATAGCGACCCCAACCCCGATTCTTTATTTGACCTACCCGAATCCAACATCTCTTGCCACCGGCTGCGGCCCGCGAAGGGCCTGCCAGGAACGCCAAGGAGAACGGACCCATGACGGATTCAACCGAGAGTGAACTGGCGGATCGGCTCAACGAGCGCATCGGGGTGTTGACCCGGCGCGAGGTGGAGGTGCTGCTTTTGGCGGAGTTTCTCCCGGCCCTCGGGCGGGAGTTCGGGCCGGCCGAGGTGCTGGAAGTGCTGCGGCGCACATCGGTTGCGATCGCCCGCCGGCAGGGCCGCGAGCTTGCCCGGAGCATGGCGGAGAACTCGATCGCGGCTTTTCGGGCCTCGCTCGACCACTGGACCCGCGACGAGGCCCTGGTCCTCGATGTCCTTTCCGAAAGCGAGCGGGAGTTTGCTTTCAACGTGACGCGCTGCCGCTACGCCGAACTTTACCGGCGGCTCGGCCTCCCCGAGCTCGGGCCGGTCTTCTCCTGCGCGCGGGATTTCGCCCTGATCGAAGGGTTCAATCCCAGAATTCGCCTGACGCGCACCCAGACCCTGATGGAGGGCGCCGGCTTCTGCGATTTTCGCTACCGGCTCGAGGCGTAAGGGCGACGTCGGCGCGGCGTGCCGGCCGGCGCCCTAAAAAAATGGCTGATATAGGAGGAATCTCATGTCCCTAGAGAGCAATCCGGCGGTTTACGTGCGCGTGCGGGATCTGGCCGGAAACGAGTTCGTCTGCCCGATCGAGAGCCTCCGAAACCCGGCCGATGTCAGCCCGGAGGAGCTGGACCAGTGCGTCGACGATGCGACCGTCAAGCGCTACTCCGGGAACATCCGGGTAAAGGAGTAGGCGGCGGGTCCGGGGCCGTGAGATGCCGCCAGACCGCGTGAATTTCTTCGGCCTTCAGGCGCTCGTCTTCGCGCTCGTCTCGGCCGCCTTCACCGCCATCTACCTCGTTCAGCCGGTTCTGCCGGTCATCGGCGATGAGTTCGGGGTCGACGCAAAAGTGGCGTCGTTCGCGGTCTCGGCCGTCATCCTGGGTATTGCGCTCTCCAACCTGCCCTTCGGCCGGCTCTCCGACCGCACCCCGGTCAAGCCCCTGATCGCGGCCGGCGGGATCGCGGTGGCCGGTTTCGGGCTGCTCTGCGCCGCCGCCCAGCACATCGGGATTCTGGTCGCGCTGCGCTTCGGGCAGGGGTTGTTCATTCCCGCCCTGACCACCTGCCTGGCCGCCTATCTCGCGCGCAGCCTGCCGGCCGAGCGGCTCAACGTGGCCATGGGCGCTTATGTCGCTGCCACCGTGGTGGGGGGGTTGATGGGGCGGCTGATCGGCGGCTTCATCCATCCGCCGCTCCACTGGCGCTACGCCTTTGTCAGCGTGTCGGTGCTGATCGCGGCCGCCACCCTTGCGGCGCTTTTCTGGCTGCCGCGGGAGCAACGCGAGAGCCCTGAGAGCGGGCAGGTCCTGGGCTTCCGGGGCCTGCTCTCCCGGGCTGACCTCCTGCGGATCTACTCGGTCGCCTTCTGCGCCTTTTTCGTCTTCTCGGCCCTTTTCAACTACCTGCCGTTCTACCTCGCCGGCCCTCCCTTCGACTTTTCGACAAACCAGGTGACGCTCATGTATCTCACCTACCTGATCGGGGTCGTCATTGCACCCCTGTCGGGCCGGCTGAGCAACCGGCTGGGCAACGGGGCCACCCTCGCCATCGGTGCGGCGGTGTTTGCCGCCGCGCTCGGCGCCACGACCCTTGCGAGCGCCTGGGCGGTGGGCATCGGGCTGGGCGGGGTGTGCGCCGGTTTCTTCGCCATCCACGCGGCGGCGGTCGGGAGCATGAACCGGCGGCTGCAGAGCAGCCACGGCCGGGCCAACTCCCTCTACATCCTGTTCTACTACATCGGGGGGGCGGCGGGCATCACCGTGAGCGGGTACGCCTGGCAGCGCTGCGGGTGGGCCGGGGTGAGCGGGCTGGGGCTCCTCCTGCTATCGGGCATCTTCGCGGCCGGTATCGTCGAGGCGCGGCGGCCGCCCCGGCCGGGCTGACGCTTGGCCGGGGCGTGGGCTTTCTTCAGGCGGCCCCCGGGTCAGTCCTCGATCGGCACCTCGATGGCGAGCAGCGGCGGGTACTGCTGGCAGCCGAAGATGTCGGTCTCCCCCGGGCTTCCGCTCGGCCGGAGGCGGCGGATGGTGAACTTGATGGCAAAGGCCGGGTCGAACTCGAGAAAGTCGCTGATGCGCTCCTCCGGGATGTTGAAGAGGGCTGCCACCGTCCGGCGCGTCAGCACCCCGCTTTTCTTCACCAGGTCGTAGTTCTCCTTTTCGCGGAAGATGATGTCGAAGGTGATCTTGTCCGTGCCGGCGTTCTTGCTGCGGATCGTCTTGGCCAGTTCGGCCAGGGGTCTCGTTTTCATCGTCCCGCCTCTCCGTCCGTGATCATCATCTCGTTCAGGGCGAACAGCTCCATCGGGTCGTCCACCGGCAGCACGTGGTTGAGGGTCCACAGGTAGGCCGCCGGCGCCGGGAGCACCCCGTCCACGATGAAAGCCGCCGTCCCGGCCGTACCCTTGACCTCGGGCAGCCGGGCGTAGAAGATCTGCCGGGAGCCGATCAGGGCCACCTCCTCGGCCATCTCCCGGGTGGGGGCGATCCCCTCGACCACCACGCCCAGCTCGTGCGAGCGGATCTCGCGCACCGGTTCGAGGTCGCCCATAACGCCGTTCTTGCCGTAGATCGTATAGTGCAGCTGGTAGGGTTTGCCGGCGAGCCGCTCCTCGACCTGGCTCCGGGCCCAGCCGATCACCTGGTCGATATGGCGGATCGTGTACGGGTCGCGGATGCCCACGATGCCGATGTAGCGCTCGCCGACCTTGCCCGATCCCTCGAGTTTCACCTTGATCCGCCCCTTAGTGGGGTGAAAGACCTGGCCGGTCACGCGCGTGCTCTTTTCGTCCACCTGTTCGTAGCGGCAGTGGGTCATGTCGAGGGTCCCGCCGGCAAAATGCTCGTAATAGGCGTTGGCGCGCTCGTACATGGCGTGGCCCGCCACCGAGGCCACCGTGCAGCGCTGCTCCGGGTGCATCGCCGTCACCGTCACGTCGGTGGGGGTGATCGTGCCGATGACCGACTCCTTGGCCATGTACGGCTCGGCGCAGAAGGAGGCGCACTCCAGCACCTTGCCTATATAGTAGGCATGGTTCTCGGGAAACCCCTCGTGCAGGGCGGCGGCGGCGAAAATGGCCGCGTCGCTGCTGCGGCCGCCGATGATCACATCCGCGCCGGCCGCGAGCGCCTGCATGAAGGGGTGGACCCCCGCCATGGCGACGATGCGGTCGGTCTGCTCAAGCTCCTCGAAGGAGAGCGGCGGGCGCTCGTCGAGACCCTCCACGACGTCGCCCGCCTGCATGCGGCGCCGGATCTCCTCCTTCGGGACCTCCGAGGTGAAGGTCACGAGCTTGAAGGGTGCCAGGCGGTGCGTGCGTGCGAGATCGCGGATCATTTCCACGTACATGGCGACCCGGCTGTTCGTTCCGGTGTCGCCCGAGGAGCCGATCATCATGGGCACCCCCTGGCGCCGGGCGGCGAGCAGCATGAGCTCGAGGTCGTGCTTCTGCCAGGCGTAGGGACTGACGCAGGTGTCGCTGCCGAGGGGTCCCGGGCCGATGTCGTCACTGCCCGAATCGCAGCAGTAGTAGTCGGGTCGGGTCTCCGCTCCGATCCGGAAGCTCTCCTCCTTGGTGGGGGCGAAGCCGAGGTGGCCGTTGGGGCAGATGATGCGCAGGGACGGTTTTTTCATGGGTTTCCCTCCTTTCAGGCCGCGGGTGCGGCGGGCGGCGTCCGGACCGCACGCTGGAGCAGGGCGGTCCCCGCGGTGAGCGCGATGCCCGTCAGTGTGATCCTCAGATCCGGGAAGAGCATCATGACCCCCCCGGCGCAGAACATCAGGCGCAGCAGCCAGTTGATCCGGCCGGCCGACCCGCCGAAGAACCCGTAGGCCATGGTTACCGCGCCGGCCGCGCCCGTCACGAAGGCGAGCGCAACCTCCCCGGGCGTGTCCCGGGCGACCAGGGCCGGGTGCAGGACCATGAAGTAGGGCAGGCAGAAGGCCACCGCCCCCAGGCGCATGGCGTAGTTAGCGGTGCGCCCCCAGTCGCCCTTGGCGATCCCGGCCGCGACCACCGCGGCCTCGCAGGTGGGCGGCGTGACGGCGCCGAGCACCCCGTAGTAGATATAGAAGAGATGGGCGGCCACGATATCCACCCCGAGCTTCACCAGCGCCGGCGTCAGGATGGCCATCGAGAGCAGGTAGGTCGGGACCACCGGCAGCGCCGTCCCGAGCAACAGGGGCATGGACGCCGCGATCAGGAGCGATAAATGGAGGTTCTCCACGCCGATGTCGAGGATTACCGCGCTGATCTTGGGTGCCAGGCCCGTGATGCCGATCAGGTTGACGAGAACGCTCATGGAAACGAGGATCGGAACCAGGCGCACGATGTCCATGCCGCCCGCGCTGAGCGCGTTGATGACGGCCGCAAGCATCCCTTTGGGTCCCAGGGCGCGCAGGTGGTTGATCGCGTAGACCGCCAGAGCGGCGGCCGAGGCGTAGAAGCCCGCCTCCGTCAGCGGGTAGCCGAGGCCGATCATGATCAGGAGGGTCAGGGTCGGCACCAGGAACCCGGAGAGCTTCTGAAACGTCAGGATGTCGCGCCAGCGGGGGATCTCCTCGCGCGGCAGCGCCCGCAGGCCCAGACGCAGGGTGCGGAAGTGCACGCCGGCGAAGATTCCGATGTAGGCCAGGATGCAGGGGATGAGGGCATAGCCGATGATGTGGAGGTAGGAGATGTTGAGAAACTCGGCCATCATGAAGGCCGTGATGCTCATGATGGGCGGGGTGACCCCGCCGCAGGTCGAGGCGATCGACTCGACCGCTCCGGCGAACTCGGGCTCGTAGCCGTTTTTCTTCATCAGCGGGATCGTGTAGGTGCCGGTCACCATCACGTTGGCCACGGCGCTGCCCGAGATGCTGCCGAACATGGTGCTGGCCACGATGGCGGTCTTGGCCGGGCCGCCGGTGAAGCGCCCGGTCAGGGCGAGCGCGATGTCGATGAAGGTGCGGCCGGCCCCGGTCACCGAGAGCACGGCGCCGAACAGGACGAACATGGAGATGAAAGTGGCCGACATCCCCGTCACGCTGCCGTAGATCCCGCGCGGGGAGTAGTAGACGGAGTTGATGAGAAAGTTCCACGACAGGCGCTTCATCTGCCAGATGCCGGGGAACCAGGGGGCGAGAAAAATGTAGGCTATGAGCGCGAGGAGGAGCAGCAGCACGGTGAGGCCCATGGTGCGCCGCGCCGCCTCCAGGATCAGGACGAACATGGCGAAGCCCAGAGCGAGGTCGACGTCGCCGGCCGTCCCCGGCTGGTAGTAGATGTCCATCGCCTTGAGCAGGATGTTGAGGTTGCTCGCGACGATGACCGCGATGAGGAGCCCGTCCCAGAGGGTCAGGCGGGGGCCGGCGGCGGACCTGCCCGCCGGGTAGGCCAGGAAGGCGAGCGACACGCCGATCAGCACATGGATCGCGCGCAGCTGGATTTCGATCAAGTGAACGAAGACGGGGACGACCAACTGGAAGAGGGCAAAGAGCAGGCCCCCCACAAAGAGCAAGTTGTTCCGGGTCCAACCCTTCTCAGGCAGCATGGGTTCCCCCTGCGTGACGGCAAGGCCGGGTCTCCCGGCGGAGGGGCCCCGGCCGGTTCAAGCGGCCTGTGCGTTCGCGCCGGGCTCAGCGCATCTCCGGCGGCAGAAAGCGTTTGGGTACCTCGATTCCCTTTTCCCGGGCGTACTTGACGAGCCCCGCGTGCGCCGGGACCTCGGCGCCTTCCGGAACGTATTTAAAGAGATCCGCGACCGGATCCCAGCCCTTGACGGCAGGGTAGGCGGCGGCCACATCCGGCAGCCCCTCGACGTAGGACTTGACGATGCGGTAGGCCACGCTCTCCGGCAGCTCTTTGGAGGCCATGGCGCCGACGATCGGGGCGAGCTCGAACATCGGCCCCGCGTCGGGGATCTGCGCGATGGAGCCCTTGGGGGTTTCAATGAACGGGACGTAGGGGTAGACGGCCTTGATTTTTTCCGTCTCCTCCCGGGTGAAACCGATGACGGTGATCGGGGTGGTGAGGTTCACCTCGATCAGCGAGGCGTCGATGGCGGCCACCGGGCTCGTTTTCTGCAGGCCGACGATGCGGTTGGTCTGGAGGGAGCCGATGGAGTCGCTTAGGGTTCCCGGGATGAAGTTGATGCCTGTCTTGAGCACCTCGTTGAACTTCATCATGTAGGCCGTCGAGGAGGCGCCGGGGATGCCCGGGGAGAACTTCTTGCCGGAGAGCTCGGCAAAGGTCTTCACCCCGGCGTCCTTGCGGGCGTAGAGCCGGTCGACGGTCACGTTGCGGATGAAGAGCACCCGCACGTCCTTCCAGGGCTGGCCCTTGAAGGAGTCGATCCCCTGGTGCATCTGCATGGCCGAGGGGATGTCGATCGAGAGCGCGAAATCGAAGACCCCCTCCTTGAGCTTGCGCAGGTTGTCCAGGGCGGCCCCGCTCTCCACCACCGTGACGTTCAGGCCGACGTTGGCCTTGTTGATGACGGTGGCGGTGGCCACACACCAGGCATAGACGGCGGAGGTGGACGTGGTGCTGCCCATGTTGAGGTTGACGATCGGCGTCGGGCTCTGGGCCGCGGCCGGCGGCAGGCCGACTGCGGCCGCGGCGATCAGGGCGACCAGGGCGATCCGGCAACAGTGTCCAAGGTCAGGGCGCATAGGGGTTCCTCCTTTCGGTGCGATGACGGCGCGTACCCGCTTGGGGCCCCACGCGGGCGGGCGGGACGCGGCAAGGGTGGCGGATGGGTGCGGTGCCGCAAGCGCTCGCGGCGGCGGAAGGTGAATCCGGCATTGCACTGCTCCGAAACATGCGGTAGAAACGAAAAACATAAACCACACTCCGTGCCGGAAGGCAACAGGGAGGTTCATCATGCTGTGGGTCACTCGTTCCCACGTTCACGTCGACCGGGTCGCCTGCCCCTGGCTGATCACCCGATTCATCGATTCGGAGGCCCAGTTTCTCTTCGTTCCCAAGGGCGAGGTGCTAAGCGCGGCCCAGCGCGAGGGTGCCATTCCTTTTGACTGCCCCGGCGCCGTGCTGACCCACGAGGGCGAGCTCTGCACCTTCGATGTCATCATCCGCAACTACGGCCTGACCGACCGCGCCCTGCTGCGGATGGCGAAGATCGTAAACGCCGCCGACACCGAACGGCTCGACAAGGACCCCCTCGCCGCGGGCCTCGAGGCCATCGCCGTCGGGTTCAGCCTGCGCTATCCCGACGACATGCAGAACATCGAGCGGCAGTTCGAAGTCTACGACGCGCTGTATGCCTGGTGCCGCCTGGAAACGGCGAAGGAGAAGTATCTGAATTAGTGCCCATCCATAAACGGCGTCT
>JBFYWT010000233.1:0-9641 GCA_041310895.1 Desulfobacteraceae bacterium | reverse complement strand
TGCCCAGGTTGATCAGATTGCTGGTCAGCACCCGGCCCATCAGGTATTCGGCCGAGAGGTAATAGACCCGCTTGACGTCCTGCTTGTAGTATTTCTGCTGGGTCTTGATCCAGCGCTCGATCAACCGGTCGCGGGCGGAGAGCGCCAGGGCCAGGTAGAGGTCGCGGTTGGTGGCGGTGTACTGGTCCTTGGAGAGGGAATACTCCAGATGGTTGGCAAAGGAAAGCTGGATGCTCTGGGCGTCCAAGCCTTTGCGGAAGGTCCCCCAGGACTGGAAGAGCTTGCTTCTTTTCATGGGCGTCTCCTGGCAGCGTGCGGACGGGGCGGTCAGTAAATCTGAAATTAAATAAAAACGTTATCATGGCGGCCCACTCCAGTCAAATCCATCGCGGGGAGCACCGCCGGCTCCCGGGCGAGTTGTATGTTAAAGCAAACTGAGGTAAACACCGCCTCTATGACCACCCCAGATTCCCCCGCGGGGGTTCCCCTGCCCGAGATCCACATCTCCCGGCGCGCGGCACGGCGCGTGGCGGCCGGCGTGCTCTGGGTCTATTCGAACGAGGTGGAGCGCCGGGATCCGGCGCTTCCGGCGGTGCATCTGTGCCGGTTTGTCCACGGGGGGCGGAAGGTGGCCGCCGGGTATTTCAACCAGCACAGCCTGATTGCCGGCCGTGTGCTCGCGCGCGGCGAGGAGCCGGATTTAGAGGCGGCGGTGCTCCGCCACCTGCGGGCGGCCGTTGTCCGTCGCACGCCCTCAGCGCCGGCGGAGGCGCTGAGGCTCGTTTTTTCCGAGGCGGACCGCCTGCCCGGTCTGGTGGTCGACTACTACCCGCCCTATGCCGTTCTGCAGAGCAGCACCGCCGGCATGGACCTGATGGTGCCGATGCTCTCGGAGCGGATTCCCGGGATGATCAACGATCTCCTGGGCGCCCGGATCGAGGGGCTCGTGCTGCGGTGCGATGCGGGTGTGCGCCGGTTGGAGGCGGTCGAGCGCTTCAGCCGGGTCTGTTTCGGCGATCCCGAGCGGCTGGCCGCCGCGGCCGTGGCAGAGGACGGGGTCCGCTACGTCGCCGACCTCGTCGGCGGCCAGAAGACCGGCTTTTTCCTGGACCAGCGCGAAAACCGGCGGTTCCTGGCCCGCTGCGTGCGCGCGCGGCCGGGCGCCCGCGTCCTTGACCTCTGCTGCTACTCCGGGGGGTGGGGGCTGCGGGCGCTCTGTGAGGCGGCCGGCCACGTGACCTTTGTCGACCAGAGCCGTGAGGCCCTGCGGCTCCTGCAGGCAGGCCTTGAGGCGAACCGGGTCGCGCCCGGCCGGGCGCGGGTGGTGGCGCAGGACGTGTTCGAATTTCTCGCCGCGGACACGGCGCGCTACGACGTGGTGGTGGCCGACCCCCCGGCCTTCGTCAAATCCCGTCGCAACCTCGCCCAGGCCCTTAAGGCCTATCAAAAGCTCAATCGGCTGGCCTGGCGGCGGCTTGCCCCCGGGGGGCTGTTGATTACCTGCAGCTGCAGCCACCTGCTTTCCCCGGAGGAGTTTCTGGTGTTGCTCGGCCGGGCCGTGGCGCAGGAGGAGGGGATGGCCCAGGTCGTTTACCGGGGCGGGCAAGCCGGGGACCATCCGCTGCTGCTCTCCATGCCGGAGACGGGCTACCTCAAATGCACCGGGCTGCGCCGGATCGACAACGCGTGAGACCCTGCCGATTTTCCTTGCTTTTCAGCGGCGCATCCACTACAACAGCCGGACTTGTGAACGCATGGCCCGTCATCACCGGCGCCGCCTTGCGGATCACCTCCCCACCTTCACCCGAGGACCTTCACATGCAAGACGGAGACCCTGGCAGTAGTCCCTGCCACCGACGCCGACGCGGCGGATGCCCCATTCCGCCGTCTCGAGTCCTATCGGCACAGGACCGGAACGTCTGCCGGAGAGCCCCCCGCCCCTGATCCCCGGGCGCGCTCCTGCCCGTTTTGGCCTGAACCCGATCGGCCCAAAACGCAGAGGAGAAGCCCATGAGCGCCGCACCGCTCCCCATCCCTGAAACCGCATCGAGCTGCCGGGCCCCCGGCGTCCTCGACCCGGACGCTCTGCGGGAGCTCCACCCGGCCGATATCGCCGAGCAACTCGAAAACAGCGACCTCCGCCCGCTCGACATCATCGAGACGCTGGCCCAAATCGGCAACCACAAGGCGCTCGAGGCCTTCGAACAGCTCTCCATCGAAACCCAGGAGGCGTGCCTCGAGGCCGGCAACACCCGGACCATGCTCAAGTTCATCGAGAACATGGAGCCGGACGACCGCGTCGATCTGCTCAAGGCGGTGGACAACGACATCCGCGAGGCCATCATGCCCCTGATCGCCCAGGCCGAGCGCAACGAGATCCGGCGGCTGTGGGACTATGCGGAGGGCACGGCCGGGGCGGTCATGACGACCGAATACTGCTCACTGCCGGCCGAGATCAGCGTGCGCGAGGCGTTGGAAGGACTGCGCCTGCAGGCACCCAACAAGGAGACCATCTACTACATCTACATCACGGACAGCCGCCGCCACCTGCTCGGCATGGTCTCCCTGCGCGACCTGATCATGTCGAAACCCCAGGCCAAGCTCACGGATATCATGGAGACAAACGTCATCACCGTCCCCCATGACCTCGACGTCGAGTCCGCCGCCGCACAGATCCAGAAATACGATTTTCTGGCGATGCCGGTCGTGGACCTGGAGAACCGGCTGTTGGGCATGATCACGGTCGACGATGTGATCGATATCATCGAGGCCGAGAACACCGAGGACTTTCAGCGGATTTCGGCCGTCGTGCCCTTCGAGGAAGAGTACTTCAAGCGCCCCATGCCCCGGCTGTTCTGGAGCCGCTTCTGCTGGCTGGCGATCCTGCTCTTCACCTCGCTCCTCTCCACCACGATCATGGAGTGGAACGCCGATCAGCTCGAGCGGATGATGGCGCTCGCTTTTTTCATCCCGATGGTGGTGGGCACCTGCGGCAACGCCGCCACCCAGTCCGCCACCATGGTCGTGCGCGCCCTGGCCCTGGGCGAGGTCTGCCCGCGGGATTTTCTGCGGGTGTTCAGCCGGGAGATACTCATGGGGATCGCGCTCGGCGTCGCGCTGGGGCTCATGGCCTATTTCCGGGTTTTCCTGCAGGATCAGCACCTGATCCTGGCGGCGATCGTCGGTGTGTCGCTGCTCGCGACCATGCTGCTCGCCAACCTGGGCGGCGCCCTCATCCCTCTGCTGCTCAAGCGGGTCAACCTGGACCCGGCCCTGACGGCCGGCCCCGTCATGGCCACCATCATCGACGCCCTCGGGATCACGATCTATTTCCAGGTGGCGGTCACACTGATGCGGGCGTTTCCCTGACAGGCTGTTGAAAAGCGGCGCCTCCGGCGCGAAATCCGGCGTCCTGCGATCACCTCACCGGATGGGGCTCGTGAACCTGATTGGGAGCCACTTCTCTGTGAACGAGGACGCTTACTCGGCGAACAGCCTGGCCCAGCGGCGGCGCTTGCGCTTCTTCCAGGACTTCTGGTGGTAGAGGTGGCTCACGATGAGGGGCACCACGGTGGTGGCCTCGGCGTAGACCATCTGCTCGTAGGTGGTGTCCACCTTGCCCCAGGAGGCCGCCTCCTTTAGGGTCGAGCTCGAGCAGGCGCCGTCGCGCACGTCGGCCACCGTGATCTGCACGGCGTATTGGTGCATGGGGACGTCCCGGCCCAGGACCTCGGCGCAGATGACGGTGTCCTGGATGAAGTTCTTGGGCACCCCACCGCCGATCATGAAAAGCCCGCTCGTCTTCGCCTCCATCTTGATGCGAGTCAGCTCGTGGAAATCGGCCACCGCATCGATGCTCAGGTGGCGGTCGGGGTGGTCGGCCTGGTGCTTGACCAGCCCGAAGCCTGCACTCGAGTCCGTGAAGGCCGGGCAGAAGATCGGCACCTCGTGCCGGAAGGCGAGCTCGACCAGCGACTCCTGTTTGACCGCGTGCGCCGTCAGGTAGCGGCCCATCTCGCGGATGAACTCCCGGGAGGAATAGGGCCGGGGCGTGAGGCCGTCGGCGATCTTCTTGACGGTCATGTCGCAGGCCTGGAGCTCTTCCTCGTCGATGAAGGTGTCGTAGATCCGGTCGATGTAATGCCGGCGCAGCTCGCGATCATCCACCGCGGGGCTCCCCTGGTAGTGCCTGAAGCCCAGGGCCTCGAAGAAGTCCATGTCCACGATGGAGGCGCCGGTGGCCACGACCACGTCCACCATGTTGTACTTCACCAGGTCGGCATAGACCTGCATGCAGCCGCCGGCGCTGGTGCTCCCGGCCAGAGTGAGTACGATGGTGCAGCCGGGGTCCTTCAGCATGCGCATGAAGATGTCCGCCGCCGCCGCCGTGTCCCGCGCGCTGAAGGACATTCCGCGCATGGCCTCGATGATGGGGGTGGCGTTGAAGGCGGTGGGATCGGCGTGCCGGACGGCTTCTTTCAGAAAGCGTTTTTTGGTCATGGTCGGGTTCCTTCATTCGCTGCGGGGCGGCCGTGCCCCGCCACGCGGGTCAGCGCCCCTCGAAGCGGTAGCTCAGCAGCTTGTAGATGAGTTTGGCGGCCAGGAAATCGGGTGCCTTGTTGTGCGCGGAAGGGCAGAGCTCGACGACATCCCCGCCGATCACTCGCCGTTGCCGGCAGACCGCTTGCAGCAGCCCGGTGACCTCATACCACGAAAGCCCCCCCGGCTCCGGGGTGCCCGTGGACGGCATGAGCGCCGGGTCGAACACGTCGAGATCGATCGTGATGTAGCACACGGGGGTGAGCCGCGCGATGACCGCCTCGATCCAATCCGGGCGGCGGACGATCGTGTGCGCGTAGAAGACGTTTTGCGGCTGCAGCCGGTCGCGCTCGCCGGCCTCCATGCTGCGGATGCCGACCTGCACCACGGGGCAGGCCTCCTGCGCCCGGGCCATGACGCAGGCGTGGTTGAAGGGGCTGCCCTCGTATTCCTCGCGCAGGTCCGCGTGGGCGTCGAGCTGCAGCACGCTCATCTGCGGAAAACGGGCCGCGTGGGCCTGGATGGCGCCGATGCTGACCGAATGCTCGCCGCCCAGGGTGAGAACGAATTTCCCCCGTTGCAGAAATCCGTCCACCCGCTCACGCACGGCGGCCACCATGGCCTCCGGTGAGCGCTTCTCTTCGACCGGGGCGGCGGTGAAGATGCCCCGCCGGTAGACCTCGCTCTCGGTCTCGATGTCGTAGAGCTCCATGTTGGCCGAGGCCGCGATGACGGCCTCCGGCCCCCGGTCGGCGCCCTTCAGCCAGGTCGAGGTCTCGTCGTAGGGCACCGGCAACACCACGGCCGCTGCAAATTCCTCATTTGCAAACTCGGGCGGAATAGCGCCGAAGAGACTCATCCGGCGTTCAGGCTCACCCGCAGAATCGGGTAGTGGTAGTTTACGAAGCACAGGGCCGCCAGCGCCGTGCCGAACTTTTTAGTGGGCACGAAGCTCTCGGTGATGATGCGCCGATCCTTCAGGCGGAACTCCTCCGAGTAGCCGTTGGTGTAGAGCTCCTCGATGCTGGCGTGCAGCCGGCGTTCGATCTCCTTGACGCTGTGATCGCCGTAGAGCTCGCACACCAGGCCGCCGTATTTGACGCGCGTCTTTTTGTCGTAGAGCCACCCGTAGATGATCCCGGCCGTCGCACGCTCCCCCTTGTTCACGGTGCAGACGGAGAAAATGGACTCCATCACGGAGCCGTGAACGAGGCGTTGGGGGCGGGGGATTTCGGTGGCGATGCCCGGCAGGATGGAGGAGTATGTCATGATGTTGCACATCTCCACTCCTGCCGCCTTGAGGGCGAGATGGTAGGAACCGGCGTGCACGGTGAGATCGCTTTGACCGGTCCCCTTGGTGACGAAGTAGTCGCGCGGGATCCGGTTGCCGATCACCAGCTCACCCAAACGGCCTTCCAGGTGCAAGATATCTTCTTTTTCCACTCCCTGTATTCCCTTTCGGTATCATAAAAAATCCTGTGTTTAGGTTCGCTCGAAGATCCCTCCCGGGCCGCCGGCAGGCTGCCGGACGCCGCGTGAGGAATCCGCCTCAGGCCGCATAAAAAGAACGCAGAAAAATAGCACCAAAAAAAATTTTTGCAAGAGGTTTTTTATCTTGTGATTTCGGATAGATCATCACAAGCGACGTCTTCGCCCCTCCTTCCGCCTTGCGGTTCGTCACGGCAGACCGGCCAGGTACTGGCAGGCCGGGGCGACCAGGATGACCTGGTCTTCGTTCGACAGGCGCCGGTAGCCCTCCGCCGCCTGCACCAGGAGCACCGCCGGCACCCTCAGGGCGTTCTGGAACTTGATCAGGGCCGCCGAGGGCTGGGGGTCCTGCGCCCGGGCATCCACCAGCAGCACCGGTTTGCCGTCGTCGGTGATGATGAAATCGACCTCCTGCTGGTCCTTGGTACGGACGAAGTTCAGGCTGAAGCGCCCGTAGCCAAGCTCGTTCCAGCCCGCTACCGCCCGGCTGAGTTCGAGCGCCACCATGTTCTCGAAGCGCGCGGCGGGCTCCGTCACGCGCGGGGCGTCCCACAGGTAGATCTTCTGCCCTTCCCGGATCGCCCGGGGGATGCCGCGCGACCAGGGGGCGAGGCTCACGACCATGAAAAAGCGCTGCAGCGCGAGCAGCCAGCTGCGGATCGTGTTGTAGGCCACCTGGAGCCCCTGGGCCAGGGCCGGCACCGCGAGCAGCTGGCCGACCTGGGCCGGCAGCAGCTGATACAGGGTTTCAAGCTCGGCCACCGCCTTGATCCCGGTCATGTCCCGGATGTCCTCGCGGATCAGCTGCCCGGCGTAGGCGCCCGACCAGCGCCGGTAGGAGGTCTTACGGCCCGAGAGAAAAGGCTCCGGAAACCCGCTTTGATCGGAAAGCGTCCGCCACAGCTCCGCGAGCTCGGCATGCCGCTCCATGCTGACCTGAAGGGGGTTGCCGAGGAACTCTTCCGCCCGGCGGCTCATCCCTCCCAGCTCCGCCTGGGTGAAGGGCCAGAGATGCAGGAGATAGTAGCGGCCGGCAAGGGAGTCCCCGCGCCGCTGGGGTTGATCCATCCGGCTGCTGCCTACGACCAAAAACTGGTAGTCGCCGGCGATGCGGTCGTAGGCCCCCTTTAGGTAGCGGCGCCAGCCGCGGTGCCGGTTGATCTCATCGAACACCACGAGCGGTGCGGACTCGTCCGTGCGCTCGGCCTCTTCAAAGAACCCGGGGTTTCGGATCAGGCGGGCCCGGTCCTCCGGGATTTCCCAGTTGAGATAGGCCTGGTTCGCATACCCCTCGGCGATCATCTCCGCCAGCGTCGTCTTTCCGACCCGCCGGGCCCCGGCCATGAGAACTATGCGCTTTTCCTTGGTCAGCTCGCGCCAGATATGTCGGTACAGGGGCCGATCACGCATGCCGGCAATATTTCACATGAATGAAAGATAGTCAAGTCTAAATTTTATTAAGGTAAAACTTAACCAGCCTCCGAGATTGGGCATCGGGGAGGGAGGGGTTTTCGGAAGACCGGAAAAATGGGATTGTGAAAAAGCCGGCAGCCGCCTATGCTGCAGGCAGTTTCCCGAAGGTGACGGCCGTGACGGAACCGGTGGATCCCGCTCGACATCTACGGCAGGTGAGAACGTACTACGACCGCAACACCCGGCGCTTTCTGCGCTGGGGCACGGACGACGGCACGCTCCACCTTCACGCTGCCCTCTGGCCCCCCGGGGTCACATCCCTGAGAGAGGCCATGCACCACTCCAGCGAGCGGGTGGCGCGGGAGATTGAGCGCTCCCCAATCCCCGTCGAGCGGGTGGTCGATCTGGGCTGCGGGGTGGGGGGCAGCCTCTTTTACCTCGGCCGCAGGCTTCCCCGGCTGCGCACGCTGACCGGAATCAGCCTGAGCCCGGTTCAGATCGCGCACGCCAAGCGCCTGGTGCCCGGCGCTGAAAAGGACCGGTTTCACTTCGAGGCGGGCACTTTTCTGAACCTCTCCGGCGATCGCTTCGCGGCCGACCTCGCTTTTGCGATCGAGGCCTTCGCGCACGGCCCGGACCCCGGGCGGTTCTTTGCCCTGCAGGCGGCACTCCTGCCGCCCGGCGGCCGGTTGGTCATCATCGACGACTGTTTCACGAATGCGGTTGAGGCCGGCGGGATTTCCGGCCGGCAGCGGCGGTTGCTGGAGACCTACCGCCGGAACTGGCTCCTGCCGGGGTTGCGCAGCGCTTCCACTCTGAAATCCCTTGCGGCCGAAAAAAGGCTTACTCTCCTCCGGGACGAAGACCTGACCCCGTATCTGCGGCTGGGCCGTCCGCGGGACCGGGTGATTTCCCTGTTCGTGCGATGGGCCGGTCCGTTGATGGAGCGCAATACCTACTTCAAGTCCCTGGTCGGCGGGGATGCCAAACAGAACTGCTACGCGGAGGGGGTGATCCGGTACCGGCTCCTCGTCTTCGAAAACCGCACCCTGCGGGCAGCCGCCTGATGGACTCCACGACCCGCCTCGGCCTGCTGCGTTCCGCGCTGATTTATGTGTGGCGGCCGCTTCAGCGGGCGCGGCTTGTCCGCTTCTACCGTCGGTTCGTGCGGCCGGGGGCGCTCTGCTTCGACATCGGTGCGCATCTCGGAAGCCGCACCCGGGCCTTCCTCGCGCTCGGCGCGCGCGTCCTCGCGGTGGAGCCCCAGCCCAGCTGCGCCGCCTATCTCAGCCGGCGGTGGGGCCGCCATCCGCGGTTCGCGCTGGTCGCCCAGGCCGTTGGGGAAGAGCCGGGAGTCGCGCGGCTTTACGTGAACCGCCTGAACCCCGCGATCAGCACCCTGGCGCCGGCGGCCTGGCGCACGGCCATGGCGGATGCAGCGGCAGGGCCCGAACGGTGGGACCATGAGGTTTCGGTCGAGGTGACCACCCTGGACAAGCTGATCGCAGCGTTCGGCCTCCCCTCGTTCTGCAAGATCGATGTCGAGGGGTTTGAGGTGGAGGTCCTCGCCGGTCTCTCCCGTCCGCTCCCGGCCCTCTCCTTTGAGTTCATCAGCTTTGAAACGGCCAGGGCCCGGGCCTGCCTGCGTCGGCTGGCCGCTCTCGGCGACTACCGCTTCAACTGGAGCTTCCGGGAGAGGCTGCGGCTGGAAAACGCGACTTGGGTCGAGGCCGCGGTGGTCGCGCGGATGCTGGACACCCTGGGGTCCCGGGTCCTCTCAGGAGATGTTTATGCCCGTTTGCCAGTGAAATAGGAGGCCCCGGATCGACAAATGGACGTTCCGCTTCAACTTCTGTTTCTAAATGAACTCCAGCTTCTCGCCGGCCGGAAAGGGCTGCACCTTCTCCCCGAAGGCATCCCGCAGGGCCATCAAGGCCTTCCATCCGGTGCAGTGGTTGAGACGGAAGGTATCGATTGAGGCAAATTCGGTTCGCAGGGCCTCGATTGTGGCCGCGATCTGGGCACTCCCGGCCGGCTGGAGGTGGCTTCCGCCGAGCACGGCGGTAATCGGGCGGGGAGAGATCCTCCGTACCTGGCGCAGGGTGTTGATCAGGCCGGCATGGCAGCAGCCGAGGACCGCCACGAGGCCCTTCTCGGTGTCCAGGACAAGCGACTGGTCGTCGTGGAGGGGGTCGGACTCG
>JBFYWT010000198.1:0-8140 GCA_041310895.1 Desulfobacteraceae bacterium | reverse complement strand
GCATAAATCGCACAACATGCTCAAGCCAATCAATGAATATGAGTGCCTCGTTATCGGCTGAGGCAACCCGCTGATCGGGGACGACGGGTTCGGCCCGGAAGTTATTCGCCAGCTGGAAGATCGCTATCCGATCCCGGATGGTGTTCTCTGCATCGATGCCGGCACCTCGGTGCGCGACATCCTTTTCGACCTTCTTCTCTCCGACCAAAAACCCAGAAAACTCATCATCGTCGATGCCGCCGACAGCCCCGGGGTTGCACCGGGTGTAATCCGCGAAATCGACATCGACCAGATCCGTCCGGAGAAGATCAGCGACTACTCCCTGCACCAGTTTCCCACCACCAACATGCTGAAGGAGTTGAAGGAGCACACCGCCATCGAGATCCGCCTCTTCGTGGTTCAGGTGACGGCCCTGCCCGACGAGGTTCAGGTCGGACTCTCGGCGGCGGTTCAGGCGGCAATCCCGGAGATGTGCACGCGCATCATGAGAGAACTCGACCTCACCACCAACGAACGGAGGGTTGCATGATCGAAATCCGTGTCGGCCAGCTCGCGCAGACGCTCGGGGTGCATCGTAACACCGTCACCAACTGGATCCGCGGCGGGAAACTGAAGGCGGCCGCGACCGTCGCCAAGAAATACCTGATCGTAAAATCGGACCTGCTGGAATTCTGTCTCGCGCAGAACATTCCACCGGAGCGGGTCGAAGCGCTTTTCTTGAACGGCGGAGCTGCTGCGTCTCCGGCGGGCTCCGCCACGGCAACCCATCATCGGAAAGAGGTGACTATGACATCAAAGCCCATCGGATCGGTCATGGTGGTCGGCGGCGGGATCGCCGGGATTCAGGCGGCGCTCGACCTGGCGAATTCGGGATACTTCGTGCACATGGTGGAGAAGAGCGCGGGGATCGGCGGGGTCATGTCCCAGCTGGACAAGACCTTCCCGACCAACGACTGCGCGATGTGAATCATCTCGCCCAAACTGGTCGAGGTCGGCCGGCACCTGAATGTCAATCTCCTGACCCTCTCCGAAGTCGTCGGGGTCTCCGGCGATGTCGGAAACTTCACCGTCACCATCAAGAAACACCCGCGCTACATCGACATGGACAAGTGCATCGCCTGCGGGCTCTGCGCGCAGAAATGCCCCCGCAAGGTGGATGACGAGTTCAACATGGGTTTGAACCAGCGCAAGTCCGCCTTCATCAAGTACGGGCAGTCGGTGCCCTTGAAATACGCCATCGACGGGGAGAGCTGCATCTACCTGACCCGCGGCAAGTGCAGGGCCTGCGAGAAGTTCTGCCCCACCTCCGCCATCAATTTCGAGGACAAGGAAGAGACCCTCACCCTGAGCGTCGGCGCGGTCATCCTCTCCCCGGGTTTCAAGCCCTTCGACCCCTCGGGGTTCGATTTCTACGGCTACGGGGTCATCCCCGACGTCGTCACCAGTCTGGAGTACGAGCGGCTGCTCTCCTCGAGCGGGCCCTGCATGGGCCACCTGACCCGACCCTCCGACCACCAGGAGCCCCGCCGCATCGCCTGGATCCAGTGCGTGGGCTCGCGCAATACCAATCGCTGCGACAACGGCTACTGCTCAAGCGTCTGCTGCATGTACGCCATCAAGCAGGCGCTCGTGACCGCCGAGCACACCTCCGGACCGGGGCTCGAGCAGACCATTTTTTACATGGACATCCGCTCGCACGGCAAGGACTTCGACCGGTTCTACGAGGGGGCCAAGGCCAAGGGCGTGCGCTTCGTTCGGGCGCGGCCCCATTCGATCGAGCACGGCGTGAACGATGCGGGGGTGCTGATGCGCTACACCACCGAGGCGGGCGAGACCCGGGTGGAGGCATTCGACCTCGCGGTGCTCTCGATCGGCCTCGAGCCCCCGGCCGACGTCACACGCCTGTCGGAGATCTTCAACCTCGAGCTGGACCACTACCGCTTCGCCAAGACCTCGGACTTCGCGCCGGTCTCGACCAGCCGGCCGGGGGTCTTCGTGGCCGGCGCCTTCCAGGCGCCCAAGGCCATCCCGCGCTCGGTGGCCGAGGCCTCGACCGCGGCGGCCGAAGCCGCGACCCTGCTGATCGCGTCCCGCGGCGATCTCACGCGGAGCAAGACCTACCCCCCCGAACGCGGCATCGCTGCGGAGGAGGTGCGGATCGGGGTCTTCGTCTGCTCCTGCGGCATCAACATCGCCGGGGTCATCAACGTCGACGAGGTGGCCCGCTACGCGCGCACCCTGCCCCACGTGGTGCTCGCCGAGAACAACCTCTTCAGCTGCTCGGCCGACACCCAGGAGATGATGGCGAAGAAGATCGCCGAGAACCGCCTGAACCGGGTCGTGATCGCGGCCTGCACCCCGCGCACCCACGAACCGCTCTTCCAGGACACCTTGCGCGAGACCGGGTTGAACCCCTACCTGGTCGAAATGGCCAATATCCGCAACCAGAACGCCTGGGTGCACCAGCGCGAGCCCGAAATGGCCACGGCCAAGGCCAAGGACCAGGTGCGCATGGCGGTGGCCAAGGCCTCCCTGAACCTTCCCATCGCCGGCGGGAAGGTCGACGTGGTATCCAAGGCGCTCGTGATCGGCGGGGGGGTGGCCGGGATGACCGCCGCCCTGAATCTGGGCGACCAGGGCTTCCCGACCGTGCTGCTCGAGGCCTCCGACCGCCTGGGCGGCAATGCCTGGCGGGTGATCGCGAGCGACCGGGGCGAGCCGATCCGGCCCTTCCTGGAGGAGCTCATCCGGAAGGTGGAGCAGCACCCCCGGATCAAGGTGCTGAAAAACTCCCGGCTCACGAGCGCCACGGGCTCGGTCGGAAGCTTCGTGAGCGAGATCCAGGTCGACGGCGAACGCCGGGCCGTCACTTACGGCGCGGCGGTGCTCGCGACCGGGGGGCGTGAGTCCCGGCCCGATGAGTATCTCTATGGCGAAGACCCGCGGGTCATCACCCACCTCGAGCTGGACGCGCTCCTGATGGATCCCTCTCTCCCGCTGCGGCAGGACCAGAGCGTGGTGTTCATCCAGTGCGTGGGGTCGCGCGACGAGCGCCGGCCCTACTGCAGCCGCGTCTGCTGCACCCACTCGGTAAAAGCCGCCATCCGTCTCAAGACGCTCAGCCCGCAGATGAGCATCTACGTCCTCAACCGCGACATCCGCACCTACGGTGAGCGGGAGGATCTCTACCGCAAGGCGCGCGACCTGGGGGTGATCTTCATCCACTACGACCTCGCGCGCAAGCCGGTCGTGCGGCGCGAGGGGGCCGACCTCACAGTGGACGCCTTCGACCCCATCCTCCAGATGCCGCTCGCGATTGCCGCCGACCACGTGGTGCTGGCGGCGGCCATAGAGCCCAATGACACCCATGAGCTGATCGAGCTCTACAAGTGCGCCGCCAATGCCGACGGGTTCCTGAACGAGGCCCACCCCAAGCTGCGGCCGGTGGACATGTCGGTCGACGGGCTCTTCGTTGCGGGGCTCTGCAACTACCCCAAGCCGATCAACGAGACCATCGCCCAGGCCAAGGCCGCGGCGGCGCGGGCGGCCGGCATTCTCTCCAAACCGGAGATGACGCTCGACGCCGTCAAGTCCGAGGTGACCGCCAACTGCGACGGCTGCGCCCTGTGCCTGGACGTCTGCCCCTACCGGGCGATCAAGCTCGAAGAATACGCCGGCGAGGACGGCCGCGGCCACCGGCGCATCGTCACCGACAAGGCGCTTTGCAAAGGCTGCGGCCTGTGCGCGGCGACCTGCCCCAAGGGCGGGGTCCACGTGGCGGGTTTCACCCTGGAGCAGCTCAAGGCGCAAGTGGCCGCCGCCCTGGAGGATGTCGCCTGATGAATTTTCCCCGCCCGAGGCGGGGGAAATTCACAAAGGCATTTTTCGCCGGCGAAGATGCAAACGGTGGCCGCATGAAAACGGCCGGCGAATGAGACAATTTCTTGGCACGATAATAAGGAGAGGCGAAAAATGAGCGAGAGATTTGAGCCGGTCATTCTGGGGTTTCTCTGCAACTGGTGTGCGTATGCCGGGGGGGACCTGGCGGGGGTCTCACGGTTGCAGTACCCCCCGAACATGCGCGCGGTCCGCGTCATGTGCTCGGGCATGGTGCATCCCGACCTCGTCCTGGAGGCCTTCCACCGGGGGGCGGACGGGGTGCTCATGATGGGCTGACACCTCGGGGAATGCCATTACCTGGAAGGTAATCACAAGGCGCTCAACCGCAGTGAAGCCACGAAAATCGTTCTTGAAACCCAAGGGATCGACCCCGATCGGTTCGCGGTCGAGTGGGTCTCATCCGCCGAGGCGCCCCGGTTTGCCGAGGTCGTGACCCGTTTCACCGAAAAAATCCGCGGCCTCGGACCCAATCCCTTGCGCCGCCAACACCCTGCGGCGGTTGCGGCCGCACCGGTCAACTAGAAGGGAGGTGCGCCCGTGACCGTCGAACCCCTAAAAATCGGCAAAGAGAAAAAGAGCCTGTTCAAGGACAAGGTGATGCAGCTCCTGCCCGACGGCGGGAATCTGAACGCCTGCCTGACCTGCGGAGCCTGTTCCTCCGGCTGCCCGGCGACCGGATTGACCGGTATGGACCCTCGCAAATTTCTGCGGCTGGCCGCGATGGGCCTGGACGAGCAGATCCTGAGCACCGAGTGGGTCTGGAACTGCACCCTTTGCTGGCGCTGCATCTATGTCTGCCCGATGAAGATCGACATTCCCCAGCTCGTCTACCACGCGCGCAAGAGCTGGCCGCGGGAGGCGCGTCCCAAGGGGATCCGCGGCTCCTGCGACATGGCGCTCAAACACGATACCTGCAGCGCCATGGGCGCCTCCGAGGAGGACTTCCGCTTCGTGGTCGAGGATGTGCTCGAGGAGGTCCGGGCCAACCAGCCGGGTTGGGAGAACCTGGTGGCCCCCCTCAACCAGGCGGGGGCGGAGTACTTCCTGAACCAGAACTCGCGTGAGCCGGTGACCGAGCCGGACGAAATGGTGCCGCTCTGGAAGATCCTGCACACCGTCGGGGCCGACTGGACCTACGGTACTAAGGGCTGGGGAGCGGAAAACTACTGCATGTTTCTGGCCGACGACGAGGCCTGGGAGCGCATCGTGCGCATCAAGGCCAAGGCCGTGGATGACCTGGGGTGTAAATACTGGGTCAACACGGAGTGAGGGCACGAGCTCTTCGCAGTCCGGGCCGGACTGCAAAAGTTCAACATCTCCCACACGTTCGAAATCACCACCATCGTCCAGCTCTACGCCCAGTGGATCCGCGCGGGCAAGCTCAAGGTCACCTCCGACTGGAACAAAGACCTGAAAGTCAAGTTCACCGTCCAGGACCCCTGCAACCAGGTGCGCAAGACTTACGGCGACGCCTACGCCGAGGACCTGCGCTTCGTCGTGAAACGGGTGGTGGGCGAGGAGAACTTCATCGACATGACCCCCAACCGCTCCAACAACTACTGCTGCGGGGGCGGGGGCGGGGCGCTCCAGGCCGGCTATGCCGACTCCCGGCGCGCCTTCGGGAAGCTCAAATTCGACCAGATCGCGGCCACCGGGGCCGCTTACTGCATCGCCCCCTGCCATAACTGCCATTCCCAGATTCACGACATCGGCGAGCACTTCCAGGGCGGCTACCACACCGTGCACCTGTGGACCCTGATCTGCCTGGCCATGGGGATCCTGGGGGAAAACGAGCGCAGCTACCTGGGACCCGATCTGGCGGAGATCGGCCTCTAAACCGGCGATCCGCCGGCACTCCCGGAAAGGAGAGGGCATGAAAACCTTTTTCAACCTGATTCAAGAGGTCCAGAAGCCGGGGCTTTGCCACCGCTGCGGCGGGTGCGTCACCTTCTGCAGCGCCGTCAACTACGGGGCACTGGAGCTGGACGAGGACGGCAAGCCGCGTTACGGGCAGATCGAAAAATGCATCGAATGCGGCTTGTGCCATGCGATCTGTCCCGAGGTGGACGAGCTCGAGGCCGAGACCCGCGAGCGCGTGGCCTGGGCCGCGCCGATCGGGCGGGTGATCGAGACCACGGTCGCACGCGCCGCCGATCCGGCCGTGCGTCAGAAGGCAACCGACGGCGGTGTCGTGACCGCGCTTCTGATCCATCTCTTCGAGCGCGGCCGCATCGACGGGGCCATCGTCACCCGGCAGACGGGACCCTTCCAGCGCCAGCCCTTCCTGGCCACCTCCACCGACGAGATCAAGGAGGCGGCCGGATTCTTTTTCGACACCTCCCATGGGATGAAGAGCTTCAGCGACCAGTACCTGACCTTCTCCTCGATCGAGGAGTTCGACCCGATGATAAAGAAGGGGCTGAAGCGCGTGGCCCTGGTGGGGACCCCCTGCCAGATCAAGTCCGTGCGCCGCATGCAGACCCTGGGGCTGGTGCCTTCGGACACCATCCAGTTCTGCCTGGGGCTCTTCTGCTCCGGGAACTTCATCTTCGGAGAGGAGCAGCGCCGCCAGCTCTCCGAGTTCGGCGGGTTTGAGTGGGGCCAGGTGCGGAAGATCAACATCAAGGACGACCTGATGGTCCACCTGAAAGACGGTTCGGTACGGCATGTCCTCTTAGACGACCTGCACGTGCTGCGCCGCTACGCCTGCCGCTACTGCCCCGACTATTCCTCCGAGTACGCCGATGTCTCCTTCGGGGGGATCGGCGCCGAGGAAGGGTGGACCACGGTCATCATGCGCTCCGCGCTCGGCCGGGCCGCCTTCACCGATGCGATGGGCGCAGCCCGCCTGGAGACCTTCAGCGCCAAGGAGAATCCCAGCTTCGCCACCCAGGCCCTGGCCAAGGTCCGCTCGTGGTCGGCCAAGAAGCGTAAAACCGCCCAACAGAACCGCAGGGCCCTCGGCGCCAAAGGCGTCCGGGTCATGGACTAGGGAAGAGGAGGCATCCCATGGGAGTGCGTGTGGCAAGTGAATGGCTGAATTCATGCTCGGGCTGCGAGATCTCGATCATCGACATGGGCGAGCGGCTGCTGGAGGTGCTCAAGGTGGCCGACATCGTCCACATCCCGGCCCTGGTGGACAGCAAATACTACGGGCAACTCGGCGACCAGAAGCATCTTTCCCTGCCGGAGGCCGATGTGGGCCTCATCAGCGGCGGCATCCGCAACGAGGAGCACCTCGAGGTGGCCCTTGAGATGCGCAAGAAATGCAAGCTCATCATCGCCCTCGGGACCTGTGCGACCCACGGCGGGATCCCGGCCCTGGCCAACTCCTGGACCCTGGGCGACATGATGCAGCGGGTCTTCACGACCGAGACCACCGACCCGGGGGCGGCGCTGCCCTCCGAGGACGTCCCCCCGCTCTTCGAATCATGCTATGCGCTGGACGAGAAGATCAAGGTCGACATCTACCTGCCGGGCTGCCCCCCGCATCCGGACCAGGTCTTCAACGCCCTGGTGGCCCTGGTCCAGGGCACCCCCCTCACGGTGCCCACCAAGAGCGTTTGCGACACCTGCCCCACCGTGCGCAAGGGCAAGGGCGAGTTGAACCAGGTGCGGCGTTTCCTCAAGGCCCCGCATTACGGCGCGCCGGATGAGCCGCTCGATCAGATGCGCTGCCTGCTCGAGCAGGGGCTGCTCTGCATGGGTCCCGTCACCCGGGCCGGCTGCGGGGGGGATGCCGTCACCCCGCGCTGCATCTCGGCCAGGGTGCCCTGCCGCGGCTGTTCCGGGCCGGTGCGCCAGGAGGGCAACCAGCTGCTCGACATGCTGAACGCCCTGGCCTCGAACGGCATCGATTTGAAATCCATCCCCAACCGCCCCTTGCTCCTGCGTTTCTCGGGGGCGCATTCGCTGCTCAAACCGGCACCTCATGAAAGGAGATCGAGTTGACATGACCCAAACTATCACGATTCAACCGATCACCCGCATCGAGGGGCATGCGTCCATCAAGATCTGGCTGGACGAGGCGGGTAATTTCAAGGATGCCCGCGTGAACTACATGTCCCTGCGGGGGTTCGAAAAATTTGTCGAAGGCAAGCCGGCCGAAGAACTGCCGGACATCGTCTGCCGCATCTGCGGCATCTGCCCTTGGATGCACCACCTCGCCTCCAACAAGGCCGTGGACGGCTGCTTCGGGGTCACCCCGACCCCGGCCGGCCACAAGCTGCGCGAGCTGATG
>JBFYWT010000162.1:0-3227 GCA_041310895.1 Desulfobacteraceae bacterium | reverse complement strand
TGCCCGGCGCCGCGGCCCCGGCGCCGCGCGGCGCCCCCGGCAATGTCCGTAACGATCAAACCGCTTGAAATGGTTCACCCTTCGTGTTAATCGCAGAGATCACCGGAGAAGTGGCACGTTCAACCACATAGCGCGGGGGAGGCTCACGATGGATTTTGAACTCAGCAAGTCGCAGAAGGAGATCCAGAAGGCGGCGCGGGAGTTTGCCCGGGGCGAGTTTGACAAGGATCTGGCCCTGGAACTCGACCGGAAGCACGAGTTTCCGCGGAAAATCTGGCAGAAGGCGGGCGAATTGGGGTTCATCGGCGTGCACTACCCGGAAGCCTACTCCGGCCAGGGCCTGGGCTGCCTCGAGAACATCCTGATCGCAGAGGAGTTCTGCGCCCGGGATTCGGGCATCGGCAGCGCCCTCGTCCTCGCGAGCTTCGCCGCCGAGTGCGTCCTGCACTTCGGCAGCGAAGCGCTCAAGCAGAAATTCCTGCCGCCGGTGGCCGAGGGCAGGATGCTCTCCGCCGGGGCCTTCACCGAGCCCGGCCACGGTTCGGACATCACCGCGCTCGATACGACGGCCGTCCGCCACAACGACGAGTGGGTCATCAACGGCACCAAGACCTTCATCACCAATGGGGGACTCGCCGGCTTTTACTGCACGCTGTGCCAGACCGATGTGGCCACCCAGCCCTCCTACCGCGGCATCAGCATGATCCTGGTGGAGGCCGACCGCCCCGGGCTCACCACCGCCGACGTGGGCGAGAAGATGGGCATCCACATGATGGCCACGGCCGAGGTCAACTACAAGGATGTGCGGGTGCCGGCCGCCAACCTGATCGGCCAGGAGGGCCGCGGGTTCTACCAGGTGCTCGAGTTCTTCGACGAAAGCCGCATCCTTGTCGCCGCCCAGGCCCTGGGTATTGCCCAGGGGGCCTTTGACCGGGCGCTCGCCTACGTGAAGGAGCGCCAGCAGTTCGGCAAGCGCCTGGCGGAGTTCCAGGCGACCCAGCACAAGCTGGCCGACATGGCCACCAAGATCGAGCTGGCGCGCCTGATGACCTACAAGGCCGCCTGGAACTTCGACCAGGGGCGGATCGACCCGAAGCTCACCTCCATGGCCAAGATGTACGCCGCGCGCACCGCGGTCGAGGTGGCCGACGAGGCCATCCAGCTGCTCGGCGGCTACGGTTACATGACCGAGTACGAGGTGGAGCGCTTCTACCGGGACGCCAAGATCACCGAGATCTACGAGGGCACCAAGGAAATCCAGAAGAACACGATCGCGAGCGCCGTGCTCGGCAAGTTCAAATGACCCCGACAACCTGAACTGAAACCAAGGAGACCGTCATGATCGAGCAGTTGAAAAAAGCACTGACGACCGGTGTCGCCGTGGCGCTCAAGACCTGGGACGAGGTCGAAGCCCTCGGCAAGGAGATGATCAAAAAGGCCAAGCTGCCGGAAAAAGAAGCCGCGCAGCTTCTGAAAAACCTCAAGCAGAGCTATGCGAAGACCCAGCATCAGCTCGAAACCCGCGTCCACGGCATCGTCAAGGATGTTTTGAAAAAGGCCGATGTGGCCACCTCGGATGAGATCAAAACGCTCAAGCGCGAGATCCAGGGACTGCGAAAAGAGCTCCGGGCGACCAAGGGCCCCAAAAAGGCCGCGCCGAAAGCCGCGCCCCCTAAACCCAAGGCCCGCTCCGTATCCTGAGCACGGCCGCGGCGGCTGAGGACCCATGCTGAGCATCCGCAAGATCGGCGTCATCGGCCGGACCTACCGTCACCTGAACCGCTACCGGCAGATCCTCGGGGTGTTTTTGAAGTACGGCTTCGGGGATCTGCTGGACACCTTGAAGATCGACCAGTACCTCGAGGTCGGCCTGCAGATGATCTCCCGGAAAACCCCGGTCCGGGAAGAGCGGCTGACCCGCCCCCAGCGCGTCCGCCTGGCCCTCGAGGAGCTCGGGCCCACCTACATCAAGCTCGGGCAGATCCTCTCCACCCGTCCGGACCTCATCCCGGCCGAGTTCATCGATGAACTGGCCCGGCTCCAGGACGCAGTCCCCCCCTTCGACTTCGCCGAGGCCGAGGCCCTGATCCGGCGGGAGTTCGGCCGGGCGCCCGGCGAACTCTTCAAACGGATCGAGCGCGAACCGGCGGCCTCCGCCTCCATCGGCCAGGTGCACCGGGCCGAGCTCGCAACCGGCGAGGCGGTCGCCGTCAAGTTCCGGCGGCCCGGGATCCAGAGCCTGATCGAAGTGGACCTCGAGATCATGCTGCACCTGGCGACCCTGGCCGAACGCCATGTGGCGGAGCTGGCGCCCCACCGCCCGGTCAAGATCGTCGAGGAGTTCGCCCGCACCCTAGAGAAGGAGATCGACTTCAAGATCGAGGCGAGCCACATCGAGCGCATCGCCGCCTGCTTCCGCGACGACCCCACGGTGGTCATCCCCACGGTCTACCGGGACTACAGCTCCTCACGGATCCTGACCACCGCGTACATCGAGGGCATCAAGATCTCCGCCATCGCGGCGCTTTCGGCCGCCGGCCACGACCGCCGCGTGCTCTGCAGCCGTGGGGCGGATCTCGTGCTGCAGCAGGTCTTCGACCACGGCGTTTTCCATGGGGACCCCCACCCGGGCAACATCTTCGCCCTGCCCGGGGACGTGATCGGGCTCGTCGACTTCGGGATCATCGGGGTGGTGGACCGCCGGACCCGGGAGCTCTTCGTCGACCTGGTGGATGCCGTGGTGCACCGCCACGAGTCGCGCACGGTCCTGGCCCTCCTGGCCCTCACCTCCCGCGAGGCCGAGCCCGACCTGCGCCGGCTGGAACGGGAGGTGGCGGATTTCATCGGGCGGCATTTTTTCAAGCCCCTGCGGGACATCCAGCTCGGCCGGATCCTGCGGGATCTGCTCGAGCTGGCGGCGCGCTTCGAGCTGCGCATCCCGCCGGACCTTTTCCTGATGTTCAAGGCCTTGAGCGCGATCGAGAGCGTCGGCCGCACCCTGGATCCGGAGTTCGACATCTTCGAGCGTGCGGCGCCTTTTATCCAGCAGGTGAAACTGGCGCGCCTGGATCCCAACCGGATCGCGGAGGACGCCGGCGAGACCGTCTCCCGGCTGATGCACTTCGTGAACCAGTTCCCGGCCGACCTCCTTGAGCTCACCCGCCTTGTCCGGCACCAGAAGCTGACCGTGCAGGTCGAAAACCGGAACCTGGAACAGACCCTCTCCA
>JBFYWT010000137.1:0-6645 GCA_041310895.1 Desulfobacteraceae bacterium | reverse complement strand
TGCCGTTTGAACGACGCAACCGTCAAAATCATTGGAGCTAACAACGCCCGCCCGATGAAGTCAAGGTAAAAGTCGCCGGCGGATTGCAATCGGTACCGCAGGTATGATAAAAATATCAAGTTAAGCCTATGAGCGAGCGCCACACCATCACCATCCCGTTTGCGGACAACGACACCGCCCGCCACCTGTTCGGCGAGCAGAACATCCATTTGAGCCGCCTGTCCGAATTGCTCGAGGTCCGCGTGAACACCCGCGGCACGACCGTCTTCGTCGAGGGCGAGCGTTATGCGGCCGAGCTCGCTCAAAACCTGTTGACCCAGCTCTACAGCCTCGTCAAGGAAGGCTACCCGGTTCACCCCAACGACATCGACTACGCCGCCCGCATGCTCAGCCGAGACCATCGCACCCAGTTGCGGGACATCTTTTTGGACACGGTCTATGTCACGGCCAAGAAAAGCCTCGTCACTCCCAAGAGCCCGGCGCAGAAAGAGTACATCGAGGCGATCCGGGGCAACGACATCGTTTTCGGCATCGGGCCGGCCGGCACCGGAAAGACCTACCTCGCCATGGCCATGGCCGTGGCAGCCTTCACCAAGGGCCAGGTAAGCCGGATCATCCTGACGCGGCCGGCAGTGGAAGCCGGCGAAACCCTGGGGTTTTTACCCGGCGACCTGGCCGAAAAGGTGGATCCCTACCTGCGGCCCCTCTACGATGCCCTGCACGACATGATGCGCTTCGAGAAGGTTTCCGCCCTGATGGAGAAAGGCGTGATCGAGGTCGCCCCCATCGCCTTCATGCGCGGCCGGACCCTCAACGACTCGTTCATCATCCTGGACGAGGCCCAAAACACCACCGCCGAGCAGATGAAGATGTTCCTGACGCGGATCGGGTTCAACTCAAAGGCGGTGATCACCGGGGACATCACCCAGATCGACCTCCCCCCGGAGCGGATGTCCGGGCTGATCGAAACCAAGAACATCCTGCAGGGCATCGCGGGCATCCGCTTCGTCTATTTCTCGAAGCAGGACGTGGTGCGGCACAAGCTGGTGCAGGAGATCATCCGGGCCTACGAGGAGCTGGACGCCCGCAAACGGGGCGCGCGCGGAGATTCATGACATGGCCCCCCACAAGCCCAAACCGGACCGGAGAGCCCCCGCAGGCAGCGCAGCGGGCCTGCGCCTGGCCGTACTGATCGGCCTGACGGCCCTCTTCGCCCTCATTCTGCACCCCGACCTCCTGGTCTCCCGCATCGCCTACACGGCCGGGGACATTTCCGAGAAGGACATCAAGGCCCCCCGGGATTTTCTGGTCGAAGACCAGACCGCGACCGACATCAAGCGCCAGCAGGCCCTCCAGGAGGTGCTCACGGTCTACGACTTCGACGGGGAGCTCGCCCTGCGCCTGGCGCAACTGGTGGATCAGGCGTTTGCCGACATGCGCGCACTGCGGCAGGCGGCCGCGGACAGCCGCGGCCCCTCGACGGAGACGGATCACGGCCCGGCGGCCGACTTGCGACGGCCGGCCCCGACCCACACCTCCGAAGACCTGCGCAAGATGTTCGAGGACAAAATCGGGGTGCGCCTCGGCAAAGGTCCTTTCACCGCGCTCGATGCCGAGGGGTTCAGCAAGCGCCTGGCGGATGTCGTCGCGGAGATCCTGACGAAACTGCTCGAGGCGGGCGTCGTCGCGAGCAAGGAAGCCACCCTCAAGGACCTCGAAAAGGGCATCGCGCTGCGACAGGTCCGCACCAAGGAGGAACGCATCGTTCAGGACCCCCGGCAATTTTTCAGCCTGGACCAGGCCCGCAGCATGGTCCGCACCGTCGGCCAACCCTGGCTGCGCGACCTGGACTATGCCTCCGTCAACCTCGTGGTGGACCTCACCCAGCGGCTCATCCAGCCCAATGTCACGCTGAACCGCAACGAAACCGAGGAGCGCAAGAACCGGGCCCAGGCCGAGGTCAAGCCGGTGCTCTACAAGATCAAGGCCGGAGAGATGCTGCTCCGGGAAGGGGAGCGGGTCACGGACCTCCACGTGCTCAAGCTCAAGGCCCTGGAGAGCGAGGCCAAACCCCGGCAGTTCTTTTTCACACTGCTCGGGGCGGCCGTCGCGATGCTCGCGGTCATCGCCGTTTTCTACACCCTGTTTCTGGGGCGGGCCTTAAGTGACTCCCGCACCCCGGCCCGGGACATGCTGCTCATGGCCGTGCTCTTTCTCTTATTTCTGCTCATGGCCCAGTCCCTGGGAGGGCTACTGGAGGCGACGGCCCGCGGCTCGCAACATGCCATCCCGGCCTGGGCGGTCGCCCTGGTCGTGCCCCTGGCGGCGGCCCCGATGATCGCCTGCATCTTCCTGGGGGTCGCGGCGGCGGTGCCCTTCGCCATCGTGACGGCCTTCGGGGCGGCCCTCGTCAACGGCCAGAGCCTCCCGATGTGCATTTACTATCTGGTCGCCGGCAGCATGGGGGCTTACTGGATCCGCAACTGCCGGGAACGCAAGGTGTTCGTCGTCGCCGGCGCCAAGACCGGGCTCTTGAGCATCGGTCTCGCTCTGGGGGTCGGTTTGCTGGCAGGGGAGATTTCGGGTGTGGGGTTCGCGTGGGGTCTGGCCTTCGCCTTCTTGGGGGGGGCCGGCGCCGGCGTGCTGGCGGCCGGAATCGTCCCGCTCGTGGAGTATTGTTTCGATTACACCACGGACATCACCCTGCTGGAGTTGGCCAACCTGGACCGGCCGATTCTGCGCCAGCTTATGATCGACGCCCCGGGCACCTACCACCACTCGGTCATCGTGGGGTCGATGGCCGAGGCCGCCGCCGCCGAGATCGGCGCCAACCCGCTCTTGGCCAAGGTGACGGGCTATTACCACGACATCGGCAAAATCCGGAAACCGCTCTACTTCATCGAGAACCAGCGCAACGGCAAGAACCGGCACGACCGGCTCGCCCCCTCGATGTCGAGCTTGATCCTGATCGCCCACATCAAGGACGGCGTCGAAATCGCCCGGGAGCACAAGCTGAGCCCCGTGATCGTGGACGGCATCCGCCAGCACCATGGGACGAGCCTGATCCGCTATTTCTACGAAAAGGCCCGCCAGGCCAAGGGGGAGTTCCAGGTGAAGGAGGAGGATTTCCGCTATCCCGGGCCCAAGCCCCGCACCCGCGAGGCCGCCCTGGTCATGCTGGCCGATATCGTGGAGGCCGCCTCCCGGACCCTGGAGAACCCCACTCCCGGCCGGATCAAGGGCCATGTCCAGGAACTCATCAACCGCGCCCTGCAGGACGGCCAGCTCGACGAGTGCGACATCACCCTCAAGGACATTTACAAGATATCCGTGAGCTTCAACACGATCCTGAACGGCATCCACCACAACCGCATCGAGTACATCGAGCATCGCGCCCCGGACGGGGCAACGACCAAGAGCGGACCCCGGCATGACTATTCACATCGCCAATCGTCAAAGACGCCACCCGATCCCCCTGCCACGGCTCCGCACGGCGGCCCGGATCCTGTTAAGCGCCTTAAGGCGTCCTGAAGGCGAGCTCTCCATCGTGCTCGTCGGCGACCGCCGGATCGCGGCCTTGAACCAAAAATTTCTGGGACGGACCGGCCCCACCAACGTCATCGCCTTCCCGATGCATACGGGCCGCGTGGGAACGATCACCCCTGCTGTGCTGGGGGACGTAGTGGTCTCGGTGGACACCGCCGGCCGCGAGGCGCTGGGGGCGGGCCTCGCGCTGGAGACCCGGCTCATTCAGCTGATCGTGCACGGGGTGCTGCACCTCTGCGGCTACGACCACGAGCACGATCCCCGGGACGCCCGCCGCATGCAGGCCAAGAGCCGCCGGTTGGTGAAACGGATCGAAGCGGGGGTGGCCGGGGAGGCCGGCGGCCTGCTACCGGCCAAGCGTCAAAAGCCGCTTTCCGAGCCGAAGCGTCGGAAGCCGCAACGCCCCCGCTCCTGAAACGGGTCGCATTCGAATGATGCTTCCGTTGGTCAAGCGGGGCATGGGAGGTTCGTGATGGTCCTGGTCACATCCGCCGAAATGCAAACCCTGGATCGGCTGACAATCGAGTCCTTCGGCTTGCCGGGACGGGTGCTCATGGAAAATGCCGGGCGCGAGGCCACCCGCGTCTTGTTGAAGCACTTTGCTGCCGAGGCCCGTGGGGGAGTGGGCATCGCGGCCGGCCGCGGGAACAACGGCGGCGACGGGTTTGTCGTGGCCCGCTGCCTTGCGCAGCAGGGCTATCCCGTGCGGGTCTTCCTGCTCGGAACGGCCGACGGGCTCCGGGGCGATGCCGCCGCCAACCTGGCGCTGTTGACGCCGCTGGCCGTCCCGGTGACGGAAATCCTCGATGAGGAGGCGCTAAGACCCCTGGCGCCGGAGCTCGAGCGGGTCTCGGTCTGGGTGGACGCCCTGCTCGGCACCGGCCTGAACGCCGCGGTGCGCGGGCTCTGCCGGGCCTTCATCGAGCGCATCAACGGCGCCCGGCGCCCGGTCCTCGCCGTCGACATCCCCTCGGGCCTGAGTGCCGACACCGGGCAGATCCTCGGCGAGAGCATCCGGGCGGCCGTGACCGTCACCTTCGGCTGCGCTAAGATCGGCCATGTTCTCTTTCCGGGGGTCGCGGCGACCGGGCGGCTCGAGGTGGTCGACATCGGCATCCCGCCGCACCTCTTCGATCAGGTTTCGCCCCGCCACCACCTACTGACGGCCCCCACGGCCGCCGAAGGCCTGCCTCGGCGCCCCGCGGACAGTCACAAGGGCCGCACCGGGCACCTGGTCGTCGTGGCCGGCTCGCCGGGGAAAAGCGGGGCGGCCGCGCTGGCGGCGATTTCGGCGTTGCGAGTCGGCGCCGGGCTGGTGACGCTCGCGGCCGCCGAAGGCCTCAACCCGGTGCTCGAGACGCTCACCCTCGAAGCCATGACCGCACCGCTGCCGGAAGCCGCCCCCGGGGTCCTCGGCCCGGGAGCACTGGAGCCCCTTCTGGCCCTCGCCCGGGAAAAGAGCTGCCTCGCCGTCGGCCCGGGGCTCGGTCTTGCGGCCGCCACCGGCGAGCTGGTGCGCGGCCTTGTGCGCCGCAGCCCCTGCCCGCTCGTCATCGATGCGGACGGGCTGAACCACCTCGCGGGCCGCCTCGATGGCCTGAAGGGGCTGCCGGTTGAGGTCGTGATCACCCCCCACCCGGGGGAGATGGGAAGGCTTCTGGGCGCCACGGCGGCCGAGGTCCAGTCCGACCGCATCGGCTGCGCCCGCGGGCTGGCCGTCTCCCTGGGGGTTCACGTCGTGCTCAAAGGCGCGCGCACGGTCATCGCGCACCCGGACGGGGCGGTCTTCGTGAACCCCACCGGCAACGCCGGAATGGCCGCCGGGGGTATGGGGGATGTGTTGACCGGCACCATCGCCGGCCTCATCACCCAGGGGGTCGACCCCGGCCGTGCCGCCCGCACCGCGGTCTATCTCCACGGGGCGGCGGCCGATACGCTGGCAACCGCCATGGGTCCCGTCGGCTTCCTGGCAGGGGATCTCATGCGCGCCCTGCCCACTGAAATCGGCCGGCTGCAAAAAGAGACCTAAGTGCACGATACGCGCGACCTCTCCCTGGCGAGCGTCACCTTCACCGCCGCCGCCGCCGCCCAGACCCGTGATCTCGGCGAACGCTGCGGGCGGCTCTTGCGCGCGCCGGTCGTCCTGGCCCTCACCGGGGAACTCGGCAGCGGCAAGACGGTTTTCGTGCAGGGGCTGGCCCGCGGCCTCGACCTGTCGCCAGAGTGGGCCGTGACGAGCCCCACCTTCACCCTCGTCAACGAGTACCCGGCCCGCCTGCGGCTTTACCACATCGACCTCTACCGGCTGGGAGAGGCGGAGCTGGACCTCGAGGAGCTGGGCCTCACCGACATCCTCGACGGCGACGGGGTCGTCGCCGTCGAGTGGGCCGAAAAACTGCCGCGTTCCGTGGTGCCCGAGCGGCTGGAAATCCGCTTCGATTACGCGGAAGATGAGGAACACAAGCGCACCCTGCGTTTTGATGCGTATGGACAACCCGCGCTGAGTCTGCTAAAGGCCCTGGTTTCAGAAGCGGGCGGGGCATGAGTCGGGCCTCTGCGATGCCCGCAGTTTTTTTCCACGCCAACACGCCGAGATGCGGAGGCGCGCCATGGGGTTGATCGTTCAAAAATTCGGAGGGACGTCGGTGGCCGACATCGACCGGATCCGCAATGTGGCCCGCCGGGTGGCCGGAACCTACCGCCGCGGCGATGACCTCGTCGTCATCGTCTCGGCCATGGCCGGGGTGACCGACGGTCTGATCGGGCTGGCCCGCAAGGTCATCGACGCCCCGGACAAGCGCGAGCTGGACGCCCTGCTCGCCACCGGCGAGCAGACCACCGCGACGCTCCTCGCCATGATGCTCAAGTCCATGAATGTCCCGGCCCAATCGCTCATGGGCTTCCAGGTGGAGGTGCGCACCGACCACTGCTTCGGGAATGCCCGGATCCAGGACATCCGCGTCGACCGGGTCCGGCACCTGCTTCAGGAGCGCACCGTCGCCGTCGTGGCCGGTTTCCAGGGCTGCGACGACCAGGGGAACATCACCACCCTCGGCCGCGGCGGCTCCGACACTTCGGCCGTGGCCATCGCCGCCGCGC
>JBFYWT010000151.1:0-3952 GCA_041310895.1 Desulfobacteraceae bacterium | reverse complement strand
TCCAGAAACTCCAGCAGCTCTGAAAGCTCTTGAAAACCGGACGTTGCGCATTCCCGTTGCGGAGCTCCGGAGGAATCGTCTGCCCGCTGGACTTCAGGAAATGCACCAGGTCTTCGACCGGGATGCGGTAGTTCCGGCCCTCGCGCTGCGCGAAGACCTTTTTGGAGCGTACCCAATACCCCACGGTGGTACGGCCGACCTTACACAGCGCGGCTGCCTGCGAAACGCTCAATGACGAGGAAATGCTCATGCTATCGGTCTCGGTCGCCCGCGGGTCGTGCCCGCGATGGTTACGTTATCGGCCGGCACACGCAAAACTTGAGCCGAATGACGCCCCCGGTGGCAAGTTCACCGCCGGGACGCGGCACCATTGCGGAGTTTTTCGGCAGACGGTGGAAATGACGTGCACATGTGCGGGGTGACGGAATTTTGACGAAAAAGTTGCCGGAATTTCGTCGGTGATCAAATTGGACTGCCGCCCGGACCAAAACCCACAGCCAGGATGGTAAAATTTAAACTACTGAATACATATGTAAATTTGTTTATAAACATGATCATAGTCAAAATTTTTATCAAAAATTATATTTTGGCACTTGAATTGCAGTTACAGAAAATCAACGGAATGAAGTTTCCTCCTTTCCTTCATTCCCACCTCCGACTGACCCTGTTCGGCCACCCCCCCGAACAGGGTTTTTCTTATTTGGTGTTTGGTGTTGGGTGTGTAGTGTTGGATGTGTAGTGTTGGGTGTTCGGATGATTGCTTGAGGGGTTTAAGGGCTCTTGGATCCGCAATAGGCGCTTTTATTCACTTGCGCGGGGGACGGGTGGGCGGCGCGGCGCGGGGTTTGGGTTCGAACAGCCGGCAGGTCTCGCCGTGCATCACGCTGCGCACCTCGTCGCTGGGATAGCGGCCACTCTTGAACCCCATCCGGCGGCAGCCGTGGGGAAAACGCTCGTCCCAGGTGACGTGGTAGTGACGACAGGCGTGGCAGTCGACGCGGGGGGGCATTCAGACCCCCAGCTTGACCACGACCAGGGTGGCATCGTCCTGGACGTGCAGCGGGGCAAGGAAGTGCTGAAGCTCATCCAGCGCCCGCTCCACGATCTCGACCGCCGGGCGTGCGGCATACTCCCGGATGACCGCCTGCAGCCGGTCTTTACCGAAGAGCCGCCCCTCGCGGTCGTGCGCCTCCCAGATCCCGTCCGTCCCGATGGCGACGATCTGCCGCGGACCGAGCTCGCGGCGATACTCCTCGTAGGCCGCTTCGGTGTAGACCCCGAGCGGCAGCCCGCTCTGCCCCTTCAGCTCGGCGAAGGCGCCGGTGCCCGGGTCGTAGACCAGCGCCGGGTCATGGCCGGCCCGCACCCAGCGGATGGTGCGGCGCGCGCGCTCGATCTCGGCGTAAAAAAGGGTCATGAAGCGTCCGGTGTCCTGCACGTCCTGCGTCAGGCGCCGGTTCACGTGGGCGACGATCTGGGGCACACTCATCACGCGCGGGGCACATGCCCGGAGGGTGGCGCGCGCGGAGGCCATCAGCAGGGCCGAGGGGAGCCCGTGATCGGAGACGTCCCCCACCACGACGCTGACCGTGGGCTCGGCCGCCTCACTCTTTTCAAAGTAGTCGTAGTAGTCCCCGCCCGTCTGGTCACAGAAGACGCTCCGGCCGGCGATGTCCAGCTCGCGCCACCCCGGCCCGCCGGCCGGCAGCAGGCACTGCTGCACCTCCATGGCCTGGTTCAGCCAGCGGCGTGTGCGCTGGTTGAATTTGCGCTCCTTGTGAATGCGGCGGTATTCCGCGATCCCCGCCGCCAGCACCGCGCGAAACTCCTCGCTCCGACAGGGTTTGGTGAGAAAGCGGAAGATGTTGCCCTGGTTGACGGCCTGGATCGCCGTCCCCAGGTCGGCGCTGCCGGTGAGCAGCATGCGCACGGTTTCCGGGGCGACCTCACGCACCCGGGTGAGAAATTCGATTCCGTTCATCCCCGGCATGCAGTAATCGGTGACGACCACCGCGAACGGGCCGCTGCTCCGGATCAGCTCCAGGCCTGCGGCGCCGCTTTCCGCGACGCTGAGATCGGTCTGTTTGCGCAGCTGGCGCTGGAAGGCTGCGAGCAGGTTGGGGTCGTCGTCGACCAGCAGCACGCGCTCAGACATGGTGCATCTCCTGCATGAGCAGCGAGCGACACGCCTCCTGCCAGCGGCCGAAGCGGACGTGTCCGCGTGTACCGTCGCCGGCCGCCGGATCCGGGCCGGCCCCGGTGCACCGGCCGGCCTCCTCCGCGAGCACATGGGCGAGCAGGTTGGCCGCCACGACCGGCGCCGCCCGCCCGGGGGCGGGGCCGAGCGGCTGGTGGTGATCGGCAACGGCCTGTACGACTCCCTCCTCGATCCCCCACAGGCCCAGCAGATAGGCGCCCAGCTCCGCGTGCGAGGCGCCGAAGCGCACCTGCTCGACCTCGGCCGGCGGCCGCTGCCGCTGCCGGGCGTCATCCAGGGCGGCGGCATACTCCTCCGGAAAATTCTGGGCCAGCACGAGCTTGCCGATGTCGTGCAGCATCCCGGCCGTGAAGGCTTCATCCTGGTCCTTGCGCGGGAGCGTTTCGGCCGCGGCGATCGTGCGCGCGAAGAGGCCGGTCCGGGCGCTGTGCTCCCAGAGCGCCTCCACGTTCAGACCGCGCAGGCGCCGGGCGTCGAACTGGTCGAAAATCCGGGATGAGAGCACCAGAGCCTTCAGCGTGTCATACCCGAGGAGTGCGACCGCGTCCTGGGCGTTGACGACCCGCCGCGGCAACCCGAAGAAAGCAGAGTTGACCACCTGCAGGATCTTGGCCGTCATGCCGACGTCGCGCTCGATCAACTGCCCCATCCGCCGCGAGGAGGAGTGGGGCGCCTGGATCTCGGCCAGCAGCTGGGCGAAGAGCGCGGGCAGGCTGGGCAAGGAGTCGATTCGCCCCAGAAGTCCTTGAAGGGAGCTCGCCTCCACCCAGCGGCGTAGCGCAAAGGCCCGCGTGAGGGCGGAGGCAAGGGCGTCCGACTCGCAGGGCTTGGCCAGGTAACGGTGGGCGAGGTGCACGGCCGTAAAGGAGCCGGCCGGATCCATCTCCCCGGAGAGGATGATCCGCACCAGGCGCGGATGGCGCTCCATCACCGCGCGCAAGAGCTCCTCTCCGCTCATGCCGGGCATGCGCAGGTCGGTCACCAGCACATCGAAGGGCTCCGCCTCCAGCCGCACGAGGGCCTCCCGCCCGCTCTCGGCAAACCGCAGGGTCCACTCCGCGCGCCGGCTGCGCAGCATCCGCTGCAACCCCTGGAGCACCCGCGGCTCGTCGTCGACGAAGAGCACCGCGCCGCACCGGGAGTCGCTCATGCCGCCCCCTCGTCCGGGGCGATCGGCAGCTCGACCGTGAAGGCGGTCCCACGGCCCACCTCCGACTCAAAGCGGATCCGGCCGCCGTGCTTTTCGACGATCACCGAGTGGCAGAGGGCGAGCCCCTGGCCGGTGCCGCGGCCGACCGGCTTGGTCGTGAAGAAGGGCTCGAAGAGGTGGGGCCGCGCCGCCTCCGGGATCCCGGCCCCGGTGTCCTCGACCCGGATCCGGGCCCAACCGTCCAGGCAACGCGTGCTGATCGTGATCCGCCCCTTGGCGCCCGTGCTCCGACCGACCACCTCCTCAATGGCGTGAGCCGCATTCACGACGAGGTTTAAGAGAACCTGGTTGAGCTCGCCCGGGTGGCAGGCAAGGGACGGCAGGTCGGGGTCGAAGTCGGTCACCACATCGGCCACGTACTTCCACTCGTTACGCGCCACGGTCAGCGTGGTTTCGATGATCTCGTTCAGGTCCGCTACCACCTTCTCTTCGCGGCCGGGGTGAGCGAACGCCTTCAGGGCGCGTACGATCTTCGCGATCCGCTCGATCCCCTCCAGGGTGTGGCGGATGGCCACCGGTATTTC
>JBFYWT010000127.1:0-4418 GCA_041310895.1 Desulfobacteraceae bacterium | reverse complement strand
GCACCCGGTGTGGAATTGCCCGGGCCGAGATTGAATGCGGGGTCAAACCCGAAGCCGGCTGCCATCATAGCGTCTATTTCGTCCTCCTGGTCGCGGTCTTGTCGATCCGGGCACCGGATTGCAGAGAGCATGCCAGGATGAGAGGCAGCCTGCTCTGGGCCGGCCCTCGATCCCGGGCCGGCGGCATGAAGCCCTTGGAAACAGGCCCTCTTGGGCTCAGGCGACGCCGGTCGCAGCGCGGCGTGCGGCCCGCGACAGACCGGCCGGGCAAGAACGCGGCCTGAGGATTTTCCGGCAAGTTTTTCCGGCGCTGGCAATCCTTGCCGCTACGGGCGGGCGGCGTCGGTCTTCGAGAGGTGGGGTCGGCAAAAGGATTGGGGGGAAGATGGCAGCGACGGGGTCGACCCCGGTCGATACTGATTTTTAGCCGATGGTCAACTATCGGCGGTTGTACTGTTGGGCGGCGGCCTCGTCGTGCATCCGCTGCTCGACGGCGGACTCCTCGTGGCGGTAGTCCCGCGCCTGCTTCTCCCGGAGCTTTTCCAGGATCTTGCGCTTTTTCATCGCTTCGATCAGTGCGAGGCGCTTCTGGCTGACCTGCCGCTCGGCGGCGCCCACACGGCGGGCCTGCTGGTCGATCGCCTGCGCGAGCCGCTCCAGATACGGGTAGTAGAGCAGGATCTCCTCCGCGCGGAAGCGCTCCTGCCGGGCGCGGCTCATATCCCGCATGCAGCGGTTGCGGGCGCTTTTCGACTCCCGCAGCGTTGCCTGTTCGGCCGCCAGGGCCTTGCGGGCCTCGGTCAGCTCGCACTGCAGCGTTTCCTCGGCATGGCGGCGCCGGGTGAGCAGGGCTTCGAGCCGGAAATGAAACATGGAGCCCCCGTTTGGCTCAGCCGGCCGCGGACGACCGGCTTATCGGAACAGCGCGTCGAGCTGCGCGACGCTGTCGGAAAGCGGCACACGCTCCGCCACGGCCTGTCGCAGGAAGCCGTTGACCCGGTCGATCATCTTGATGGCATAGTCGATCTTGGGGTTGCTGCCGGCGACATAGGCACCGATGTTAATGAGGTCCTCGGCCTTGCGGTAGGTCGCCAAAATCTCTTTCAGCCGGCCCGCGTTGTGCCGCTGAGCGGCAGCGGTGACGTCGTCCATGACGCGGCTGATACTGCTCATCACATCGATCGCCGGGTAGTGGTTCTGCATCGCCAGATCGCGGGTCAGGTTGATGTGACCGTCCAGGATCGAGCGGGCGGCGTCGGCGATGGGTTCGTTGGAGTCGTCGCCCTCCACCAGCACGGTGTAGAGCCCGGTGATCGACCCGCGGCCGGCGCCGGTCCCGGCGCGCTCCAACAGCCGCGGCAGCAGCGTGAAGACCGAAGGGGTGTAGCCCTTGGTGGTAGGCGGCTCGCCCAGGGCCAGCCCGATCTCACGCTGGGCCATGGCGAACCGGGTGACCGAGTCCATCATCAGGTTGACCCGGCGGCCCTGGTCACGGAAGTATTCGGCGATGGCGGTGGCGACAAAGGCCCCGCGCGTGCGGATCAGCGGCAGCCGGTCGGAGGTGGCCACCACCACCACGGAGCGGGCGAGACCCTCCGGCCCCAGATCCTTTTCGAGAAAATCATTGACCTCCCGGCCGCGCTCGCCGATCAGCGCGATCACGTTGACGTCGGCGGCCGTGTTGCGGGCGATCATCCCGAGCAGGACGCTCTTTCCCACTCCGGAGCCGGCAAAGACGCCCATCCGCTGGCCGCAGCCGATGGTCAACAGCCCGTTGATGGCGCGCACGCCGAGGTCGAGCGGCTCGTGGATCCGGCGGCGTTGGAGCGGGTTGATGGCCTGGGCATACAGGGGGTATTCCTCGGTCGCCGCCACCGGCCCTTTGGCATCGATGGGGGCCCCCAGTCCGTCGACCACACGCCCCAAGAGCGCCGGGCCGACCCGCACGGTGGCGCGCTGCTGTCGGGCGATGACCCGGCAGCCCGGGGCGATGCCGCGGACCTCTTCGAGCGGCATCAGCAACACCCGGTTGTCGCGGAAGCCGAGCGCCTCGGCGGCCAGACGCCGGCCGCCCTGCCGGGTGAGTATGTCGCACACCGCCCCCAGTCGGCAGGCGGGGCCGGTGGACTCCACGACCAGGCCCACGACCTGCGAGACGCTGCCCTGGGCCTGGATCGGCATGAGCCCATCGAGGCAGCCCCGGTATTTGGCCAGGTCTAACGCGGTGTTCATGGCCCGGATGACCTGCTGCCGCCGCCCGGGTCACGCTCGGCCCGGAAGGCCTCCTCCACCACCTGGAGCTGGTGCTCGAGGCGGGCATCGACCTCGCCGCTGTCGGTCAGGATCAGGCAGCCGCCGCGGGTGATGCCGGGATCGGCCTCAAACTGGGTGCAGTCCGCATCCGGGCGTCCGGCCGTCACGGCCGGGGAGAGTTCGGCCAGGATCTTGAGGTCTTCGGGATGCAGCCGGATCGTAATCCGGCCGGCATGTTCGACCCGGGCCAAGGCCTGACGCACGACCCCGGCGACGGTCTCCGGGGCGATGAGCGGTTCACGGCAGACAATCTTGCGCGCAATCGCCAGGGTGAGCTGGACGATTTCGGTTTCAAGATCGGCGGAGGCCTTGCGCCGCAGTCCATCCAACTCGGCGGCCAGGCGGCGACAGGTTTCCAGGGCCTGCGTCAGGCGCTGGATCGCGGCCTCGTTCCCGGCCTTCTCGCCCTGGTCGTAGCCGCTGCGGGCCCCGTCGTCGAAGCCGCAGCAGTAGGCCTGCTGCTCGATCTCCTCGAGGCCGGCCGGAAGCGCGTCGGGCCGGCGCAATGGGGAGGGGGCGCCGGCATGGCTGGTGGGCGCCGGACTCACGGCCGTGCGCTGAAAGCCGCAGCGCGCCGTCGGGTCCCGGAGCGCGCGGCCTGTCTTGGCACGCGAAAGCTCCGGGAACAAATAACAGCTGGAATCCATGTCGGTCAGTCTCCCGCGGCGGCCCTCAGGCGATCATCTGGTCCCCGCGCCGGCCGCTAACGATCAGGTCGCCCTTGGCTTCCATTTCCTGGATGATCGCGGTGATGGCCTGCTGGGCGTCAGACACTTCCTTCATGCGCACCGGCCCGAGGGTGTCCATTTCCTCGCGCAGCATGTCGGCGGCGCGTTCCGACATGTTCCGGTACACCTTCTGCTTCACCTCCTCGGAGGCCGCCTTCAACGCGACGGCCAGCTCCTTGGTCTCCACGCGGCGGAGCAGTTTCTGGAACCCGCGGTCGTCGACCTTGACCAGATCCTCGAATACGAACATTTTCTGTTTGACGGCGGCGGCCAGCTCGGGATTGGCCTCCTCGATTTCGTTCAGAATCAGCTCGCTGGAGATCTCGTCGGTCTGGTTCAAAATCTCCGCCAGGCGATCGACCCCACCGCCCTTGCTGGCCGCGGAGCTTTTTTTGTGCTTCAGAATTTCAATGAAAACCTCATTGACCTCCGCGACCATGGAGGCGATGATCTTGTCCATACCCGCAATGCGCAGGGCCACATCGGTTTTGGTCTCATCCGGCAGGCGCGACATGACCGCGCTCGCCACCTCGGTCTGCAGGTGAATGACGACGATGGCGATCGTCTGGGGATGCTCGTCCTTGATCAGCTCGAAGACGTCCTCGGCGCTGAGCGCCTTGAGTGCCTCCAGACCGTCGCCACCGCGGTCGTCACCGCCGTTCGTATAGGTGGAGGCCCCCCCGGCGGGGGCGGGCAGCGCCGCGGGAGCCGATTTGCTCCGCTGGGCCAAGAGGGTAAACTCGCGCGCCACTTGGTCCACCACCTCCGGGGCGATCGGCCCGAGCTGGGGCAGGTGCCGCCGGACCGCTTCGCGCTCCTCCGCGGTCAACCGGTTGAGCAGACTGGCGGCGTAGCGTTCGCCCATGGCCTTGACGAGAATGGCGGCCTTGACCGAACCGGAGAGCTGCCTCGAATCCATGCGTCAGCGCCTCGCCCCTGGAATACCCGGCGTCATCACGGCTGCTTGAGCCAGTTGCGGACAGCGCCCACCGAGGCATCGCCGTCGCTCGCGACCAGCTGCGAGGCCTGGTCGAGATAGGGAAGTCCCCGGGTGCCCGCCATCTCGTGCTCGAGCTCCCCCACTGTCTTGGGCAGGTGCCGCACGATCTCCACCTCTGCCATGGAGTTCTCCGTCAGCCAGCGCACCACCGGCTTGAGGAAGACGAAATAGCTCAGCACCAGGAAGAGCGCCACGAAGAGATGCTTGAAATAGGGCGCGGCCTCTCCGAGATACGCCAGCCACCCGGAGGGTGCGGCCACCTCATCGCCCTTCACCCAGTCGGCGGCCTGGAAGGGGATGTTGACCACCTCGACCTTGTCCCCGCGCTCCGCATCGAAGTTGACGGCGCGCTTGACCAGCGCCTCGATCTTCTGGAG
>JBFYWT010000121.1:0-30733 GCA_041310895.1 Desulfobacteraceae bacterium | reverse complement strand
AGCGAAGAGGAAACACCCGTTCCCATCCCGAACACGGAAGTTAAGCTCTTCTGCGCCGATGGTACTGCACGGGGTCCTGTGTGGGAGAGTAGGTCGCCGCCGAAAATTTTTAACCCCGGTCTCTTCGAGAGGCCGGGGTTTTTTTTTCTTCGCACGGCATGCTTCGCGGCGTTACTTCATCCGTAAATGAATTCCGATCGGAGGGAAGTGGCTACCAGCCACGGTGAGATTGCGGCCTGATGACGCTCCCGATCACCGGGGGCGTGTACGCTTCCCACGCCAATACCTTTTGCTTACTTAAGTCCGCCTGCTCCTGCTATATCCGGGAATCCCGCCGTAGTGACCATTTCCGCTGGCATCATACTTGCTGTATTGCTCGAGTGGCTGAGTCGTCGCCGCGCGCCCGCGCCAGCTTTTTCTGCCGCAGGACGCAGGATAAGATAATAATATAAAGTAATAACATAAAGTTAAGGTCAACCTTATGGGGATGCGCGGACTCAAGGCCAAGATCGCCATCAGCATCACCCTTTTTTTGTTGCTCGGTATGTTCTCGATCGACCTCGTCACGATGATGACGGCCCAAAATATGCTGATTCGATCCGAGGTCGCCAAGGGGCAGAGTGTTGCCTGGATCATGGGGGAGTTTTTAGTAGCCCACACGCTGTGGGCGGATGACGACCTCCCGGCCGAAAGCCGTTCCAAAATCAGGGCCGCGCTGGAGGAGTCGGGCGCCCTATCACTTTTATTGATTGACCGCAGCGAGCGCCAATTCAGCTTCGGCGACCACCGCCTGCTTGCGGGGGATGAGTTGACTGAGATCACCCGCCAGGCTCTCAATGACGCCGAGCGAGGGGTGCATTTCACCGGCAGTACCTTCGGGCTGTTCTGGTGGCAGAAGAAATTCCTGGTGGTTTCGACTCCGGTGGCCGCAGAGGGTATGGTCAAGGGAGCCTTCAGCCTGGTGTTTCCGATGCAGGGAATTTACCAGTCGCTCAGACGCTCCCAGCAGGTCCTGTTTTTGTACATTTTTTTGAACACGGCCATCCTCTCCTTTTTAGGCATTTATCGCGTCTTCAAGCTTTACCTGCAGCCGCTGGCGCGCTTGGCCAAACGGGCCGAAGACTACAAGGAGGATGATGAAATTGTTTTCGCCGTGCGCAAGGAGGACAACGAGTTGCAGCGGCTCTCCTCCGCCCTGAACGTACTGATGCGGCGCCTTTCGGCGGACAAGGAAACCTTGCGCCAGACCGTCTTTTCCCTGGAAAAGGCCAACGCGGAATTGAAAAAGGCCCAAACCGAGATAATCCGTGCTGAAAAACTGGCTTCGGTGGGGAGGTTGTCAGCGGGCATCGCGCATGAAATCGGGAATCCGATCGGGATCGTCACCGGGTATCTCGATCTGCTGAAGCAAGCCGATCTGGCGCCCGAGGAGCGGGTCGAGTACATGGAGCGCGCCCAGCGGGAGATCGATCGGATCAGCACCATCATCCGCCAGTTGCTCGAAATCTCGCGGCCCTCACCGGCCGGCTCGCATCGGGTGTCGGTCCATAGCCTGTTGGAAGATATGGCCGAGGTGCTGAACGTTCAGCCGTTCATGTCCCATGTCCACTTTTACCTCCGGCTTGATGCCCCCGACGATGCCGTGGTGGCCGACACCAACCAACTGCGCCAAGTGTTTCTCAACCTCATCATCAATGCCGCCGATGCCATTTCCGCCCGGAATGACGTGACCCGCGGCGAGTTGGTCGTTTCGACCGAGAACCGGGGGACCGGTGGGGCGGTCGGCGGGGACGGAAAACCCTGGCTCCTGGTGCGGTTCAGCGACAACGGAACCGGCATCGCCGAAGAGAACCTGCGCGATGTTTTTGATCCCTTTTACACGACCAAGGAACCCGGCAAGGGGACCGGGTTGGGACTCTCGGTGAGCTTTATGATCGTCGAAAGCTTCGGCGGCCGCATGGAGGTGGACAGCACGGTCGGGCATGGGACGACCATGACGGTGGTGATGCCGGTCAGCCGGTCTGCCGGTCAGCCGGTCGCCGGTCGGCCCGTCACCGGTCACCTCTCGGAAGAAACTCCGGTCGCAGCGTCAACTCCTCCGGCCTTCAGGGCCGACCGGCAGACGGGCTGACCGGCAGACCTAACACCAAGGATGTGATCTATGCAGCTTGAACCAACGGGCCAGAAGATTCTGGTGATCGACGACGAGGCCAACATGGGCCACATGTTGGCGGCAGTCCTGAAAAAGGCCGGTTTCCAAGTGGATTCAGTGCTCGACGGCAAGGCCGGACTGGAGAAAGTTACGCAGGCGCACTATGATTTCATCCTCTGCGACATCAAAATGCCGGTGATGGACGGGATGGAATTTCTGCGGTCGGCCGGGGAGCGCATCGGCCAGAGCACGGTTATCATGATGTCGGCCTACGGCAGCATCGACGCCGCCATCGAGGCCATGAAGCTGGGGGCCTACGATTACATCTCCAAACCGTTCAAACCTGACGAGGTGCTGCTGGCTCTCAAGAAGGCAGAAGAGCGCGAGCGACTGAAGCGGGAAAACCGCCAGCTCAAGGCCCGCATCCAGGAGATCGAAAAGGACTACGGCTTCGGCCGGCTGGTCGCGCGCAGCCGTGCCATGCTGGATGTGTTCACCCTGGCCCAGAAGGCAGCCCGCTATTCGACCACGGTGTTGATTCTCGGCGAAAGCGGCACCGGTAAGGAGTTGGTGGCGCACGGCATCCACAATGAAGGGGAACGGGCCCGAATGCCGCTGGTGCCGATCAACTGCGGCGGGATTCCGGAAAATCTGCTCGAGAGTGAATTGTTCGGGTACCGCAAAGGGGCCTTCACGGGCGCGGACCGGGACAAGAAGGGCCTTTTCCAGGAGGCGGACGGCGGCACCATTTTCCTGGATGAAATTGGAGAGCTGCCGCTGGCGTTGCAGGTCAAGCTGCTGCGCGTGCTGCAGGAGAGCGAGCTGCGCCCGGTCGGTGACTCGCGGTCGATGCGGGTAAACGTGCGCGTGATTGCCGCTACGGCCAAGAATCTCGAGGAAGAGGTCAAGCGGGGACGTTTCCGCGAAGATTTATTCTACCGGTTGAACGTCCTCACTGTTCGCCTGCCGCCGCTGCGGGAGCGGCCGGAGGACATTCCCTACCTCTGCCGCCATTTTCTGGAGCGATTCAGTGCCAAAATGGGCAAACAGGTGGCTGACATCAGTCCGGCCGCATTGAATATCCTCTTGCGCCATCAGTGGCCCGGGAATGTGCGTGAACTTGAGAATGCCGTCGAGCGCGCCGTCCTGCTGGCCGAGGAGGGAATCCTGCTTCCGGAGCATCTGCCGGAGGAGTTCGGTGCGCCGGGCGGAGAGGAGTGGGATCGAAAACGGGCCGACGGGCTTTCCCTGAAAATCGCTCAACGCGAAACCGAGCGTCGTCTAATCACGCAGGCCCTTCAGGAAACCGGTGGCAATCGCACCCAGGCCTCGCGCCTGCTGGAGATCAGCCACCCGTCGCTGTTGAGCAAAATCAAAGCATACAATATTCCGCTTTAGCCGGCTGTTGAAAACAAAGTTCGCGCTGTGAGCCATGGCGTGCGGCGATTTGGAAAGCGGAGCATATTCGAGACGATGCGAGCTGCAATAGCCGCACAACGCCGGATCCAAGCTGGGGGCGCCGATCATCAACACCGGTGAGGCGCGCATCCCCGGGGAGAGCCGGGCCGGGGTGGTCAATCGCCCCCGAACGACGCTGCGGCCGCTATAGTAATTCGCTGTTGATCTTGTTGCGGAGCTTCCCGGAACACTTGAACGTGATCACGCGGCGGCCGCGCAAGGTGAGGTCGTCGCCGGTGGCCGGGTTGCGTCCCCGGCGCTCTTTCTTGTTCTTCACACAAAACTTGCCGAAGCCGGATATCAGCACATCCTCGCCTTTTTCCAGGCTGCGTTTGATGATTTCGATCAAGGTCTCGACTAGGTCCACGGACTGCTTTTTGGTGAAGCCAACCTCGTGGATCCGGGCGACGATGTCGTCCTTGGTCACTGCCATAGCGCCTCCTGAAAGCTGATTTCCGGCGGGCCGGGGTGAAACGACCGTCCGGGCGACGTAAGCTTAAGCCGTTTATGGTTCGACGGGCTCCGGCGGGTCGTTTTGAGGTGACGGTAAAACGGCTTCGATCCGTTTCATCACCGAGTCCACGCTGCGCATGATCTCTTCGATTTCGGCCTTCACATCCGCTTCATCCAAATCGTTCATGGTCTGGTGCATCCGTCTCATCCGGTAGCGGGTTGGATGTTTTCCTGGGGGAAGTCATGCGCCGGTTGCTGCCAAACGCTGCGCTACCACATGCGGTCTGTTCCGGCCTACGCACGGTGCCGAGCGCTTCAGTCTTTTAAAAAGACGGAGGGCGAAAAAACCGCACAACCGTCCAACGATGCCATCAGCTTACCCGTAAAAATTCGGCCTGTCAAGGGGGGAGTTGAATGAATTTATAGGTTTTTCAGATGATTACTCGGAATGCCGGTTGCGGCGGCACGCCTGCACGCCAATGGCGGCCACGTTGCATTGCCGCCGGTTTCACCCTATTATGAAAGGCTGATGTTGCACCCTCGGATTGGCAAGCGCCGCGCCGCCGGCCCCGCCGCGAAAGGGCGCATGGCCATCGTTCGGGCGATGATCCTCCCGTCGCGCCGAGGAGACCGAAGAATAAACAAGAGGAGGGCGGTGGAGCCGACGGGCGGACTTGAACCGCCAACCTGCTGATTACGAATCAGCTGCTCTACCGATTGAGCTACGTCGGCGAAAGGCTCTCTTTTACTGTGTTCCTGAATCAAAATCAAGACCCATCTGACTGCGCCGCGCTGCTCGAGCGGGTTTCTGCCGCCGAGGCGCCGCTGGAGATCATCGGCCTAGCCGGTAGCGAACGTGCCTATACCCTTGCCCGGCTCGCCGCGCGCCTGGAGGGACCGACCCTGGTAGTGGTGCCATCGGCGGCCGAGGCCGGCCAGTTGGCCGAGGACGTCTCGTTTTTTTGCCGAACGGACCGGGCGGCCGGCGTATTTCCGGCCTATCACCTCCTGCCGTTCAAGTTTCTCTCCTATCACAACCAGACCGCTTCCGAGCGCATCCGCGTATTGTATCAACTGCTCACCGGGGAGGCGCCCCCGCTGCTCATCGTGCCGTTGGCGGCCCTGCTCCAGCAGCTGATTCCCCGGGTCGAGCTCAGCCGCTATGCCGAATTAATCCTGGAAGGCGAAGAGCTCGACCGTGACCGTCTGGCCTCCAAGCTGGTGGCCGGCGGCTATCTGCGCGCGGCGATCGTCGAGGAGCCCGGCGACTTCAGCGTGCGGGGCGGAATCGTAGATATCTTCTCCCCGCTCTATGTCGAGCCCTTGCGGATCGAATTCTTCGGGGACCGGGTCGAGTCCTTGCGCTTTTTTTCGGCCGCCGATCAGCGCCGTCTCAAACCCGTGACGGAGGCCGTGCTCTTGCCGGCCCGCGAGGCGGTGCTCGATCCGCAGCAACTGACGGAGATCACCCATCGCGTCCGCCTGCGGGCGGCCGAGATCAGCCTGCCCGCGGCGATGCTGCGTCGGACCGTGACACAGCTTGCCAATCAGGAAGGGTTTCCCGGTATTGAGAGCCTGCTGCCGCTGATTTATCCGCGTCTCGACTTTTTCGGTGATTACCTGCCCTCGTCGGCCCGCGTGGTCATTATCGACCCCGATCGGGTGCTGCAGGCCGCCCGTGAGTTCGAGGAGCAGGCCGCGGCCAATAGCGAAGCCTGTCTCGCCGGCGGCCGGCTTTGCGCTCCACCGGAGTCGCTCTACCTGTCCTGGGATAAGGTCCGCGGGCTGTTCTCCGCCCGGCGCCCTGTCTCTTTCCGGCTGCTCGAGGTCCTGAGCGCCGAGGCGGAGCACGGCACCCCGCGGGCATCGGTGGCCCGCGTTGCTGTTCAGAGCAACCAGGAACTTACCGCCGCCCTGCGCCGGCCGCGCGGGCAGGAGGAGTTGCTGGAGCCCCTGGCGGAGTGGGTCCGACACCAGCGGGCGGAAGGCCACGTGGTGCTGATCACCTGCCAGGCCAAGACCCAGGCGCAGCGGCTGGCCGCGCTGCTCGCACCCTATGGGCTGCGGTTGACCCCGGCGGAGGGTTTCCCGGCGGCGGGAGCCGAGCCCGGGGTGGTGTTCATTTGCCTCGGCCGCCTGTCAACGGGCTTCGTGTGGCCGGCCGAGGGGCTGGCGGTGCTGAGCGAAGGCGAAATTTTCGGGGTTCGCCAGCTGCGCCGCGCCAGGCCCGCGGTCCAGGCGCGCTCACGGCTGTTGGGGCTTCAGGATCTCAAGCAGGGGGACCTGATCGTTCACGACGAGCACGGGATCGGCCAGTACGAGGGGCTGCAGAAGCTGACCGTGGAGCGGGTGCGCAATGAATTTTTGGTCATTCTCTATCAGGGCGGGGACAAGCTCTATCTCCCTGTCGACCGCATGGGCATCGTCCAGAAATACATGGGGGCCGAGGGAATACGGCCCCCTCTCGACCGGCTGGGCGGAAAATCCTGGGAACGGGTCAAGGCGCGCGTCAAGCGTTCGGCGGAGAAGATCGCCGGGGAGCTGCTCCGGCTCTACGCCCAGCGCCGAATGGCGGCCGGAACGGCATTTGATGCGGGCGACGGCACCTTTCACGATTTCGAAGCCGGTTTCGCCTACGATGAAACCGCGGACCAGATCAAGGCGATTGAAGAAGTCCTGGCCGATATGCGGCTGCCGACCCCCATGGACCGCCTCGTCTGCGGAGACGTGGGCTACGGCAAGACCGAGGTGGCCCTGCGGGCCGCTTTCCTCGCGGTCAGCCACGGCAAGCAGGTGGCCGTCCTGGTCCCTACCACGATCCTAGCGGAGCAGCACGGGGCGACCTTCCGCAGCCGCTTCCAGCGGTATCCGGTGAACGTGGCCTGCCTGAGCCGGTTCCGATCCCGCGGCGAACAGGCGGCCATCCTGGAGGGCCTGAAATCGGGCACCATCGACATCGTCGTCGGCACGCATCGGCTGCTGCAGAAAGACGTCGCCTTCAAGGATCTGGGGCTGCTCGTGCTGGACGAGGAGCAGCGTTTCGGGGTGCGCCACAAGGAACGCCTCAAGAGCCTGCGGGCCTCGGTCGATGTCCTGGCCCTTACCGCCACCCCGATCCCGCGGACCCTGCACCTGTCGCTCGCCGGAATCCGGGACATCAGCCTGATCCAGACCCCGCCCGAGTACCGCAAGGCGATCATCACCTACATCTGCGAGTTCGACCGCGTCGTGATCGCCGAGGCCATCCGCCGCGAGCTCAAGCGGGGGGGGCAGGTCTTTTTCGTGCACAACCGCATCGAGGACATCCATGAAATGGCGGCCACGATCCGGGAACTGGTACCCGAGGTGCGGCTCGATGTGGCGCACGGCCGCATGGTGGATGAGGATCTGGAGCAGGTCATGCTGCGGTTTCTCAACCGGGAGATCGACCTGCTCGTGTGCACCACCATCATCGAGTCCGGGCTCGACATTGCCACGGCCAACACCATGATCGTCAACCGCGCGGATTGCTTCGGGCTGGCCCAGATGTATCAACTCCGCGGCCGTGTCGGGCGATCCGAGGAGCAGGCCTATGCCTACCTGCTGATCCCGGACGAAAGCGGGCTCAGCGCCGATGCCCGCAAGCGGCTCAAGGTCCTGATGGAGCACTCGGATCTGGGGGCCGGTTTCCAGATCGCCATGAACGACCTGGAGATCCGTGGCGGGGGGACGATTCTTGGGGCGTCGCAGTCAGGCCACATCGCTGCCGTGGGCTACGACATGTTTCTGCAGCTCATGGAGGACGCCATGGCCGAACTAAAGGGGGAGCCGGTGCTTCAGCCCCTGGATCCCGAGGTGAACATCCCCTTGTCGGCTTTTTTCCCCGAGGGCTATATTCCGGATATCGACCAGCGCATGCTGCTCTACCGCCGGTTGGCGCGGGCGGAGGACCTCCAGGAAATTGCCGACCTGCGCAATGAAATCATCGATCGCTTCGGGCCGCCGCCGGAGGAGGCGAGCCACCTCCTGTTCAAAATCATGCTCAAGGTGCTTGCCCGCAACGCCGGCGTCTCGCGGATCGATCTCAAGGACCAGCGGCTGGTGATTGCCCTCTCCCCTGCCCACCAGGAAAATCCGGCCGGACTGGTCGGCATGATCACCGCCGACCCCGGGCGGTTCGAGCTGACCCCGGACCATGTGCTCAAGGTGCGGCTCTCCCCGGCCGGGCCCCTCGGGCAGTTGGGCCAAGCCAAAAACATCTTGCAAGCGATGGGTCGCCATGTTAATAATCAAGAAAATTAAAATCTTATGCGGTGTTTCAGGCATCCTAATCTGCCTGCTGGGGTGCGGGTCGGGCGGCCCGGTCGAGACCGAGGACTACTTGATCCGATCCGGGGAGCGCAAGGTCACCGCCCGTGAGTTTCTCCAGGCCCTGGAGTTCGTGAAAACGGCCTACCCCGACGGCCTGGGGTCCGGGGCCGGAGGAGTTGCGGAGGCTCGCTCCAACCTGCTCGAGGAGATGGCGACCGAGCTCGTCCTGCTGCAGCGTGCGGACGAGCTCGGGCTGGCGGTGGCCGATGCCGAGCTCGATGCGGCGGTCGCCGTCATCGCCGCCGACTACCCCCCCGGGGTGTTCGAGCAAACCATTGTTGAGTCCGCCGTGAGTCTGGACGCCTGGAAAAAGCGCGTGCGGGTGCGGCTCCTCATGGAAAAGGTGATGGAAACCGATCTGCAGGAGCCTGCCGGCATCACGGCCGAGGAGATCACGGCCCATTATGACCGGCATTACCGCGGCCGTGCCAGGGCCGCCGGTTCGGAGGAGGAGTTTCACCGCCTGAAGGAGGCCATCGTGGCCGATGTGAGGCGACAGAAGCTTGAAAACAGTTACGGGGACTGGATCATGCGCCTGAGGGAACGGTTCCCGGTGGTGATCAATCCGGAGGCGTGGGGCCGCCTGCAAGAGACTCCCGGGGGGGCATGACGGTTTCGCCGCAACCGGGAGCTGCCGCCGAGGAGGAACTCCGGCAGGCATGGGATTACGTGTTTTCAAACCGCGTGCTACGCACGCGGTTTCACGTGCAACGAGTGAAGCACTAACGTGCTTTTGTCTTTTCGGCCTACGGCCGGAAAGACAAGCCACCCGCTTTGCGGGTGTTCGTTGACTCCGACGGTGTGAGGTGATCGGCGACATGAGACGTAAGCGCTGTCCCCGGCGTTGCCGGCCGGGGACGGAAGTTCTTTTGAACGTGGTGCTGGCCTTAGCCTTCCTGCTGTTCGGGGAACCGGCGACAGGGACCGGTGTGGTCGACCGGATCGTGGCCGTGGTCAACGAAGATGTCATCACCCAGCACGATGTCGACCAGACCCTGCGCCCGTACCTGGAAAACATCAAACGCCAGGGCGGGCGGGTCGAGACTCAGGGCCCATCCCTCGGCCGCCTGCGCCGGGAAGTGATCGAGACCCTGATCGATGCCAAGCTCACCGAGCAGGAGGTCAAACGCCACAACATCACCGTCACTGAGGAAGAGATCGATCAGCACATTGCCCAGCTCAAGAAGACCCATCGGATCGGGGATGAAGAGATCCGCGCCATGATGGTCGAGCAGGGGCTCAGCATGGAGGAGTACCGCCGGGACATCAAGGGGTTGATTCAGCGGACCAAGCTGGTCAATCGCGAGGTGCGCTCGCGGGTGGTCGTCACCCAGGACGAAATTACGGCCCACTACGAGCAAAATCTCGCCAAGTACGGCGGGAGCCGGAAATATCACCTATGGAACCTGTTTGCCCGGCTGCCGCCCAATGCCACCGCGGCGCAACGTGAGACGGTGCAGGCCGAGCTGAAAGCGGCGTTGAGCGGACTGCGGGCGGGACGCTCGTTTGAAGAGATCGTCCGGCTCCACGCCGACCGGGCCGAAGGGGTCCAGGGCGCCGACCTGGGTTTTTTTCGAGTCGAAGATCTCACCCCCACGCTGCGCGAGGTGGTAAGGCCCATGAAAGTGGGCGAGGTTTCCGCGGTGGTGGCCACCGAGTTCGGCTACCAGGTGCTCTACGTTCAGGAGCTCCAGGAGGCGCCGGGCCGCCCCCTGTCGGAGGTTGAGGCCGAAATCATGGATCGCCTCTACCGCGAGCGGGTCGACGACCGGATCAAGGCCTGGATTTCGGACCTGCGCCGGCGCGCGCACATCAAGATCATCGAAACGAAATGAGCCGGCCGCGCGCGTTTCCATCTTCTCGGGTTGAATCCATGGAGTCAGCTGTTTTGTCCGAATCATACGGCCGTTATCTTCAGGCGGCGCGCCTCGCCAAGGGGATCAGCCTGGAGCAGGTTGCCGCCCAGACCCGGGTCGGCATCCGGATCCTGGAAGCCATCGAGCACGAGGATTTCCGCCGCCTGCCGCCGGAGACCTTTTTAAAAGGGTTTCTGCGGGCCTTCGCGAAGGCTGTTGGTGCCGACGGCGGTGAGGCCCTACGCCGCTATGAGGCGCATTGCGTGATGCTCCGTAAAACGGAGAGCATCGGAGCCGCGCCGCGGCGGCGCCGAACGGGTGCCACCGGCCGTTTTCTGGCCGTTCTCGTTCTGCTCGCAAGCCTGATCACAGTCCAGCTGGCGGCATGGCACGCGCTGACCCGGCCTCCATCCGACCCTCCGCCAACCGCCATCTTCACGGCGTCCAGCCCGATGGAGGCGGCCTCGGCGGCCGGCTCGCCGCCCGAGCCCCTGCCCGGCGCCCCGGCGCCGGGCCCGGCCGAGGCGGCTTCCGGGCTCAAGCTCACCGTGACGGCCCTCGAGAACACCTGGGTGAAAGTGGTCACCGACCAGGGGACCCCCGGGGAACACACCCTGAAGGCCGGCCAGCAGCTGAAGCTTGAAGCCCGCCGCCACTTCAACCTCCTCATTGGAAATGCCGGTGCGGTCAAGCTCACGCTGAACAACCAACCCGTAACGGTGCCGGGCAAAAAGGGTGAGCCCATCAACCTGCATCTGCCATGACGACGGTTCATTCGGTCTCCGCGCGGTCCGGTCCGGCCTCCTCCCTGCCGCCTGTTTCAACCCCTGCGATATTGATCCGGCGCACGGAATACGGGGATGCCGACCTGATTGTGACCTTTTTCTCGTTCGGGCTCGGCAAGCTGTCCCTGATGGCCAAATCCGCCAAGAAAAGCGTCCGGCGATTCGCCGGACTGTTGGAGCTGTTCACCGAGCTCGACATCGTGGCCGGCGCGGGCCGCCGTGGGGGGCTGGCGCTGCTGCAGGAGGCCGCTCTGCGGAACCCGTACCCTGCCATCCGCCAGGATCCCTCAAAAACGGCCTACGCAAGCTACTGGGCCGAGCTCGTGAACGACTGGATGGAGGAGGGCATTGAAAACTCCGAAGTCTTCCTCCTGCTGCGGCATGTGCTGGACGCGCTCGACACGGGCACCCCTTCGCCGGCCGCGCTCAGCATCCTGTTTCAGATGCGGCTGCTGCGGATTTCCGGCCATTGCCCCCACCTCGGCCGCTGCGTCATCTGCCGCTGCGACATCGAGGGTATCCTGGCGGAGATGCTGTCGGTCGAGATCGCCCGGGGAGGGGTTGCCTGCCCGGGCTGTCTGCCGCCCGACGCCGGCAGCCACCGGCTCTCGAAGGGTACCGCGAAGCAGCTTCTGTGGGTTGCCGGCGGAGACCTGGCACGGGCCGGCCGAATGAAATTTACGCCGCGGGCCTTGCGGGAGGGGCAAACGTTCCTGGAGTGCTTCGTGCCGTACCATCTCGGGCGGGTGCCGCGCAGCCTGAAGGTGCTGCGCCAGCTGCGTGGGGATGAAGTTTAGCGGCTTCGCCGGAGCCCCAAATTAGGTAGGGTCCGAGGGTTCGAGGGGTCAAGGGGTCGAGGGTAAAGGTAGAATGAAAACGATCAACCGTCGCATGAACCAGTCACCAAAACGCATTCCCTCGTGGTTTCCCGGCATCGCAGGAGGACAAGCAGGGAAGGCAACGGATAGCGCCGGAGGGGCGCGATTTCCCTTTCCCTCGAACCCTGGACCCCTCGAACCCTTGGACCCTGCCTTCTCCTGGCGCGAGGCGCTGGCCGCTGGCCCGGTCAGCGCCTCGGCGCCGTGCCGGGTGGACATGGGCGGGACGCTCGACATCCGCACCTTCTCCTACCCTTTGCAGCATCTTCGGCCCGGCACCCTGAACATTGCGCTCAACCTGCGCACCAGCGTCCGCCTGGAGCCGCACACGGCGGGGCGGGTGCGGGTGACCGCCGCGGGGCTGGGCAGCGCCGAATTTCCGGCCGGCCGCGCGCCTTACTCCCACCGGCTGGGATTGATGTTCGCACTGGCCGACTTCTTTCGCGCCGCAGGGGTTCACATCCGCATCCACTCGGACTCTCCGCCCCGCAGCGCCCTGGGGGGGTCTTCGGTCGCCGCGTGTGCCCTGGCGGCGGCCCTGGATGCGGCCGGTCGACGGGGTCGCCCGGAAGGGGCGATGAGTCCCCGCTCCGTCGCCCTTCTGACCCATGCCGTCGAGGAGAGCGTGGCCGGTGTTCCCTGCGGTTACCAGGACCAGCTCGCGGCGGTGTACGGGGGGGTCCATGCCTGGTATTGGGTGCCGTTGCCCCGTGCGGCGGTGTTTCAACGGAAACGGGCGGTCCCCATCGGGCGGCACGCGGAGCTCGGCCGCCACTTGCTGGTCGCTTACGGCGGCATCCCCCATGTCTCCGCCGACGTCAACGGGCGTTGGGTGCGGCAGTTTGTGGCCGGACGGAGCCGGGCGGTCTGGGAGGAGATGGTGGGCCTGACGCATCGCTTCGTGGAGGCGCTGTCCCGGGGCGACTACGGCCAGGCGGCGGAGTGCATGCACCGCGAAACCGGCCTGCGCTGCCGGCTGACGCCGGAGGTGTTGGATGATCTGGGCCGTACGCTCGCGGCCGCCGCCCGCCGCGCCGCCTGCGGCGCGCGGTTCACCGGAGCCGGCGGCGGCGGGTGCCTCTGGGCCATCGGTGAGGCGCAGGATATCGCCCGCCTCCGTCCCCGCTGGCAGGAAATTCTCGCCCGGCGGCCCGGGGCCCGTCTGCTGCCGGTGGAGGTGGCGCGGCAGGGGCTTACCGTTCATTCGGGCGGGTGACGTCCCGGTGCCGTCGGCCCACTTTTCACTTGGCATTTCAATTGAAATGGCCTATTCACATAACCCTCCGTTGCAGTGAACTCTCCGCTTCAAGGAGCCAGTGGACATGTATTTCCAGGACCTCATACTGACCCTCCAGGCATTTTGGGCCCGCAAGGAGTGCCTCATCATCCAGCCCTACGACCTGGAGGTCGGCGCCGGGACCTTTCATCACGCCACTTTGCTTCGGGCGCTCGGGCCCGAGCCGTGGAGGGTCGCCTATGTCCAGCCCTCCCGGCGGCCGACCGACGGCCGCTACGGTGAAAACCCCAACCGCCTGCAGCACTACTACCAGTACCAGGTGCTGCTCAAGCCATCGCCGATGGACGTGCAGCAGCAGTACCTGCAGAGCCTGACGGCCCTCGGCATCGACCCCCTCGCGCACGACATCCGCTTCGTGGAGGACGACTGGGAATCCCCCACGCTGGGGGCCTCCGGCCTGGGCTGGGAAGTGTGGCTCGACGGGATGGAGATCACCCAGTTCACCTACTTTCAGATGGCCGGCAGCATCGAGCTCATGCCGGTCTCGGTGGAGCTCACCTACGGGCTGGAGCGGATCGCCATGTACCTGCAGCAGGTGGACAACGTCTACGACCTGCAATGGAACCGCACCCTGCGCTACGGGGACGTCCATCACCGCCAGGAGGTCGAGCAGTCCACCTACAACTTCGAACAGGCCGACGTCGGCATGCTCTTCGACCTCTTCGGCCGCTACGAGGCGGAATCCCGGCGGGTCATCGCACAGGGACTGGTGCTCCCGGCCTACGAGTTCTGCCTGAAGTGCTCCCATACCTTCAACCTGCTGGATGCCCGCGGGGCGATCAGCGTGACCGAGCGCACCGGCTACGTCGCGCGCATCCGCAACTTGGCCCGAGCCTGCGCCGAAGCCTACCTGGCCCAGCGCGAGGCGATGGGGTTTCCGCTGGTGAAGAATGGGTGAAGCCATGCCGTCACCCGTCGGCCGGTCAGCCGGTCGCAAAAGAGAGCTCCACTTTAAGACCGGTTGACGGGTAGACCGGCGACGAGCCGACGGGCTGACCGGCTGACCATTAGCGCTCATTGAGGTAGACGAATAATGAAGACGTTCTTGCTTGAAATCGGGACCGAGGAGATTCCCGCCGGGTACATCGATCCGGCGCTGGCGGCCCTGGCGTCGATGCTGACCCAGAGGCTGGCCGAGGCCCGCATCGCCCACGGACCGGTCCGCACCTTCGGAACCCCGCGCCGCTTGGCGGTGACGGTGGCGGAGCTGGCGGCCCGCCAAAAACCGCTGACGCGCGAGGTCCTGGGGCCGCCCCGCCGGGCGGCCTTTGACGGGGAGGGGCGGCCGACCGTGGCGGCGGTCAAGTTCGCCGAAAAGGTCGGACTGCCCGTGGCGCGGCTGGGAACGACGGCCACCGCCAAGGGCGAGTATCTCAGTGCCACGGTGACCGACCCGGGAATGGCCACCACCGCGCTGCTGGCGGCCATCCTGCCCGATGTCATCCTGGCCCTGCCCTTTCCCAAGAGCATGCGCTGGGGGAGCCTGCCGATCGCCTTCGCGCGGCCGATCCACTCCCTGCTCGCTCTCTTCGGCAAGACGCGGGTCGACGTCGAGCTGGCCGGGGTCCGCAGCGGCCGCGTGAGCTTCGGCCACCGTTTCGTCCACTCCCGCCGGGTGCGGATCGCCGAGCCCGCCGCCTACGTCGAGGCGCTGCGTGCGGCATCCGTCATCGTCGATATCGACGAGCGGCGCACCCGGATTGACGCATCGGCGGCCCAGGCGGCCTCCTCCGTCGGCGGCGCGGTCCTGGCCGACGAGGAGCTGTTGGGGATCGTCACGCACCTCGTCGAGTATCCGGCGGTCGCCGTGGGCCGGTTCTCGGAGGGGTTTCTCGAGCTGCCCCCGGAGGTCCTGATCACCGCCATGCGCGAGCACCAGAAGTACTTCGCGGTGGTGAACACGGCCGGCCGGCTGCTGCCGTTCTTCATCGCCGTCAACAACACCCCGGCCACCGACATGGCGGTGGTGATCCGGGGGCATGAGCGGGTGCTGCGCGCGCGGCTCGAGGATGCGAAATTCTTCTACCGCAGCGACCGCGACACCCCGCTCGAGCGTCAGGTGGAAAAACTGAAGAGCGTCCTCTTCCAGGCCCAGCTCGGCTCGATCCACGACAAGGTGAGCCGCGTCGAGCGCCTGGCGCAGTTCGTGGCGGAGCAGGCCGGCGGCAGCCCGGAGCTCGCGCGGCACGCCGAGCGCGCCGCAAGGCTCTGCAAGGCCGACCTCGTCAGCCAGATGGTGGGCGAGTTCCCCAAGCTGCAGGGCATCATGGGCCGGGTCTATGCCTTGGCCCAGGGGGAGCCCGAGGCGGTCGCGCGCGCGATCGAGGAGCACTACCGGCCGACTTTTTCAGGCGGGCCGCTGCCCGAGACCGAGGCGGGAGCGGTCGTGGCCGTCGCCGACAAGCTGGACACCATCTGCGGCTGCTTCCGGGCCGGGCTGATCCCCTCCGGGGCGGCCGACCCCTATGCCCTGCGCCGCCAGGGCATCGGCCTGATCCAGATCATGCGCCGCCGCGGATGGCGCTTCCCGCTCGGCGGCGTGGTGGCGCGAAGCCTTGAGCTCTTTGACGGGGCTGCGGGCACACCGCCTGAGACCGCTGCCCGGGTCCAGGGGTTTCTGGAGGGGCGGATGGCCTCCATCCTCGTGGAGGAGGGCTTCGCCAAGGACACGGTGGCCGCGGTCCTGGGCGTTACGGCAGACTGCATCCCCGCGGTGTGGCGCCGCGCCCGGGCCTTGGAGGCGCTCAGAAAAAAACCGGATTTCGAACCGATCGCAGTCTCCTTCAAGCGCGTGGTGAACATCCTGCGCCGGGCCGAGGGCTTCACGCCGGGCACGGTCGAGGAGGCGCTTTTCAGCCACCCCTCGGAGGGGGCGCTTCTGAGTGCGTTTCGGGAGGCCGAGTCCCGGGTGCAGGCGGACCTGAGCCAAGGCCGGTATGACGACGCCCTGGCGCGGGTGGCCACCCTGGGCGCCCCGGTCGATGCCCTCTTCGATGACGTCATGGTCATGGCGGAGGATCCGCCCGTGCGCCGCAACCGGCTCTCCCTGTTGGCGCGGATCGCCGGGCTGTTTGATGCGTTTGCCGATTTTTCGAAGCTCACCGCCTAGCGGAAATCCTATCAGGTTGTTGAAAAACAAGGATCAGGCTGTCAGCCAAGGCGTACGGCGATTTGGAAAGCGCAGCATATTCCACACTATGTGAGCATTTACAAGAGCCGTACAACACCGGATCACAGCCTGAGGCGCCGTTTTTCAACTTCCTGCTGAACTCAACACCCAGTGCATGGAGGAGTGATGCCCTACGATCCGGAAAAGGACAAGGTCCTCAAAAAATGGAAAAGCGAAGAGACCGGCCTGGTGCTCTCCATCAACCGCTACGGGGAAGGCGAAGCGAAACTGCAGATCGGCCCCCGGATCCTGAAAAAGAAGGACGGCACCGACGGGGCGCCGGTCAAGGCCGGGCGGCTTTCGATGGAGGATGTCATCTGGCTGAACGATATGCTGGATGAGATCCGGGACGAGCTGGGACGATTGAACAAGCCCCAGTAGAACTGGTTTCAAAACCTCGGATCACGGTTGCGGGCAAGGCGCGGGCCGACTCGAAAGCGCAGCAACCATGTCAGGTTGTGAGCACGTTCGAGAGGCCTGCAATCCCGCCATGGCGGGACCCCCAGCCGTTAGACGGGGTTATGAAACCAGTTATAAGCCGCACGGCCGGCGGATGGGAGGCGCTGCATGCCGGATGCCATCATCCAACCCCGGCGGGGCAAGGGGACCGCGCCCGTGGGGCCGCTCGCGCTCCTGGCCGCCACCGGCCCGGACCTGGCCCTGCTGCGAGATGCCCTGGGCTTCGGTGCGGATGCGGGGCGGCGGCTTTTCACCAGCCGGCTGTATACGCACTCCGAGCGCCATCCCGGAACCTGCCTGGCCGGGCCGATGGTGGGGGCCCCCTACGCGGTCATGGTCGCGGAGACCCTGATCGCCTGGGGCGCCCGCCGCCTGATCTTTCTCGGCTGGTGCGGGGCCCTCACCCCGCCGGTTGCGATCGGCGACCTGGTGCTGCCCGCCTCGGCCTTCATCGATGAGGGGACCTCGCGCCATTACTCGGCCGCGACCCTGGAATCCGCGGGCTCAGCCGCCCTGGTCCAAGCGATTTCCGACGGGAGCGCCGCCGCGGGCACCGGCGTTCATCCGGGGCCGGTCTGGTCCACCGACGCTCCGTTTCGTGAAACGCCCGACAAGGTGCTTGCCTTCCGCCGCCGCGGGGCGCTGGCGGTCGAGATGGAGGTTTCGGCCCTGTTTTCCGTGGCCGCCTTCCGCGGCGTCGAGGCGGCCGCCCTCCTCGTCGTTTCCGACGATCTCTCCTCCCTGACCTGGCAGCCCGGTTTCAAGGACCCCCGGTTCGCCTGCGGCCGCCTGGCCGCCGCCCGCCTCATCGAACGATTGTGCCCCGCGCTCGCTGCCGTGTGAACCCGGATGGCCTTGATTTTTTTAACCCGCCTACGCTACAAGAGGTTGGCACATAATTGCCGTCCACGGGCGAAGGGGCCTCATGGCGTTATCCGGAATTTGTTCCGGCCGCGGGAGCCGGGCGGATATTTGGATCTTCGCCCTCGCCTTTTTGATAACACTCACACACGTCTGGGGTAGGGCCCAATGAAACTGAATCCTCGCAATTTGGTGATGTCGGCACTGTTAGGAGGGCGGCCCGGGCCGCGGCCGGCCGTGGGAAACCCGACATCTATCGCCTGCCACGGCCTGATGGAGAAGGCCGGGGTCTTCTTCCCGGAGGCTCATCTCAACGCGCAGGCTATGGCCGAACTGGCCCTGGCGGGGCACGCGGAGATCGGTTTCGACACGGTGATGCCGGAGTATTCAGTGGTGCAGGAGGCCGCTGCACTTGGGGCGCAGGTGGACTGGGGCGACCGCGACCAGATGCCGGATGTCAAGAATTTCCCCAACGCGGATTTTTCGGACATTGTCATCCCGGCGGACTTTCTTGAAAAGCCCTCCTGCCGGGTGGTGCTGGATGCCCTTTCCATTCTAAGGCGGCAGGTGGGGGGGAGGGTCGCCATCATCGGAAAAGTCATGGGGCCCTGGACGATGTCTTATCACATGGCTGGCACCCAGAACTTCCTGCTCGCCGTGGGCATGGGGGAACGCGACAAGGTGACGAAGATGCTGCGGCAGCTTGTTCCAGTCACCATCGCCTTCATTAACGCCCAGTTCGCTGCCGGCGCGGACGTCGTGGTCCTGGCCGACCACGCCACCCGCAATCTGGTCGGGCCCTATCACTACAAGGAGTACCTGCTGCCGATTCACCAGGAGATCACGGCCCAGGTGGGCGGGCCCATCATCCTGCACGTCTGCGGCAACTGCTCGGACCGCCTGGAGCTTTTCGCAGAGTCCGGGGTGGATGCCTACCACTTCGAGTGGCAGGTGGACGCTAAAGAGGCCGTGCGGCGGATCGGGAGCCGGGTGTCGCTGGCCGGCAACATCAACAACCCCCAGACCCTGCTGCAGGGCACGCCGGAGGATGTGTACCGGCAGGCGCGCTACGCCATTGAGGCCGGTGTGCACCTGATCGGCCCGGAGTGTGCCATCCCGCTGTCGACCCCGATCGAAAACCTCAAGGCCATCGCCGAGGCGGTTCGATCCGGATTCTGAAGCGTTCAAGAAAGAGAAGGGCCTGTCATCGCCCGCAGGCAAGAAGGAGACGAATCGATGGCTGATCATCTGCAAACGATCAGGGATGCCGTCATCGGCGGCAAGCACGGCGAGATCAAAGCGCTTGTCCAAAAGGCGCTGGAGGCGGGGGTCGACCCCGGTACGATCATCAACGACGCCCTCATTGCGGCCATGGACGTGGTCGGAGCCGACTTCGGCACCGGACGGATCTTCGTGCCGGAGATGCTGGTCTCGGCCGTGACCATGAAGTCGGGGCTCGAGGTGGTGAAACCCCGGCTGGCCGGCGGGGAGAGCCGCTTCCGCGGCACGGTCGTCATGGCCACCGTGAAAGGCGATCTGCACGACATCGGCAAGAACCTGGTCTCCATGATGCTCGAGGGGGCCGGTTTCAAGGTGATGGATTTAGGGGTCGACCTCAGCGCCGAGAAGCTGGTCGATCAGGTCAAGTCGATCCGACCGGACATTCTCGGGCTATCGGCCCTGCTGACGACCACAATGCCGCAGATGCAGAGGGTGATCGGGGCGCTGAAGGACCAGGGTCTGCGCGACAGGGTCAAGGTGCTGGTGGGCGGGGCGCCGGTGGACCGGAACTTTGCCGAAAAAATCGGCGCCGACGGCTACGGTGCCAATGCGGCCGAGGCGGTTGCGTTGGCGCGACGGTTCGCCGCCGCACAGCCATAAGAAGTGGAAGCGGGGCCCAGGGTCCGCAGCGCCCATCGCATGATGGCCCGCGTTGCGACGGCCGAAACCCCTGATGGGCCGGGACGCCTACTGCATGAACTATCTGAAAGCCTTCCGGGCCGGAAAACTGGCGGCGGCCTAAGCGCGGGGCAATCCCGGCGGCGGGCCCTCGTCTAGGGGGATGACCTTTCGATCGGGGTGAGGTGGTTGGGGATCCCGGAGGCTCCGTACGCGCGGGCCTTCTCCGGGTCGAAGCGCGCCTTGCGCCCCTCGCAGCGCTCGCGCGGGCAGAGTTGGCAACTAAAGAAGGTCGTCTCGGAGGGGAAGTAGATCCCGGAGATCGACTTTCGGGGCAGCATGAGGAAGCTCTCGGTCAGGTGTACCCCGATGGCGGGCTCCACTCCGGGCAGCAGGCGAAAGAGCGGCGCCTGCTCTTCGATGGGCCACTCCGCGAGGGAGCCGGGCGCCATGCAGGAGATCGTTCCAAGGGCGAATCGGGAGCGAAGCTGCCGCTCGAACCGGCTTCGGGCCTTCTGCAGCACCATGTTGCCGATCTCATCCAGCAGGTATTTTTCGAGCATGTCCCCGCTCGCCGCGATGAGCTCATCCACCCCTTGGCCCGCGGTCAGCACAAACGGGAAGACACGGCCGACCTCCTCCAGGTTGCGCCGCAGCACGCGGCTGGCAAAGCGCACCCCGTCGACCACGACCCCGTCCTCCCGTTTTTCATCGACGTAGCTCACCCGGAACGCGGCCGTGGGTACGCTCGCCGCCACGGCGGTCGCGATCAGCCGCCCCATGACCCCCCGGTCGGCGACCCGCAACCGCCGGGCAGCCGCCTCCGGATCTATCTGAATGTCGGTAAGTGCAAGAATCTCCACGCGGGCCTCCGACCCTATCACGGAAAGAAGGTGCTGACGGAACATGTCATTTTGAGTTGACATGCTAATCTGCCATACTTACTCTAAAACATAATGTCAAAGGGCGGGCGATGGGAAACGTCGGCCGCACCGGCCCGCGTGAACCCATTTTGCAGTGTAGGGCTTAACCACCACACCCTTCAAAGTGTGGTGGTTTTTTTATACCATCGTGCGAAGCGTCCTGCGAAAATCGAATCGAGCTGGAACCGTGGGGCGACACCGGGGCCAATGGAGGCAAGATGAGTCCATCCACTGAGTACGCAACTGAGTACGAATTTGTGGTCGGCGGGGAGTACGAAAACGAAAAAGGGCTCTTCACGGTGATGTCCATTGAAAAGGATCAGATGACGATTCAGTGGGCCGACGGTGAAGGGATCTCGACCTCGATTGAATTCCAGGGCCGTATCCAGGAGCGCCGGCAGCGCGAGAAAGCCATCGAGCAAGAGAAACTGGCTGCGGCGAAACCCGCCCCCAAGAAGGCCAAACGCGCTAAAAGCGGCAAACAAACTCCGCCCGCGCACTGAGCGGGTGAGTCAGCGTCTCCGATGGGTTGTGAGCTTTCCCGCCTCACGATTCCGGCCGATCGGCGCTACGCGGAGATCGCCGCCCGGTATGTCATGGACGTCGCGCGGCTCATCGGCTGCGACGAGGGGATGCAGCGGCAGATCTTTGAGGGGCTCCGGACGGCCCTTCCTGCCCTGATGGCCTATTCATTCGAGACGGCGGAGAGCGCTGCCTTGGATGTATCCTGCGAGCGCATCCCCGCCGGCCTGAGAATCGTGCTCCACGACAAGGGCCTGCCCCTCGGGGGCTCGGCACCGGAGGAGGCCGGCCCGGCCGGTCAGGCGGTCGCGCGCCTGCGTCGGCATTTCGACGACATCCTTTTAAACAACCTGGGCCCGGGAGGCAAGGAGGTGGTTCTCGTCAAGCATCTCCCGGACGGATCCCTCGCAGAGTACGAAGCGGCCTGCCGGCTGGACCCCCCGGATGAGGAGGAGGCGACGCGGCCGCTGGCTGCGGCGGCCGCTGCCTGCACAGTGCGGCCGATGCAACCATCCGACGCCCTGGAGATTTCGAAAACCGTTTTCAAGACCTACGGCTACTCCTACTCCCAGGACTACATCTACTACCCCGAGAAGATCATCGCCCTGAACGCAACCGGTGAGGTCCATTCGGCGCTGGCCGTGACGGCACCAAACGAAGTCGTCGGACACTGCGCGCTCTCATTGTGGGGGGACAACCCGCGGATGGCTGAACTGGGGCAGGGGGTCGTCGTGCCGGGCTACCGCTCCCAGGGGTGCTTCGCCCGGCTGACCGACTACCTGATCGGCGTGGCGCGCTCACGCGGGCTGGAGGGTGTTTTCAGCGAGGCGGTGACCGTGCACCCGTTTTCGCAGAAAACCGCACTGCAGAAGGGGTTGCGGGAGTGTGCCCTCTTCCTGTGTCTGGTGCCCCCTACCGTGGACTTCAAGGGGTTGAGGAAGGTGAGCTCCGCGCGGGGCAGCCTGATGGTGCAGTTCAGGTACCTGAAGCGGCCGCCGACCCAGACGATTTACGCCCCCGCCCGGCACGCCGATATGCTGCGCGCCATCTACGGCTATCTGGAACCTGCCGCCGTGCCGCTGATCGCTGATCCGGCCGAACAGGCGAGGGACGAAGGCCCGGCGGCCTCCTATCACCTGCATCTGATCCGGTCGCTCAATTCCGCCCGCATCCGAATCGACCGCTACGGACCGACCCTCGTCGCCGACATCCGCCGCACGCTGCGGGAGCTCTGCCTCGAGCGCTGGGACGTCATTCACCTCATCCTGAATCTGTCGGATCGCCGGACCCCTTACTTCTGCCGCCGGTTCGAGGAGCTTGGCTTCTTCTTCGCCGGCCTCCTCCCCCTCGGCCTGGCCTCCGGCGACGCCCTGATCCTTCAGTACCTGAACACCGCGTGCCTGCCCGTCAGCACCATCCAGACGGCGAGCCCCTTCGCGTCCAAGCTGGTCGCCTACGTCGCCGCCTGCAACCCGAACACCTGAAAAATCATGCGACCACCGTGCGGCGGGTTGCGCTGCGCGTGGGGCTCCACTATACTGGGAGCGGTTCGGTCACGACCCATGAGGCGGTAGCTTCGAAACAAAGGCAGACCATCCCATGACCCGGAAGCCTACGGTCTATTTCGACACCCCGGTGGATCAGCTGACGGCGGCCGCCGCCCACACCGAGCTCACGGAGCTGGCCGAGGCGATCGCCTACCACGACCGGCTCTACCACGAACTGGACCGGCCCGAGATCAGCGATGCCGATTACGACGCGCTGCGGCGACGCCACGCGGCCATCGAGGCGCGCTTCCCGGACCTTGTGCTGCCCGAAAGCCCGTCGCGGAAGGTGGGGGCGGCCCCGGCCGAGGGGTTTCAAAAAGTGCGCCACCGCGTCCCGATGCTTTCGCTCGGCAACGCCTTCGGGCGCGAGGATGTCAGCGACTGGATCGAGGGGATCCGCAATTTCCTGCGTGAGCTGAAAGACCCGGGCGCGCTGATCGCAGTCCGCTGTGAGCCCAAGATCGACGGGGTCTCCTGCGCGTTGCGCTACGAAGAGGGCCGGTTGGCGGCAGCCGCCACGCGGGGCAACGGCGAGGTCGGCGAGGATGTCACCGCCAACGTCCGGACGATGGCGAGCATTCCGCCGCTGTTGAAGGGCCGGGGATGGCCCTCTCTTCTGGAGGTGCGCGGGGAGGTATACATGACCGATGCCGATTTCATCGCCCTGAACGCCCAGCAGGAGGCGGACGGTGCGAAGCTGTTCGCGAACCCGCGCAACGCCGCGGCGGGCAGCCTGCGCCAGTTGAATCCCGCCGTCACTGCCGCCCGGCCGCTGCGCTTTGTGGCCCACGGCTGGGGCGAGAGCTCCGCACCGTTCGCCCGGACCCAGTCGGAGGCGCTGGGCCGGATTACGGGCTGGGGGTTCCAGGCCAACGAACCCGCGCGGGTGGTTGCGGTCCGCGGCGCGGACCCTGGGGAGCTCCGCGCGTTCTTCGAAGAGCTCGAGCAGAAACGCTCGGGCCTGGGCTTCAGCATCGACGGGGTCGTGCTCAAGGTCGATCGGCTGGACTGGCAGGGCCGGCTTGGGTTTGTGAGCCGATCTCCGCGCTGGGCCGTGGCGTGGAAGTTCCCCCCGGAGCGTGCTGTGACCGTTGTGGAGGAGATCCTCTGCCAGGTGGGGCGGACCGGCAGGATCACGCCGGTGGCCCGCCTATGGCCGATCGGGGTCGGCGGGGTCCTGGTGCGGCGGGCGACCCTGCACAATGCGGATGAGATCGCGCGCAAGGACATCCGGGTCGGCGACACCGTCCTCATTCAGCGCGCCGGGGACGTGATCCCCCAGGTGGTCGCGGTCCTGAAGGAAAAACGGCCGGCGGACAGCATCCCCTACCGCTTCCCGCGGCAGTGCCCGGCGTGCGGCAGCCGCCTGGCCCGGGAGGAGGGCGAGGTCGATGCGGTCTGCACCGGCGGTCTGATCTGCCCGGCGCAGGTGGTCGAGCGCCTCAAACATTTCGTCTCGCGCGACGCATTCGACATCGAGGGCCTGGGAGCGAAGCATATCGAGGCCTTCCACGCCAAGGGGTTGATCCGGACGCCGGTGGATATCTTCACGCTGGAGATGCGTGACGGCCGGAATGCACCGCCCCTGCGGGAGTGGGAGGGATGGGGGGAGACGTCGGCCCGCAACCTCTTCGACGCCATCCGCAAGGCCCGCATGATCCCGCTGGATCGCTTCATCTACGCGCTCGGCATCCATCAGGTGGGGCAGGCGACGGCACGCCTGCTCGCCCGGCACTATCTCGCCTGGGATCACTTCCGGCAGAGTCTGGCGGCGGCTCAGGATGAACAGGCCGAGGCTCACGCGGAGTTGCTCGCCATCAACGGCATCGGGGCCGGCATGGTCCATGATCTCCTGGAATTCATGGCGGAGCCTCACAATCAGGAGGTGCTCGATGCCCTGACGCGCCTCCGGGGCGATGAACCGCCGCTGGTGATGGTGACCGATTTCGAGCGGCCGCCGGCCGTATCGCCGATTGCCGGCAAGACGGTGGTCTTCACCGGCAGCCTGGGAACCGTGAGCCGCAGCGAGGCCAAGGCCCAGGCGGAAGCATTGGGCGCGAACGTGGCCGGGGCCGTCTCGCGCAAAACGGATTTCGTAGTGGCCGGGCCGGGCGCGGTCAGCAAGGAGCGCAGGGCGCGGGAGCTCGGTCTTACCGTGTTGACCGAGGCGGAATGGCTGCAACTGATCGCAGGGCGAGGATGAGGTGGCGTATGACCGAGAAGGCCAGAGCCCATGTCCTCATTACCGGCCGGGTCCAAGGGGTCGGCTTTCGCTACGACACCCAGTGGGCCGCCCAGGGAGTTGCGGTATGCGGCTGGGTGCGCAACCGCCCCGACGGCTCGGTGGAGGCCGTGATCGAGGGCGAGAAGGAGCGCGTGGAGCGGATGGTGGCGTGGTGCCGCCGCGGCTCGGCCCTCTCGCGGGTGGATGCGGTGGATGTGACCTGGGAGGATTACACCGGGGAGTTTACGGCGTTCGGCATCCGGCGCTGACGGCCGTGGCGGCGCGTGCATGGAGCCGGCCGTCGCCGGCGGCGCCGGCGACGGTCAGTGCATGAATCGTTCTACTTGATCGCATCCTTCAGGGCTTTGCCGGGCTTGAACTTCGGGACCTTGGCGGCCTTGATCTTGATCGGGGCGCCGGTCTGGGGATTGCGACCCTTGCGGGCGCTGCGCTTGGAAACGCTGAAGGTGCCGAAACCCACCAGCGTTACTTTCCCATCGGGCTTTTTGAGCGACTTGGCCACGTTGTCCACGAAGGACTTGAGGGCCGCATCGGCGGCTACTTTGGAAATTCCGGCATCCTTCGCAATCTTCTCAATCAGGTCGGCTTTGGTCATGGGCTTCTCCTCTTCGGTTTAAGTTGGTGGAGTGCGGGATCTGGGGCTGATCTCTCTGTACACCGCTACCTACAGAAAGAAACAAAACCTGTCAATACAATTCTTCGGACCCGCCTCGCCATGAAGCCGCGGCCCACCAGCATTTGCGAGGGTTGCCTCTCCGGAAGCCGCGTTCCGTCAGGCGGAAAACAGCGCCTCGACAAACTGTTCCGGGTCGAAGTCCTGAAGGTCTTCGATGGCCTCGCCGATGCCGATGTACTGGAGCGGGATGTCGAACTCGTGGCAGATGGCGACCACGATGCCGCCCTTGGCCGTGCCGTCGAGTTTGGTGAGCGCGATGCCGGTGATCTCCAATGCCTCGTGAAACAGGCGGGCCTGGGAGAGGGCGTTCTGCCCGGTGGTGGCGTCCAGCACCAGCAGGATCTCGTGCGGGGCCTGCGGGAGCTTCTTGGCGATGGAGCGCTTGACCTTCTTGACCTCCTCCATCAGGTTGACCTTGGTGTGGAGCCGGCCGGCGGTGTCCACGATCACGACGTCCGCCCCCCGCGACAGGGCCGCCTCGACCGCATCGTAGGCGACCGCGGCCGGGTCCGCACCGTCCCGGTGCCGGACGATGTCCGCCCCGGCCCGCTCGGCCCAGATGGCGAGTTGCTCTACGGCGGCGGCCCGGAAGGTGTCCGCCGCGGCGATCAGGACCTTGCGGCCGTCGGCCGTGAGACGCGCGGCGAGCTTGCCGATGGTCGTGGTCTTGCCCACGCCGTTCACCCCCACCACCATGATGACGTGCGGGGATGCGTCCGGCGCCCGGGCGGTGCGCGGCGGATGCGTGAGAATCGCGAGGATCTCCGCCCGCAGCACCGCCTGAAGCTCCTCCTCCGTGGCGGCCGTGGCGGCCGAGATCCGGTCGATCAGCCGGGCGGCGGTTTGAACCCCGATGTCGGCGGTAATCAGGAGTTCCTCGATCTCCTCGAGCAGATCGGCGTCGATCCTCCGTTTGCCGGTCAGCACCCGGCCGAGTCCGGCGGACAGACTCTGGCGCGTCTTGGAAAGCCGTTCCCGCAGGCGTTCGAAGTAGCGGCGGCGGACCGGCGTCTGCTCCGCGGGAGCGGCCGGAGCTTCCGTCTCAGTTGCAGGAGCGGCAGGCGGCGGGGGGGCGTCTTCTTTCTTGCGTTTGAACCAGCTCACCGGTGTTGCTCCTCAAAAGGCCGCGGCGCATCGGCACGCGTCCGGCACCGTCCGTTTCCCCACTTGCCCATCCTGTAGGGCCGGCGGGTGTGCCGTCGGGTGCCGCGCGGTCTTCACGCGGCGGCGGTTTCCGGCCGCCGCAGGTTGACCGAGACGACCTTCGAGACCCCTTTTTGCTCCATGGTGATGCCGAACAAGGTGTCGGCGAACTCCATCGTGCGCTTGTTGTGGGTGATCATGACGATCTGGGAGTTCTGGCCGATGTGCTGCAAGAGGTCGTTGAAGCGGTAGACATTGGCGTCGTCGAGCGGGGCGTCGATCTCGTCCATCAGGCAGAAGGAGGCCGGGCGGATCAGGAAGATCGCGAAGATGAAGGCGATGGCGGCCATGGCCTTCTCCCCGCCGGACAAGAGGCTCATGCGGGTGAGCTTTTTGCCCGGCGGGTGGATCATGTACTCCACCCCGGTTTCGAGCGGCTTGTCGGGGTCGGTCAGGACGAGCTCGGCGCTGCCGCCGTTGAAAAGGCGCGGGAAGACCTCGCCCAGCCTCTCGTTGATGGCGTGGAAGGTTTGCATAAAGCGCTCCTGGGAGACGGTATTGATTTTGCGGATGACCTTGTGCAGGTCCTCGATGGCCTTCTCCAGGTCCGCTTTCTGGGCGGTGAGAAAATCGTGGCGCTCCCCGAGCTGCTGATACTCCTGGATGGCGCCCAAGTTGACATCGCCGATCCGGGCGATCTTGGTGCGGTAGCGGTTGAGCTCGGCCTCCATCGCCTCGGGGTCCGGGGCGCTGTCGGCCGCTTCGCCCTGGGCCGGCGGGACGAGTTCCGCCCGCAGTTCGTTGAAGGGGGTGTGGTAGCGGTCCTCGACCTGGGCCGCGATGTGCTCGCGCCTCATCTCGCGTTGAGCCTGTTCCAGCTCGAGCACCCGCAGCTGCTCCAGACTCTTCTCGCGCCGGTCGCGGATGGAGGAGATGGTCTCATCGCTCGCCTTCAGCCGTGCATTGATGGCGGCATAGTCCGCCTCGTCACGCTCGATCTCCTGGTCGATCTGGCGGGTGCGGCGGTACATGTCGGCCAGGGCCTGATCGCATTCCTGGACCTGGGTGCGGGCGTCGGCGGATTTACCGCTCTTCTGAGTGATTTCGAGCGCGAGCTGCTCTATCCGCCGCAGGCCGTCCGCCTGGAATTCGCGCAGCCGCCGCAGGCTGTGGGTGCTGTTCTCGAGCTTGGCGTTAAGGCTTGTCATCTCGAGTTTGACGTTCATGACCTGCTGCTGCGCGGTCTGGACCGTGGCGGAGAGCGCGGCGATGCCCCGGGTGCGCTCGTCCACCGCCTGCCGGGCGGCTTCGACCTCGGCCGACATGGCCGCGAGCGAGCGTTCGGTGCTGCTCATCTGGTCGTCGAGGTCGCTCGACTCCCCGAGCAGCTGCTCCTGCTCGAACTGCACGATCTCAAGCTGCCGCCGCAGACCCTTCAGCTCCTCACTGGCCTTGAAGAGCGCCTTTTCCGCCTCAATTTCGTTCTCGCGGTCCTGGTTCTTGCGTTCGATCAACTGCTGCAGCTCGACATCCAGGCGGCGGACCGCGGCTTCCATGGACTTCTGCTCCAGCCGCGCCGCCTCGAGTTTTCGCTCCAGCTCCGCGGCCTGCTGCTCGAGTTCCCGCAGTTCGCGCTTCTTCGCCAGGATACCGCTGCCGGCATCCCCGCTGCCGCCGATCAGAAAGCCCCGTGGCGAGACCACCTCGCCACTGCGGGTCACGAGGGTTTGGATGCGGCCGTTGTGGTTGAAGAGCTCGACCGCCTCGGCCAGGGTCTCGGTCAGGACGACGTTGCCGAGGAGCGCCTGGGCGATGGCCTCGCAGCCCGGTTTCACCCGGACGTGATTGAGCAGCAGCCGCTCCGGGTCGGGCCGCTCGGCCTGGCCGGCAGCGGTGTCGTGCAGGGCCTCCGAAGGGATGAAGCCGCCCCGGCCCGCGTTTTGGCGGCGCAGGTAATCGATGGCCGCGAGCCCCGCCGGCTGGTGCGCAACGATGACGTACTGCAGGCTTTCTCCCAGGGCGGCCTCCACAGCTGCGGCGACGGCGGCCTCCGGCTCGATGACATCCGCCACGAGCCCGACGACACCCTCGAGCTGCTCTCCGTCTGGGCCGGCCTGCCGGGCGCGTTTCATGACGGCCTTGACCCCGTCCTTGTACCACTCGAAGTTGTCTTCCATCCTCTTGAGCGCGGCGTGCTTGGAGCGGGTGGTGGTGCGTTCGAGATCAAGCCCCTGGGCGAGTTTCACCTGCGCGGCGAGGGCTCTGGATTTGGCGTCCACCTCTTCGCGTACGGCAAAGATGCGCCGTGAAATTTCCTCGATGGCGTGCTTGAGTGCATCCCGCTTGGCCTGGGCGCGGGCTTCGATCTCCTGAGCCGCCGTGATGGTGTTGTGAAGTCGTGCTTCCTCTTCGTCCGCCCGCTTGAGGCGGCGGGAGACATTCTCGCGGTTCACGGCCGCGTTCTGGTAGAGATTGCGGACCTGCGCCTCTTGGGCCGTGAGGTTGACCAGCGCCGCCCGGGCGGCGTCGAGCCCCCGGTTCTCCTCGGCGAGGGTTGCGGTCATGCCCTCCAGTGCGGCGCGTTCCCGATCGAGCGCGGCGCGGGCCTGCTCGATCCCGGAGTGCAGCCGGGCGTTTTCCGACTCGCCCTGGTCGATCTCGGCCAGCATGCCGCGGTTTTTCTCCTCCAGCCCCTGGCGGGCCGCCTGCAGCTCCGCGGCCTCCCGGCCGAGCCGCTCGATCTCGGCGCGCAGATGCTCGATGTCCTTCTCCATGCGGTCGACCGTGCGCTGGAGATCGAATTTCTCGCTCTTGCGGTCGGAGATGGCCTGGTTCTTCTGCCAGCGGTCGAGCTTGATCTCCTCCACGGCCGCGTCGAGTTTCTTGAGCTCGGCGCTGTGCTCGATGTCGGCGTCGCGCAGTGCCTGAAGCAGGCTCCGGGTTGCTTCGATCTGGGCCGCGAGCCCGTCGGCCTGGCGCGCCGCGAGGCGCACGTCGAGTTCACGGGCGCGGCGCTGGTATTTGCTGAAAAGCTCCGCCTTGCGGGCCTGGCGCTTGAGACTGCCCATCTGGCGCTTGATCTCCAGGAGGATGTCGGCCACGCGCAGCAGGTTCTGCTGAGTGGCGTCGATCTTGCGCAGGGCCTCGGCTTTGTGGTGCTTGTAGCGGGTGACACCCGCGGCCTCCTCGACGAAATAGCGCCGTTCCTCGGGCCCGGCTTCGGTGATGATGCCGATGTTGCCCTGCTGGATGAAGGCGTAGGACTTGGAGCCCAGGCCGCTGCCGAGGAACACATTGTGGATGTCCTTGAGGCGGCAGGGCTGCTTGTTCAGGAAATAGGCGCTCTCCCCCGAGCGGTAGAGGCGGCGGGTGAGGTTGATTTCAGTGAAATCCTTGAGCTCTTCGGGGCCGCCGCCGTTTTCGTTGCAGAGCGTGAGCGAGACCTCCGCCATGCCGAGCGGTGCCTTGCCGTTGGTGCCCGAGAAGATGACGTCCTCCATGGATTTGCCGCGCAACTGCTTGACGCTCTGCTCGCCCATGACCCAGCGGATTGCGTCGATGACGTTGCTCTTCCCGCAGCCGTTCGGGCCCACCACCGCGGTGATGCCGTGGGGAAAATCAATGACGGCCTTTTCGAAGAAGGATTTGAACCCTGAAATTTCCAGTCGTTTAAGCTTCATGGACCATTTCTCCTGCAAACGTAAAACTGCCGGGCGGTTCGAACATGCTTTCCGGCCGGTGATGGGATGATAACAGGGGTAGGGTTGGATGTAAAGAAAAAACACAACTCAAGGTATGTTTTCGGGCAGCAGGCTACAAGATGTGGGGGAGGAAAATGAAATGCCTATATTGCGCTAAAATGCCTAAAATGCCTAAAATAAAAAGATCGCGCACGGCAATCCCATAAAGCAAACGGTGGAGGGAATGCCTAAGTGTTAAGCCTGGGTTCGACAGTCATAGGCACATTTGGCCGTCTTTTCATTTCTAAGTTGCTGAATCCATTCACACCAACCCCGGATTTTTGGGAAAATGCATAGGCACACGATATATCACTTTTAGC
>JBFYWT010000077.1:0-3561 GCA_041310895.1 Desulfobacteraceae bacterium | reverse complement strand
CGGACCGTACACTCTGGCCGGGGCAGTTCGTGACCGCGGTCCTCACCCTCACGACCCGGCCCGACGCCGTCGTCATCCCGGCCGTGGCGATCCAGGTCGGCCAGGAGGGGCGGTTCGTCTTTGTCGTTAAACCCGACGGCACCGTCGAGTCCCGGCCCGTCACGGCGGGGATGAGCGTCGGGGATGACACTGTGATCGAAAACGGGCTTGCCCCCGGCGAAACGGTCGTCACCGAAGGCCAGCTGCGCCTGGTGCCGGGCGCCCGGGTCCAGGTCAAAGATTCCTGAACCGTCATCCGCCATGAATCTCTCCGAGATCTTCATTCGCCGACCGGTCATGACGACCCTCTCCATGGTCTCCGTGCTGGTCTTCGGCATCATGGCCTACACCCGGCTGCCGGTGAGCGACCTGCCCAACATCGACTACCCCACGATCGAAGTCACCGCCCAGCTGCCGGGCGCCAACCCCGCCACCATGGCCTCGGCGGTGGCAACCCCCCTGGAAAAGGAGTTCTCGACCATCGCCGGTCTGGATTCCATGACCTCCGCCAGCAGCCTGGGATCCGCCCGGATCGTCCTGCAGTTCAATCTCGACCGCGACATCGATGCCGCGGCCCAGGATGTGCAGGTGGCGATCGCGCGCGTGACGCGCCAGCTGCCGAAGGACATGCCCACACCGCCTTATTTCCGCAAGGTCAACCCGGCCGACCAGCCGATTCTGCGCCTGGCGCTCACCTCGCCGACCCTGCCGCTCTACAGCCTGCACGAATACGGCGAGACCCTCATGGCCCAGCGGATCTCGATGGTGAACGGGGTTGCGCAGGTCCAGGTCTACGGCGCCCAGAAATATGCCGTGCGCATCCAGCTCGACCCCCAGGAGATGGCCGTGCGGGGGGTGGGTATCGACCAGGCGGCGGAGGCCGTGCGCCGTGCCAACGTCAACCTGCCGACCGGAACGCTCTACGGCACCCACCAGGCCTTCACCCTGCAGACAAGCGGACAGCTCACCCACGCCGAGCCCTACGGCTCGGTCATCGTCGCCTATCGGGAAGGTCGACCGGTCAGGATCGGCGACATCGGGGCGGTCTACGACAGCGTCGAGAACAACAAGGTGGCGGCCTGGTACATCAACCAGCGCGCCATCATCCTGGCCGTCCAGCGCCAGCCGGGGACGAACACCGTGGAGGTGGCCCGGGGAGTCAAAGCGCTCCTGCCGGTCATCCAGGAGCAGCTGCCGGCCTCGGTCTCGCTCCACCTCATCACCGACGCCTCGACCTCGATCGAGGAATCCGTCCGCGACATCCAGTTCACCCTGGTTTTCACCCTGGTGCTGGTGGTGCTGGTCATCTTCCTCTTCTTGAGGCGGTTCGCCTACACGGTGATTCCGAGCCTCGCCATTCCCATGTCCCTGATCGGCACCTTCACGGTGATGTACCTGCTGGGCTACAACATCGACAACCTCTCCCTCATGGCGCTGATCCTGGCGGTGGGGTTCGTGGTGGACGACGCCATCGTCATGCTGGAGAACATCGTCCGCCACCTCGAGATGGGCGAGGGGCCGGTCAAGGCCGCCCTGAACGGCTCCCGGGAGATCGGCTTCACGATCGTCTCGATGACCCTCTCGCTCGTGGCCGTCTTCATCCCGATCCTCTTCATGGGGGGGATTCTGGGCCGCATGTTCAGCGAGTTCGCGGTCACGATTGGGGTGGCGATCCTCATCTCGGGCGTGGTCTCACTCACCCTGACCCCCATGCTCTGCAGCCGCTTCCTGAAACCGGACGAGGGCCGGCCCACGGGGCGGGTTTTCGCCGCCACCGAACGCTTCTATGCGGGCATGGTGGGCCTCTACGGCCGCAGCCTGCGCTGGTTTTTGAACCACCGCGGCAGCACGATAGTCCTTCTTTTGGTCGTGGTCGTTTTGACGGGCTGGCTTTTCAAGATCGTCCCGAAGGGGTTCATCCCCAGCGAGGACCGGGCCCTCATCTACGGCCCGACCGAGGCCGCCGAGGGCATCTCCTTCGAGGCCATGAAGCGGCTGCAGCAGAGTGTCGCCGAGGTGGTGCGCGGCGACCCCACAGTCGAGGCCTTCATGTCCAACGCCGGCACCCGGCCCGGCGGGGTCGCCGGCGGCAACACGGGCAGCCTGATCCTGCGCCTCACGCCCCGCTCCGAGCGCCGCCTCTCGGTCGACGAGGTGATCCAGGAGCTGCGGCCGAAGCTGGCCGAGATTCCGGGCATCCGCGTCTTTCTGCAGAACCCCCCGGCCATTTCGGTCGGCGGCCGCGTGACGAAGAGCCAGTACCAGTACACCCTGCAGGGGACCGACGTGGAGGAGCTCTACCGCGTCGCGCCGCAGCTGGCCGAGAAGATCCAGGCTCTTCCCGGCTTCCTCGACGTGAATACGGACCTCCAGCTCAAAAACCTCCAGGTCTTCATCGACATCGACCGCGACAAGGCCGCCACGCTCGGCATCTCGGCCGAGCAGATCGAGGATGCACTATACAGCGCCTACGGCTCGCGCCAGATTTCGACGATTTACGCCGACACCAACCAGTATCAGGTCATTTTAGAGCTCAAGCCCGAGCACCAGCTCAACCCGGCGGCGCTGGGGCTGCTCTACGTGCGGTCCTCCGCGGGAGGGCTCGTCCCGCTGGATGTCTTCGTCCGCACGCGCACCGGCTACGGGCCGCTCTCCATCAACCACAGCGGCCAGCTGCCCTCGGTGACGATTTCCTTCAACCTCCGGCCGGGGGTGGCGCTGGGGGATGCGGTGGCCGAGCTGAACCGCCTGGCCGCTGTAATGCTGCCGCCGACGATCACCGGCAGCCCCCAAGGGTCGGCCCAGGTCTTCGAGGCATCATTGAAGAACCTGGGGCTCCTGCTGGTGGTGGCGGTGCTCGTGATCTACATCGTGCTCGGCATCCTCTACGAGAGTTTCATCCACCCCCTCACCATCCTCTCGGCCCTGCCGCTGGCCGGGGTGGGGGCGCTGCTGACCCTTCTGATCTTCGGCGCCCAGCTCGACATCTATTCCTTCGTCGGCCTCATCCTGCTCGTGGGGCTTGTCAAGAAGAACGGGATCATCATGATCGACTTCGCCCTCGAGGCCCAGCGCGTGGAGCGCAAGCCCCCGGTGGAGGCGATCTACGAGGCCTGCATCGTGCGTTTCCGCCCCATCATGATGACCACCTTCGCCGCCCTCATGGGAACGCTGCCGATCGCCATCGGCTGGGGCGCCGGCGGCGAGTCGCGCCAGCCGCTCGGCCTGGCGGTGGTCGGGGGGCTGCTCTTCTCCCAGATGCTGACCCTCTTCGTGACCCCCGTCATCTATCTCTATATGGATTCGCTGCAAAAACGCTTTCGCCGACCCATCAGCGCAACGATTACCGGTGAGGGGCAGCCGACCCTCCCGCGGTGATGCCTCCACCCCTGCCTATCGCTCGGCTCATCCCCTGACCACCTCGCGGATTGCCCATTTGATGGGGCTGCATTATCTATTGCCCATCCGATCCTCCGCATCTCACCGCGCCGGCGGACACCCCCGGGATGGGGTGGGTCCCAT
>JBFYWT010000073.1:0-8968 GCA_041310895.1 Desulfobacteraceae bacterium | reverse complement strand
GGACCGTAGATGAAACCGTCAATTAAGATCGCGGTCCCGCCCCGGCGGGACTCCCCCTTCCACGTGGGAGCGGCATCTCTTGACCGCCGTAGCCAGCGGCAAAGGCTGGTTGCCGCGATCGGATCGTGGCTGGAGCCTACGCCGCCGAAGCCGCCTGGCTGCGAAGGCCGTGAGCCGCTCCCACTAAATCTGGACTTACTTGCGGATGAAGCGCCGCCGCAGGCGGCGTACAACGCTATAAGCGGCAGCTGCAAAAAAACGCCTTCCGGTTGCGTCATAAGCCCAAGTTCAAGGCGTTCGAGCCTCGCGGAGCGAGGCGTACTCATGTACGCCGCAGCGACGGCGAGGCGACGAACCACGCCGAAATTGGGCTTGGGACGCAACCGGACGTTAGAGTTTGGCGATGAGATGCTTGATCTTCTTCTTGGCCGCGATCAGCTCGGAGTTGGTCGCCCGCAGGCGGATCGACATGTACTCGGCGAAAATGCGGTAGAGGAGCAGGAGGAAATCGAGCTTCTCCTCTTCGGGGGTCCGGGGGCTGATGCGGCTGGCGGCGGCGGTGTCCACCGCGAGGCAGATGGTCTTGCCCACGGCCTTGGTGGTGGCCGAGCGGTCCATGCTGTCGACGATGCGCATCTCGCCGAAGATGTCGCCCTTTTTATCGATGCTGCCGATCTCGAGCCCCTCTTTGACGACCCGCACCTTGCCGGCGAGCAGAATGTAGAGCCAGGGGTCGACATCGCCCTCGCGGATGATGGTCTCCCCGTCCTCGTACTCACGGATTTTGCTCAATTTCAGGAGCTTACCGAGGCTCTTGGTCTCAAAATTCTTCAGGGCGGAAATGCCCATCAGCTTCTGGATGTTCTCGATGTTGTCCTTGAGGTATTTCGACTCGATCATCGGATCCTCCCGCTGCGCGCCGCCCCTTCCAGCGTCGATGCGGACGGCGGCATATGGGTGGGATTTTACACCGGAGAGGGTGAAAGCGCAAGCCGCGGGAAACGATTCGGTTGCCGCCGCCAGGGGCTCTCAGCACTCCTGTTCCAGGCAGTCCTTGGAGAGCGCTTCGTCGAAGAGCACCGGGTAGCGTCCATCGAAGCAGGCCTTGCAGAATCGGTTCTCCGGCTCGGGCAGGCCCGTCGATGCGAGCAGCCCCGGGATGGTAAGGTAGTGCAGGGTGTCGAGCCCGAGCAGGCGGCAGATCTCCGCCTCGGATTTGCCGGCCGCAATCAGCTCGCCGCGGGTCGAAAAATCGATGCCGTAATGGCAGGGGAAGCGGTGCGGGGGGCCGGCGATGCGCATGTGGACGCGTCGCACCCCCAGCTCGCGCAGCGCTTTGACCCGGGTCTTGACCGTGGTGCCGCGGATGATCGAATCGTCGATGATGATGATCTCCTTGCCTTTCAGGAGCTCCTTCACCGGGTTGAGCTTCACCCGCACGCCGAAATCGCGCATGCTCTGGGTGGGCTGGATGAAGGTCCGCCCGACGTAGTGGTTGCGGATCATCCCCAGCTCGAACGGGATCCCCGACTCCTCGGTGTAGCCGATGGCGGCATAGGTCCCGGAATCCGGAAACGGCATGACGAAATCGGCCGCGACCGGCGCCTCCCGCGCGAGCTGACGGCCCTGGGCCTTGCGCACGAGGTAGACGTTCTGGCCGTCGATCGTGCTGTCCGGGCGCGCGAAATAGATGAGCTCGAAAATGCAGAGCGCCCGCCGCGGGGCCGGCGGCGTTTTAATGCTGCGCAACCCCTCGTGCGTGATGATCACGATCTCGCCGGGCTCGATCTCGCGCACGAACTGCGCCTCCACCAGATCGAGCGCGCAGCTCTCCGAGGCCAGCACATGGTAGCCGTTCAAGCGGCCGAGGCAAAGCGGGCGGAAGCCGTGGGGATCGCGGATGCCGATCACCTCCCCGCGGCTGGTCAACATGACGAAGGAAAAAGCGCCCTCCAGCCGGGCGACCGAGCGGACCAGGGCCTCCTCGAACCCGTGCGTTAAGCTCTTGACGAACAGGTGCAGAAACACCTCGCTGTCCATCGTGGACTGGAAGATGGAGCCGACCTGCTCGAGCTCCTCTTTGAGGCTGCGGGCATTGGTGATGTTGCCGTTGTGCCCCACCGCGTAGGACTTGTTGCGGTGCCGGACGATGAAGGGCTGGGCGTTGGTCAGGATCGAGCTGCCGGTGGTGGAGTAGCGCACGTGCCCGATGGCGCAGCAGCCTTCGAGCTCCTCCAGGTGGTTCACGTCGAAGACATCGGGCACGAGCCCCATGCCCTTGTGCGCAACGATGGCCTCGCCGCGGGCGACGGCGATGCCCGCGCTCTCCTGCCCCCGGTGCTGCAGGGCGTAGAGGCCGAAGTAGGTCATGGCCGCTGCCTCCGGATGCCCGCAGATCCCGAAGATCCCGCAGGCCTCCCTCGGCTTGTCGGAAATTTCGCACGACGTCAGATGGGTAAGCGACATGTCAGTTGCCTTTCGGGCGACGGGCGGACAGGAGACCGGCCGGCCCTCATTCCAATGGAAAATTCTCCTCCAGGTTCCACACCCCGCAGGGACAGGCCCCGGCGCAAAACCCGCAGCCGATGCACAAACGCGCGTCGACAACGTACTCGTAGGTGCCGCTGAGATCATGGCGGCGGATCGCCCCCTGCGGGCAGACCGCGACACAGACCCCGCAGTCGCGGCAGGCTCCGCAGGAGAGGCACTGGGAGCCGCACTGGGCGAGATCGCCGAAGGCGACGATGCGGGGATCGAAATACTCCAGGGTGACCCGGCGCTTCTCGATCATCTGGCGCCGGAAGGGCGCCGGGGTGCGCCCGTCGGACTCGTCGCAGATGAGCTGCGCCACCCGGCGCCCGGCCCCGATCGCCTCGGTGAGAAGCCCGGGTTTGACCAGATCCCCGATCGCAAACACCTTCGGGTCGCTGGTGCGGTATTCCGCGTTCACCGTGACGAAGCCGCGTTCGACCGCGATCCCCTCGGGCAGAAAGGAAAGATCGGGCGCCTCGCCGATGGAGACGATCACCGTGTCGGCGGGGATCTCCTCCCCGTCGGCGAGCCGCACCCCGGTTGCGGTGATCGCGGCCGTGGTGACGGGCCAGCGGAAGGTGGCGCCGACCGCCTCGGCCGCGCGCCGCTCCTTCCCGAAGGAGGCCGGGGTCTGGACGTCTATCAGAGTGATCGACTCCGCCCCCAGCCGGTGGGCCTCGGTGGCGACGTCGCAGCCGACGTTTCCGGCGCCGATGATCACGACCCGCCGGCCGCAGGCGGCGGTCCCGGCCTTGGCGGCCTCCAGGAAATCGAGGGCGCTGACGGCGCGCTCGATGCCCGGCACCGGCAAGGTGCGCGGCCGCTGCGCGCCGGTGGCCAGCACCAGGTAATCGAAATCCTCGCGCAGCCGGGCGGTCTCCTCAGGACCGAGCGGCTGCTGGAGATAGACATGGGGCACGATCTCCTTCACGCGCCCGAGCTCGGTCTCGATCACCTCCCGGGGGATGCGGCTGTCGGGGATCACGCGCGTGAACTTCCCCCCCAGGCGCCCTGCCCGCTCATAGACCACGGCCTCGTGCCCGCGCAGCCGGAGCTGCCAGGCGACCGAGAGCCCCGCCGGGCCGCCGCCGATCACGGCGATCCGCTTGCCGCTCACAGGGGGCAGCTCGGGGAGCTTGGCGCGGATGCTGGCCTGGCCGATCTGAGTCGTATCCACCGGCGCCATCGCCGCCCCGGCGCGGGTGCAGGACGCCATGCAGAGATTCGGGCAGAGATAGCCGCACACGGCCGCCGGAAAGGGCGTGTAGGCCAGCGCCAGATCGACGGCCTCCTCGACCCGCCCCTCGCGGATGAGCTGCCAGCGCCGCTGCACCGGAATCCCCGTCGGACAGGAGGCTTCGCAGGGGGCGGCGTATTTCTGGTTTTCCCAGACCGGGATGAAGCGGCGCAGATCGCCGGTCACGATCAAAGGGATCACCCCGCGGTCGACCGGGCTCAAGTCCCCGATCAGCCCGCCCCGACCGAGCTCCGCATCCCACACCTCGCGATGGAAGGCCGCCACGGCGCGCACCGCCCGACCGGCCTTTTCGTTGGGCCGGCGAGCCACCAGGAGCTGCCAGTCCCGCCGCTCGCTCAAGGGCTTGAGAAGCTCGGTCCGGCTGATCTTCTTGAGAAACGCCGTCAGGCGCACCGAAAGCCACTCCCAGTCGGAATCGCCGATCGGCGCGAGGCGCGCATCCGTCTGGCTGAAGCCCGCATGCGGGCCGCGGAAGAAGACCCGCCCCCCCACCATGCCGACCAGCGGCCGGTAGCCGAGGACATTGTCGGGCGCCTGCGCCGCGTGGCCGCAGATCACGGCCACCCCGCCCGCCATGAATTCGCCGAAGTAATCCCCGGCCGAGCCGAGCACCCAGAGCTCCGGCGGATCAAAGCGCGGGTTGTGCTTGGTCATGGTCATGCCGCGGGCGCCGATGTTCCCGCCCACGTAGATCCACCCCTGGGCCATGCCGTTGGCGACCCCGTTTCCGGCGTGGCCGTGAACGGTGATCTCGGCCCCGGCATTGAGCCAGCCGACATCGTCGGAGGCCGGGCCGAAGACCTCGATCCGGGTGGCGGGAAATCCCATCGCGCCCACGCGCTGGCCGGGGTGTCCCGTGATGCGCAGGGAGACCCCCTCCGCGTCGGCACGCCAGAGCCGGCCGCCGATGCCGTGCTGGCCGTAGGCCTCGATCTGCAGGCGGCGATGCCCCGCGGCCAACGCCGCCTGGATCTGCTCCTCGAGGACACGGGAGCTCACGCGCTCCCCGGCCGGCCGGCCGGAGATCACCAATGGGGGGGAAACGTGGCGTTGCCTGGGTTCGTTCATGTTTTTACTCCGGTCACCCGTCGGCCCGTCGGCCCGTCAGCCCGTCGGCGGTTTGCTTTGGACGGGCGACGGGCCGACCGGCTGACCGGCCGACCCTTTTCTATACAACGTACTTGATGCCCAACCGCTCCGCCGTGTGGTAGTCGTCGACCCCCAGCGCGTCGGACATGCCGATGGGCAGCGAGGTCGAACGGCCCAGGGGGGCGACGATTTTCTTGAGCTCGGTGTCGAACGACAGGAACACATCCACCACCCGCTGGGCCACGTCGTCCACGTTCAACCGGCGGTAAAGGCGCGGGTCCTGGGCGGTGATCCCCTTCGGGCACAGGCCGATGTTGCAGATGTTGCAGCGGTCCGTCTCCGAACCAAGACAGCCGGCGGCCGCCTGCATCATGTACTTGCCGGTCTGCACCCCGCTCGCCCCCAGCATGATCAGGGCGGCTGCGTTGGCGGCGAGGTTGCCGCTCTTGCCGATCCCGCCGCCCGCAAACAGCGGCAGCTGGTTCTGCATGCCGAGCTTGACCAGGGTGAGGTAGCCGTCGCGGATGTTGCTCGCGATGGGGTGCCCCATGTGGTTCATGGAGACGTTGTAGGCCGCCCCGGTGCCCCCGTCCTCGCCATCGATGGCAAGCCCCGCCGCATACGGGTTGCGGGTCAGGTTGTTCAGCACCGCGAGCGCGGTGGAGGTCCCGGAGATCTTAGGGTAGACCGGCACCCGGAACCCCCAGGCCATGCTCATCGACTGGATCATCTTGGCCACCGACTCCTCGATCGAGTACTTGGTCTGGTGGGTCGGCGGGCTGGGCAGGTTGACGCCGGGCGGCACCCCGCGGATGGCGGCGATCAGGCGGTTGACCTTGTACCACATGAGCAGACCGCCGTCGCCGGGCTTGGCGCCCTGGCCGTACTTGATCTCGATGGCGCAGGGGTCTTCTTTCATTTCGGGCAGAGCGTGCAGGATCTCGTCCCAGCCGAAGTAGCCGCTGGCGATCTGCAAAATGACGTATTTCAAAAAGCGCGAGCGCAGGAGCCGCGGCGGGCAGCCCCCCTCCCCGGTGCACATGCGCACCGGCATCCCCAGTTCCTCGTTCAGGTAGGCCACCCCCATCTGCAGCCCCTCCCACATGGTCGGGGAGAGGGCCCCGAAGGACATGCCGCCGATGATGAGGGGATAGATTTCGCGCACCGGCGGGACCCACCCCTGCGCGCGCAGGTGCTTCAGGTTCTCCTCGGGCGGCAGCACCCGGCCGAGCAGCGTGCGCAGCTCGAACTCGTGGCGGCCGGCGTCGAGGGCCGGGTCCGTCAGCATGGAGATCCGCACGAATTTGATCCGGTCGAGCAGCACCCCGGGCGCGTTGCGCCGGCCGCCGCGCCGGCGCGGTTGGCCGCCGCGGTCGAGCTGGAAGCGCAGCTTGTCGGCCTCATCGGCCCGCGCCGGGGCGATGGCGTTGTTCGGGCAGACGAGGTTGCACATGGCGCAGCCCACACAGGCATAGGCCGGGTCGGTCTTCTGGCGGATGCCGTAGTAGGAGCGATAGACGGTGGCCGGGGGCTCCTGGAAGCCGACCGGCGGCTCGAGCAGCCGCTTACGGAAAACCCCGAGCTCGATCGCGTTGACGGGGCAGACGGCGGTGCACTTGCCGCAGAGGGTGCAGGCCTCTTTGTCCCACTGGATCTGCCAGCGCAGGTCCTTGACGCTCAGCGTGGAGGGGGTAATGGGTCTTTCTGGCTGCATAGGCGAACCTCCCGGCGGTCGGGGCCGACGACCGCCGTGTCGAGAAACATCGGTTGGAAATCACGGCTTTTGTCCCGCAGCGGGATGGCGGCGTCCAGGCCGCAGATCTCGGAGGAGAAGGCGAACATGCCCGGCTTGCCGCCGACCACTCCCGGCCGAAGCTTCTTGCGGTCCTGGACCATGAAGAGGCTGCCGTCCGGCAGGCTTCCGATGACGCAGTTGGGCCCGTCGATGATGAGCGGCCGGCAGGTCTGCTTCAGGTGCCGCAGGAGTTCGGCATCCGGGTGGGCCGCCAGGTCCTGGTCCTGGAGCGGGGTGATCAGGTGCTTGTAGGCCTCGATGCCGAATCCCAGTGTCGTCGTCAGGTAGTGCAGGATGTGGGTGAACACCTCCGAGTCCGAGTTGTAGCCCATGTAGCCGGGAAAGCCGCGCGACTCGAGAAAGGTCCGAATCGGGATGAAGGCCGTGTTCTCGCCGTTGGTCATGCTGGCGAAGCCCTGGATGAAGAAGGGGTGACAGGCGTAGAGGTTGATGGCATAGTTCGTGTTCTGCCGCCCCTGCGCCATGATCACCCGCGCCCGCAGCTCCTTGCGGTCGAGCGTCAGGTGGTTCGCCACCGCGATGGGGTCTCCGATCTCCTTGATCATGATCGCATCCGGCCAGAAGGAAAAGACGATCATGTCCTCCTTCGCCTCGCCCATCGCGCGCAACTGCAGCCGGATGCTCATCAGCCGGAACTGAAGCTCGTCTGGCGACAGCCCCTCCCACTCCTCGGGGTACTCGTAGGCACGGATCAGGTACACGTCGCGACGGGGCACGCCGGAGGGCGGGGTCTTCGGCACCTTGATCGTGATCTTGTATTTGGTCATGAACCCGATGTCCATCATAAAGGCGTCCAGCCGCTTCAGCCCCTCGTCGCTGAAAATGCCCGAGAGGATCGGAGCCTCCTTCATGTCTTCGAACGGGCCGCTCAGGTCCCTCAGGAAAAGCCCGACCCCGGAGCCGTCATGGCCTTCGCGCATGACGTTCAGGGCCTCGATGGCCACCATCGGGGAGAGGGGCTCATGGCTCGTGATGGCAAACAGGCGACACATGGGGTTCTCCTTCGTTCAGCTTATAATGCCGGTCGGAGGCGCGGGCACGCCCCGCCCGCTGCGAGCGCAAACCGACCTTCGCCCCGGGGCCCACCGACAGCAGCCGTCGACCGGCTGACCGGCTGACGGGATAGACTGGCTGACGCTTCGCCCCGGGGCCCACCGACGGCGGCCACGCGGGCAACCGACAGCTCACACACCGAAACGCGTCAGCGGAAGAAGCTCGGCACGACCGGGGGGTCAATTCGACGCGGAGGACGCTGCGCGGGTCACCGCCTTGCGGTGGTCGGCACTCATGGGTTCCTCCCCCTTGTGGATCCCACCTCGTCCACAAGAAAGCAATCCGCATGCCAGGCAGCCGTATCGATCCGCGAGGAGGCGCGGGCGGGCAGCCGGAGAATCAAGCGGGCGGCGGCACTCGACCGAGGTGTTTTATGAACGAAAATCCCGAGCGAGTCAATCGAAAATCACGGGGCCCGGTCAGAAAGTTACATTTTTGTAGATTGGCTCGCCCCGGGCCGCCGAAGGCGAAGGCGCGCCTCCCACGGCGTCGGTCTCCGGCGCGGTCGGCCGGGTTTCCTTTGACACCCCCGCAGAGATCTTTTATAAATTTGACGGCTTCGTAAAAAGCCCCATCTCTGCGTTGCGCTTCATCCCGTGGTCGCTGCGGCGTACTGAAAGTACGCCTCGCGACGCGGAATTCGCGCGCCATGATCTTGGGCTTTTTACAAAGCCGTCTAAAAAGGACACTTTTTACAGGTCCATCAAGTTTAAGGACGATCGAATCCGCGCGCAGAGATCTGCTTCAAGAACCGGGAACCGGAGGATCCATGAAAGGGTACGATCTGAACTTGACCTACCGCTACGGACTGACCCGCCGGCAGTTCATCCGCCTGACGAGCCTCTCGGCCGCAGCGCTCGCAGCCGGCTGCGCGACGAACCCGGTCACCGGACGCACCCAGCTCATGATGGTCTCCGAGCAGGAGGAGATCCAGATCGACCGCCAGTTCTCCCCTCTGCAGTTCTCGAGCGACCTCGGGCCCACCCAGGACGCCGCGCTGAATTCCTACGTGAGCGGGATCGGCCTGGCGCTGGCCGCGCGGGGTCATCGTCCCCACATGCCCTTTTCGTTCCGGGTGGTCAACGCCACCTACATCAACGCCTACGCCTTTCCCGGCGGCAGCATCGCCTGCACCCGGGGGATCCTGGTGACCCTCGACAACGAGGCCGAGCTCGCCGCCCTGCTCGGCCACGAAATCGGCCACGTGAACGCGCGCCACA
>JBFYWT010000038.1:0-3633 GCA_041310895.1 Desulfobacteraceae bacterium | reverse complement strand
AAATTTTTTGTACAATTCAGGCAAAAGTGAATACGTTCCATCAATTACTATGTCAACTAAGCATGGGCGATGTTCCTTATAAAATGGTTTCCAATGATTTTTAGTATTTAACACTTCAGGTGAAGTTATACCTGTTAATATTTCGCATGCTTTATTCCAGAAAATCACTTTATGGTCAGGGCTGATAATATATATAGCAACGGCGGATTCATTAAAAAACTCTGAGGGGATATCTTGTTTTATAGAATTCATATGCATTGCCTCATTTTATGGTAGCATTGTTTTCCATCCCAGCATGAATTCGAAAGGCGATTGTCTGTACTATTTTGCGAATTCGATCTGACCAACTAAGACTATCACAAATTTTACAAACGTGCATATACCTCGGATATATCACCAAAATCATAGTCAAACCAATGATCATGTTTCTTCCTTATAGATTTTCGAAGAGCTGCCATTGGGTCCGCCTGAAGTGGCAAGCATGACTTTTTAAGCCGTTCATCATGGGCACCCATGATGGCCGATGTAAAAAAGGCCGTCTCATCCTCACGCGGGCTATTGCCACACCCCCTCGATCGCGGCCCCGCATTTTGCGCAGCAGCCGTCTTTCAGGCGCACCTTCCCCACCCGGAAGCCCCAGCGCTCGATCAGCCGCTCGCCGCAGGCCGGGCAGAAGGTGTTCTCGCCCGCATCGCCGGGGACATTGCCGGTGTAGACGAACTGAAGGCCGGCGGCGATTCCGATCTCGCGCGCCCGCTGCAGGGTCTCGACCGGAGTGGGGGGGCGGTCGGTCAGCCGGTAGGTCGGGTGGAAGCGGCTGATGTGCCAGGGAGTAGCCGGGCCCAGCTCTGCGACCAGGAACTCGGCCAAGGCCTTCAGCTCCCCCGGCGCGTCGTTCAGGCCGGGTACGATCAAGGTGGTGATCTCTAAAAAAATCCCCCGCGCGCGCATCTCCCGCAGGGACTCCTTCACCTGCTCAAGCTGCGCGCCGCAGACTTCCGTGTAGAACGTGTGGTTGAAGGCCTTCAGATCCACGTTGGCCGCATCGAGCACGGGGGCGATCAGCTCGGCGGCCTCGGCGGTCATGTAACCGTTGGTGACGAAGACGTTCGCCAGGCCGCGCTCTTTCGCCAGCCGGGCGGTCGCCAGGGCGAATTCGAAGAAAACGGTCGGCTCGGTGTAGGTGTAGGAGATGCTGCGGCAGCCCGCGCGGGCGGCGGCCTCCACGACCGCCTCGGGGGTCGTGGCCTCCCCCACGATCCGGCCCCCGCCGTCGGCCGGCAGCTGGGCGATGTCGGCATTCTGGCAGAAGCGGCAGCGGAAGTTGCAGCCCACGGTCGCGATCGAGTAGGAGAACGATCCCGGAAGGAAATGGTAGAGAGGCTTTTTCTCGATGGGGTCGATATGGCCTGCGATCAGCCGGCCGTAGACCAGGCTGTGCAGCACCCCGCCCCTGTTTTCGCGCACGCTGCAGATCCCGCGCCTTCCCTCGGCGATGAGGCAGCGGTGGCGGCAGAGGGCGCAGCGAACCGACCGGTCGGAAAGCTTCTCGTAAAGCAGGGCTTCCATGACGGCACACTCCCACGGATGAGGTTAGAACTGGTTTCAAAACCCCGTCTAACGGCTGGGGGTCCCGCCATGGCGGGATTGCAGGTCTCTCGAACGTGCCCACAACCTGTTCAGGTTGCTGCGCTTTCGATTCGACCTGCGCCTTGCCCGCAACCGTGATCCGAGGTTTTGAAACCAGTTCTATCCAACGCGGCGGCACAACCGGCCGCCGCACCCGCTAGCCCGGGACGGTCCCCGGCGTCTGGCTCGGCTGATACCTTACGGTCAGCGGCCGGGTGCGAAACCGGGGGACCAGGACCACCACCATGCCGACAAACGCCCCGAACGGGCAGCGCTGCAGGAGGGTCTGCTCCAGGCGGGCGGCGAATTTCCCCGACGGCAGCGGCAGCTGGCAGATGCTGCGCCAGGAGATCGGCACGTGCCCCACCAGGTCGTAGACCATGTGCTTGAGCTCCCAGACGCTGAAAAAGCGGGCGTGGGTGTAGATAGACGGGGAGAACATCCCCTTCACCCAGCGCTCCAGCCCCTTGATGGCAAACCGGTTCAGCACCCCGAGGAACAGGCGGTCGCGGGCCACGCGACAGGCTTCGGCCAGGGCCTTGGCAGGGTCCTCGGCGAATTCGAGACTCGTGAAGAGACAGGCATGGTTGAAGGAATTGTCGTCGAAGGGCAGGTCCTCGGCGACCCCGCGGTAGAGGTCGACCCGGTTTCCCACCCGCTTCAAGGCGAGATCGAGCATCGCGGTGGAGGGTTCGATGCCGGTCACCCGCAGCCCCATCTCCAGAAAGGCGGTCAGGCAGTCGCCGGCGCCGCAGCCGATGTCGAGAATCGATTCCCCGGGGCGCGGCTGGAGCATCTCCCGCAGCAGCTGGATCTCCATCTCCAAGACGAGCCGGTTTTCAGCCTGCTGCATGGAAGCCTGGTACGCCGAGGCATCTCTGGAATCAAACACATGTCCCATGGTAATCGGGTCAGGGATGCATCACGCGCCGGCCGGCGGCGTGCAGTGTCGCAGAACGATCAGGGCCATTGCCGGATTCCTCAACCCGGCGGCAACCGGAGCCGGCCGAGCAACTCAGGCCGGGGTCTCCACCGGGGGCTCCGCCATCGAGGCGACCTCCGGTTCGGATGGCGGCGCACCGGTTTCAGCTCCAACAGTGGTGTTCGCCGGAACCGGTTTCTTCTTGCGCCGGTGCCGGCGGCGACGCTTTTTGGGGCGCTCCGTTTCCGGGGCGGCCTCTTCCGAGGGAGTCGGGTCTTCCCCGGCGGCGGTCTCGGCCGGCTCCGGCGGCGCCAGAGCAACCTCGGCGGCCGAGAACTCTTCCGCAACCTCGGGCTCGAGGTCCTCGGCGTCCGGCGGTCCGAAGCCGAAAAAGGCCCCGGGGATACGCTTGGTCTTTAGCTTTTTCGGCGCCGCCGCACGGGGGGGGTGCTCCCGGCCGCGCTCCCGGCCGTGACGCCTGTCGCCCCGTTCGGGTCGTTCACGGCGACCGCGGCGTTCGCGCCGTTCCGGCGGATCCGCCGGCGCGCGGTCCTCCACGAACCAGTCGTCCTCGGGCCACACCACGGGGAGCTTGTAGCCCAGCATATCCTCGAGCGGTTCGAGGTGGTAGACGTATTCATCGCAGGCGAAAGAGATGGCCTTGCCGGTCTTGCCCGCGCGCGCCGTGCGGCCGATGCGGTGCACGTAGTTTTCGGCATCCTGGGGCAGGTCGTAGTTGATCACATGGCTGATGTCCTCCACGTGAATCCCGCGGGAGGCCACGTCGGTGGCGACGAGGATCTTGAGCTGTCCCTTCTTGAACCGCTCCATCAACTGGAAGCGCTGGCGCTGGGGCAGATCCCCGGTGATCCCCTCGGCCGGCAGGCCGTTGGCCTTCAGCCGCCGGGTGAGCCGCTCCACGGCCATTTTCATGTTGACGAAGATAAGGATGCGGCTCCATTCCTCGCGCTTCAGGATCCCGAGCAGGAGCTGCATCTTGCGTTCTTTTTCGATGTGAAAGAGCGACTGCTCGATCCCCTCGACCGCGACCGTCTCCGGGGTCACGGCGATGAACTCCGGCA
>JBFYWT010000010.1:0-3725 GCA_041310895.1 Desulfobacteraceae bacterium | reverse complement strand
TGGTTTTTTCGGGCTCGGGCGGGCAGGGGGTGATCACGGCCGCCATTCTTTTGGCCGAAGCCGCGGTACTGTGCGAGGGGCTCAACGCGGTGCAGTCCCAGTCTTACGGGGCGGAGGCCCGGGGCGGTGCGACGCGCTCGGATGTCATCATCGCCGACGGCGCCATTCACTACCCCAAGGTCCTGCAACCCAACGTCCTGGTCTGCCTCACGCAGGAGGCCTACAACCGCTTTGCGCCGATCGTCCGACCCGGGGGGCTGCTGATCACCGACACGCGCTACGTCAAGATCCAGCGCAAGGTGGACGCTCAACAGCGGGAGTTGCCCATGTATCGCACCGTGGTGGAGCAGGTCGGCAAACCCATCGTGTTCAACATCTGCATGCTCGGCGCGGTCATCACGCTGGCCGACCTCGTCCGACCCGAGTCCATCATGAAGGTGCTGGAGGGCCGCGTCCCGAAGGATTTCCTTGAGATGAACCAGAAGGCGCTGCAACTGGGTGTCGAGATGGGAAACGCGGCCAAAGTCTGAGACCCTGAACCTTACACCTCGAAGCGTTATTCGATCTTATCACACACCGCCCGCACATAGCTCCGCGCGCTGAAATCCTGCCCGGCGACGAACCCCATCGCGACGTTCACAAACCAGGCCGCTGTATACGACCGGCGGTCCGCGCTCCACAACGTGTCCTGAAACGGGTCGAAGAGCGGTTCCACACAGAAGGCTTCCCGGTGCGGCGTCTGCGAGAGCAGCGACATGAGCTCCGGTGCGGTCGGAAGCCTCCAGCCGGTGCGCGCGGCGAACCGTCGGCGGTTCAGGGCGGCTGCGTAATCCCTCGCCTCCGGCCAGGTGAGGGGGTACGGCGAGCCCGACTGCTGCCAGGTGAGGCCGGTGGCGTCGTCCCGGAGCAGCCCCGGGGCCGGCGAGTGCAGGGCGTTCTGCACGAAGGCCGCCGGGCGCCAGAGTGCGTCCGCCCCGAAATCCGCCCGCGCGCGCCGGGGGTCGATTTTGAGCGCGGCCCGGCGCGGCGGCAGGGGCTGCTGAACCACAGGCCGCGCAGCCTCCGGCGGCGACGCCAGCCGGCAGATGCGAGCGCGCTGATCCTGCCACACCCGCCCAAGGTACTCGATGGACTCGTCCATCGCCTCCGCACTTGAAAAGCGCTCACGCGGGTCCCTGGACAGGGCGCGCCGCATGAAGGCGTCCCAGGCGGCGTCCAGATCCGGGTTGAAGGCGCTCGGCGGGAGCGGCTCGGGTGCCGGCAGCATTCCGGTGAGCATCCTATAAAAGGTGACGCCGACGGCATACAGGTCGGCGCGGGCGTCCACCCCGTCGGGGTCGGCTTCCTGTTCCGGGGCGGCATACCACGGCGAGCCGACTTTCAGATGGTGCGGGGTGGTCACCGTCTCGCCGCGCAGCCGTGAGAGGCCGAAGTCGCATATCTGGACGACGCCCTGCTCGTTCAGCAAAAGGTTGAAGGGCTTGATGTCGCGGTGAATGATCCCGTGGTGGTGGAGGCAGGCCAGGCCTGACAGCGTCTGCCGGATGAGGTCAATCGCCCGGTCCAGGCGCACCGTGCGTGAGGGTTCCTCGGTGCGCCGGCTTTCGCCGAGCAGCAGGCCGAGGTTGGAGAAGAAGTAATCCATGATGTAGAAGGGCTTGCCGCCGGCTTCGTCGAAATCACGGATGGCGACGATGTGGGGGTGCTGGAGGCGGGACAGGGTGTTGGCCTCCGCGAGGAAGAGGTCGCGGATCCTGGCCGCTCCGAGGACATCTACCAGCACCGAGTGGGGCTCCAGGAGTTTGAGGGCGACGATTTTTCCGATCGGCGGGATCTCGACCTTGAACACCTTGCTCATGCCGCCGCGGCCGAGAAGGCCGCGCACGATGTATTTGCCAAGGCGCTTCATACCAGCAGCCGGTGTGCATGCTCTGCGGGCATTCCGGCCGCAATGATTTTGGCGGCGGCGGCCTCAGCGTCATAGGCAACGCAGCGGATCTCCAAGGTGCTTTCAGCAGGGTCCCATATCACGTATTTCGCCCGGGGGTCCCCGTCTCTGGGCTGGCCGACGCTGCCGATGTTGACCAGATACTGCAAGGCCGGGTCGAGACGGTTGGTGCCTTCTTGGAAGGCGACGTCCGCAAGCCGGCTGCCGTCGTGGCTGACCAGGTCCAGAACGTGGGTGTGGCCCACGAAACAGATGCGCTCCGGAAGCTCCCGCAGCGCTTTCTGCTGGCGTTCGGGCGGCACCTGAAACCGGTAGAGAGTGGGGGAATCCGGCGGGAAACCGTGCACCAGCCGGCAGCCATGAATCACGCGGTAGTCCGGCAGGCCGGCGATGAACGCCATCGACTCCGCGCTCAGCATGCGGAAGGTCATAGTGAGGGACGTGCGGGCTGCGGGGTTGAACCAGCCGAGAAAGCCGGGCTTTTTGGCGGCCAGCTCGTGGTTGCCTATGACCGAAAGGATCCCGCGGCTCTCCAGGGCCTGGACCACCCGCTCGGGCTCCGCGCCGTAGCCGATGTTGTCGCCCAGGCTGAGGACGGAGGCGACCCCCCGGTCGTCGATGTCGGCCAGCACCTGCCCAAAAGCGTCCATGTTGCCGTGGATGTCGGACAGCACGGCGATCTTCATGATCGGCCTCGATACCGGCGTTGCGCGCCACGCAAACGCTGGAAGCCGGAAACGATGGGCTTCATGTTCAATGTCTCATCCAGTAGATGTACCAGTCCATGGCCTCGGGCCCGATAAACAGGTAGCCGAGGGCGCCCACCGCCAGGAAGGGCCCGAACGGCACCGCCAGCTTCATGCCCCCGTGGCTCTTCAGCATCAGCGCCAGCCCCGCCAGACTGCCGCTGAGCGAGGCGACGAAGATCGTGAACAGCACGCCCTGCCAACCGAAGAAGGCACCGATCATGGCGAGCAGCTTGATGTCGCCGCCGCCCATGCCCTCACGTTTGGTGATGAGCTGGTACCCCCACGCCACGAGGAACAGGCTGCCGCCGCCGGCCAAGACACCGATCAGGGACTCCAGCGGGCTGACGTGCGTGAGGCCGAAGACGCTTGCGGCAACGCCGATGGGGATACCGGGCAGCGAGATGAGGTCGGGAATGATGCGGTGGTCGATGTCGATGAAGGTGATGACGAGCAGGGCCGCGATCAGGCCGTACATCAGCAGGCCCTGCCAGCCGACACCGAACTTGAGCACCGCCATGGCCGCAAAGGCGCCGCTCAGCAGTTCCACCAGGGGGTAGCGCACCGGGATGCGCACCCCGCAGTCACGGCAGCGCCCGCGCAGCATCAGGTAGCTCGCGACCGGGATGTTGTCGCAGGCCCGGATCGGATGTCCGCAGTTCGGGCACGCGGAGCGCGGGTGCACGATGGATTTTGACAGCGGCAGCCGGTAGATACAGACATTTAAAAAACTCCCGATGCACAGGCCGAAGACGAATGCCACCCACTCCATATGCCTCCCATCCACCCCAATTACACGAAAAAGGTTGCCACGGGTCCGCCGCCCATTGACCTAACGGCCTTTTTGGCTTAACAGGGTGTTGAAAACCGCACCCTCGTTAAATGCGGACAACCGTTCGAGTTCAAAACCGGTTCCGTTGTCAAAGGCGAAACATGTCTTATTATTTTCCCAATTTTCCCAATTTTCCCAATTTTTCAATCATTTCCGCGCTGGCTATTCTGATCGCCCACTCCTTTCCGGCTTTATCCTT
>JBFYWT010000242.1:0-34050 GCA_041310895.1 Desulfobacteraceae bacterium | reverse complement strand
AGCTGGAGCATTTCTATGATGCGGTGGAGGCAGGTGCAACCATCCTCCTGGCCGCTTCTGTTTTTCATTTCAACATCATCTCCATACCGGATCTCAAGGCCTATCTCAAGGATCGCGGCGTCCAAGTCCTGAATCCATCCCCCAGGGCATCGCCTTTCTCATGCGAAGGCTGCTGACCGGTTATGCCGTGAGCTTCAACCGGCGCCACCGCCGCCACGGGCAGCTCTTTCAGAACCGCTACAAGTCCATTCTGTGCGAGGAAGAGCCGTACCTGTTGAAACTGGTTCGTTACCTTCACCTGAACCCGCTGAGGGCGAGGGTTGTGGCAGATCTCAATGAGCTGGGGCATTATCCGTACAGTGGGCACAGCGCGCTGATGGGGCAACGCAAGCGAGCCTGGCAGGCGGTAGACTCTGTTTTGAGGCGGTTTGGGAAAATAGCCCGTACGGCCAGAGGGCGGTACCTTGCGTATTAGGATGGCGAGTGTCGATTTCATTATCCAAGGAAAACCATCAGGCGATCACCTTCCACTTCAACCTTGAAGGTTTTGATAGGCCCTGTAGACGGTCCGTAGATCTTCTTGCCGTCATAGGTGTAGGTGGACTTGCCTACGCTGCAGCACTGGACCGTCCCCGTGCCAGGGACCGGATCAAGCCGCCGGCGGCCGATATGGGTGCATCGGTTGTGAAAGGCATGAAATTTTCCGTCGTCGCCACGGATTACCAAAACGCGCATGGGCAATTCGGCCCCTTCCAGCCTCAAAGCGCCGCCAGGCTTCTTTAGCTCCGCTGCGCGTTCCAGGTCGATTAGAATCTTGCCGCCTCTGAAACACCAGCACTGTGGGTCGAGCGGCTTGGAAGTCTCCGGCACGCCGAAAAGGCGTTGAAAGAAACTGCGATTCAGGAATTTAATGGTCATAGACCCTCGACGGTTGGAATTTCTCTGGTATGTTTACATCCTATCATAGGCTACTGCGGCAGAACAGAGAGTAAACCCGATGAAACATGCCATTGCCAAAGTGGTTCTCTTCATAGTTTGGCTCCTTTTCTTGCCGGGCAAGAACGTGCTGGCGATTTCGGGTTAGTTGCGTCCTTTCTCAGGGCGCGGGAAAATGCTTTACTGAGGAAGTGGGCCATCGATCCAAAGCGCGGCAGGGCGCACATACTGATTATAGAGTGCCAGGTTTTCTTTGAGCAGATCCGAGATTGGAAAGCCGGCAGATGAAGTCTGCTGCCTGGGTCGCGCCGTTAACCTCGGAGCGCTGCAAACGCGGCAGGGCCAGCAATTCCGGCAGGCGGGCCACCCACGCGCCGGCTTTGAATTCGGCCGCGCCGATTTCGATTGCCTGAATGCGGCTGCGGATAAATGTTTTCAAAACATCGGTCTCGCGGAACCCCTCGCGCGGAACCTAGCCGAAGGGCACTCCCGCGTGGTAAACCTCGGCGGCCGTGCTGTAGCCCGCCTTGCCGACCACGGCATCGCACGCATTGACCAGATCGGGGTGGAAAAATTCTGAAAAGCGCGGCATCAGCACCAGGTTGTTGCGACGAACGGTGGTCTCGCTGCCGCCCGGGATGATGAAATGAACCTCCCGGCATCCGATCAGAGAGTATAAAAAATCGTAGGTCTCGGGAATGCCGCCCATGGTGACCAACACCGCCGAGGCCTCGCCCGAAAGGCGCAGTCGGGCACGTGTTTCCTCCCGGCTCTGCCGCTGCTGCCGGCTGACGGGATGCGTTACCAGATGCGCCGAGTCCCTGAAGCAGGCCGGTTCAACCGCGATATGGTAGTCGGCCGAGGCAAACACGTTCTGCAGATAAGCGATGTGCGCCTTAAGACGCGGCTCCCGGTCAATGTAGCCGGCGTAAATCCAGTCCCACGTGAAATTCTCGATCAGCACTGCCGGCCGTCCCGCGGCGTGCGCCACGACAATACCCAGCGGTGCGATGTCGCAGACCACGAGGCCACATTGCCGCCGCTCGATTTTCCGCACCAGGTCGGCGATCCGTGTCGGATCGAACGGCAGGAACGCATCCAGCCGCTGTGCCGTCAGCGGCAGGTCTTCATGCATCGGCCCGCACTGGGCCACGCCGATGTCGGTCAGCTGCGGGTGAAGACTGAAACCGCCGGTCAGTGACTCTTCGAAAACCCGCCCGGGCGTCTGGGTGAAGATCTCAAAATGAACGGCCGGCGCTATCCGGTGGATGGCCGCCATCACCGCGCACGCGCGAGTGGCGTGGCCGAAGCCGTGATCCGTGACAAAATAGGCAATGTTCGGCATCGTCAAAAGATGAGGACCTCGCTATGAGTCATGATACGCCGTATCTTGCTGAAGCGGTTCGGCTCGACGAGCGGTCAGGCCGCCGAAGCGATTCCGGGAGCTCGCTCCGGGCTCAGACCACCTCGATGATCCAGCCGTTCTTCGGAAGAATGACCTCGAACTCCGTTACCGTCGTGGATCCGTCCGTCGTGGTGGTGGTGTCGGAGCCGGCCCGGTTGTACTCGGCCCGGAGGTTCAGCTCCGTCTTCCCGCCGCCGTCGGCCTTGATCTTGAAGATCTTGAACGGGAATTCAACCCCCGCGTTCAGGAAGCTCGACAGGATCGGATTGAGCGCAACGCCGAGAGAGCTGTTCCGGACAGCCTCGTCTACCGCGGACTTCACATCGGTCTCCGTGATCTTGTGGGTCTCGCTGAGCATCCTGCACCGGAAGACGATGTCGGGCTTCGCGGGCAGGACAAACTCCTTGATCCCCGGGATGACGGCCCCGAGGAGATCGGCCGTGATCCGGATCGTCGCCATCCGTCCCTTCTTCAGGGTGTAGAGGTCGCGGAAGAAGAACTCCCCGCCGGACATCGGAATAGGCGCCCCGCCGTTGATATCAAATGATTGGCCCAGCTCGAAGAACGACAGGCTGAGCGTGAAGTCGCCGCTCGGGTAGGGAAGAAGGTTTTCGTCCAGGAACAGAATCGACATCTGGTAGGCGAAGGTGTCCTCGGGGGCCACCGGGACGCCGAGGGTCTCCTTCTTCTCGCGCTTTTCCTTTTCGGTCCCCTGGCTTTTATTGATCCGCCCCAGTTCGGTGTACACTATTGCCTTTTCCTCCAGGCCCTTGGGCGGATCCGGCTTCGGCGCGGGGGGCGCCGGGGGCGGTGTGTGCAGCGATCGGCCGATGATGTCACCGACCTGCCGCGCCACATCGCCCGCCGTGGCGAGCGCCTGCTTCTGCGCATCCCCGGCGAGCTGCGCGGAGGCCTTGGCCAGCTCCGTGGCCACGGCGGAGAGGTTCGAGAGCGTCGTGTTGAGCGTCCCGGCGTTCGTGCTGATCAGGGTGCTGAGATCGAGCTTCCCGGCCTCCGCAAGGGCCGCGGCGATGGAGCCGGGAAGCGGGTAATCCGGTGCATTCTGGATGGACAGGCTCGGGGACGGGACATTCGGCGTGAGCTGAGGATCCTGGCTGCGGATGACGTTCGGATCGACCGTGCCGATCCCCGGGGCCGGCAGGATCTCGTAATGGGAGTTGCGCCGCATGTCGTACAGTTCGGCTCCCTTCGCGTTGCTGAGCACCGGTTCCATGAAGACCGCCGGGGAGGGCAGGCTGACCTCGTCGCTGCGGATGATCTTGCCCATCAGTTTCGCCAGCGAGGCCTTCACCGATTTGTAATAGTCGCGCAGCCGGCCGACGTCCAGATCGTTCGTGCGCGTCGGCGCGCGCAGAAAGCGGAGGATACCGTCGATGGCGGAGGTGATGCGCGCCTGGAAGAGCCGCAGCGACCGCAGCATGTTGGCGGTGGACACGTCCTTGCCGCGGCCCGAAGCGTTTCCCCGAACGCTGCGAAGCGCCCGGTCGAGAATCCGCACAAGCTCCTGGATGCGTTCGAGGAGCTGCTTCTCCCGCTCCGACCCGTTCCCCTCGGCGGCGGCGGCCTGCAGGAACTGCACGAGGAAGTCCCGCAGGAAGGTGAAGTAATCGATGGCCTCCTGCGGTTTCTTCGAGTCGACCTGGTCGAACTGCGCGAGGATCAACTCGAGCTTGGAGGTGTCGAGGCCGATCGGATCATGGTTCCCGCCCCGGATGGCAGCGTTCTTCAGCGGAAGGACCACGTGGGTGCCGCAGAAGCCGATGGGGGTGGTGCCCGCGATCACGCTCAGGTCGACGCCCCCCACCTCCACCTCCTCCAGGGCGTTCATGACCTGCTCGACCTCGGTGTTCTGCAGGATGAGGCGGGTGAAGGCGTACTTGTTCGCGTTGAGGAAGTTGAGAAGATCGCCGGTCCGCGCTGCAAGCCGTTCTTCGGCGCTCAGCTCCCCCTCCAGGTCCTCCCTCTCCGTCGCGATCCCCTCGAACTGCGCGCGCAGCCGGTCGGCGATGCTCCAGTCGAGTTTTTTACTGCTGTTGGCAGCGACCTCGAACGTGCCCGGTCCGACGCGCTGCTGCTCCTCGAGGCTGCCGATGTCGGGCAGGACCTGCCTCAGGCTGTTCTTGTTCCGGATTGAGATCTTCGCCTCGACCCCCTCGAACGCCAGCTTGTTCAGGTCCATGCCAAGGACGGAGAACTCGGCATTGGTGTTCGCGATCTTGATCTGCTCGATCGTCCCGATCGCGATGCGCTCGGTCGTCACATAGCGGCCGACGAAGTTCGCATCGACGTTGGGGGAGCTCTGGCGCGTGAGGCTCTTGGTCCCGTCGGAGGTCACCAGGCTGACCTTGACGTTCTCCCGCTTCGCGGCGTCGAAGGCGATGTTGAATGCCGCCATCACGGCCGTTATGCCGCCGGTGGGGAGCAGCACCCCGAAGAGGCCCTTCAGGATCTCCTCCATCGCCGACCCGTCCAGGTTGACCTCGACCTCGATCCGCTCGGTCTCGACCTCGCCGATCTCGGGAAGATCCGCCAACTGCGTCGCGGGGCTCGGCTCCGAGCTCAGTGTCAGGAAATGCTGGTCGAGGGCGAGGACCAGCTCGCGATCGTTGAGGAAGGTCCGGATCAACCACCAGTACCGGCGCAGAGTCTCCTCCGTAAAGAAGATCGGCTTGAAGGGCAGGAATAGGATCGGCGCGACGTCGTCGGCGCGGATGTTCAGCCGGTACTCGTTCAGGACCTCGAAGTAGATCGCGTTCAGCCCGTGGATCCGGTTGTGGTTGGTGACGCGATCGGTCCGGAGCCGCTGCTGCTCCTCCTGGACGCTCTGGGTGATGATGTTCGACCAGAAGGAGCGTAGGGACGAGGAGTTTTGAATCGTGCGCTGCTGGATGTTCTGCGCCGATTTCGCGAAGATCTCCCGGTCGCCCGCCGCGTCCGTCTCCACGAAGCCGAGGGTGGTCGCGCCGGAGACGATGAGGCTCCCCGCCGCGGCGCCGGCGACGCTGCCGACCGCCGTGCCGACCACGGCGCCGGAGAGCGTCCCGAGCCCCGCCGTTGAGCCGCCGGTCAAGGCATCGACGGACAGGCCCGCAAGGGCGCCGGAGATCCCGCCCCCCACGCCCCCGATGAGAGCGCCGGCGGCAACGAGGCTGCCGGCGGTGGCGGCGTTCGCACCGAAGGCCGAGGTGCCGCCATGCTGGTGCTCCTCGGCGGTGGCCCGCGCGACCTCGTCCACGGCGCGCTGGTGGAACAGCGTGCTGGCCAGCCGCTCGGTGATCCGCGTGTCCTCGGTCCGCAAGGCCCGGATCGCGCGGCGCCAGTCGAGAACCGAGATCTGCGTGTCCTGCCCCATGAACAGGTTCACCGAGCCCTGCGGCTCGCCGAGGTGGACCCCGCAGTAGATCCACTCCTGCAGGTAGGAGACCGAATAGCCCAGGTAGATCACCTGCGACTCGTGGGGGGAGAAGCGGAACAGGTTGGAGACCAGCGACTTGCCGCTCGTGAGCACGCTGAGGCTGCGGATCTCCTCCTGCTTGAAGAAGCTGACGAAGCTCTTGCTGTTGCGGGTGAACTTCTTGCACCTCGGTAGCACGCAGCCGGGAGCGAAGGGATCGGCATCCTCGCTCGGAGTCCATGAGACGAGCTCCTCGGCCTCGTTGAACGGCTCGTACGATGCCAGGTCGCCGATCGTGTCGATCCCGAGATGCGCGAGAACGCGCGCCGCATCGGGCCCGATGTCTTTCAGGGATTCGGCGGGGGCGTCGATAACCTCGGTGAGGCTCTTCTCCCGGACCGCCTTGTCGAGATAGGGGATGATTTCCTCCTTGCTCAGGAGTTGGTCCTTCGCCGCACGGACGAAGCGCGCATACCGGAGCGGCTGGTAGGCGAGAAGGTCGCCGAGGTTGTTTATCCCCAGCGAATGAAGGTGCTCGATGGCCTGGCTGTCGAGCGAGCGCAGGGTCGCGAGTCCATAGAATTGCTTATCCATAGTTCCTCCTCTCGAACCCGACCGTTCACTGTCCGCCGGGCGTGGTGGGGCCGTCCTTAGATCTCGCAGGGTCTTGATCGACCGCTGTCTTTTGAGTCTCACGTGATCTTGGTTGTCTTCCGAATTGCGGGAAGATCTGGTTTTCATCTCTCCTCAGGTTGAGGAGGGTGATAAAAATCTGAAGGTCCTGCCTGGGGCGTCTGTAAAGATGTTTTTGGAATGGATGGCGGTGCTAAATCTCACGTAAGAGTGACTTACAGGTAAACCAAAATAAAGCATTGTCAAGTAACATCCGCAAATGTACGCCCCAAGCTTGAATAAGGGATGATAAGCAATCCGGCCGGCCGGCGTTGGAGATGCCGGATAGTCTGAACGATCTGGCGGGGGTTCATCTTCAGGCAGGAGGAATAACGGAACCGTGCATTTCGGAATTTCGGGGACGCTGTTGAAAGATTGACATATTGGTTTTATTTTGCTACCACGCGTCCATGCCCCGCAAAGCCCGCATCGATGCGCCCGGCGCGCTCCACCACATCATCGTGAGGGGAATCGACCGCACCGCCATTTTCCTGGATGAGGCGGACCGCGAGAGCTTTCTCTCGCGTCTGGGGCGGCTGCTCACCGAATCCTCCACCCCCTGTCTGGCCTGGGCCCTCATGGGCAACCACGCCCACCTGCTGCTGCGAACCGGACATGTCCCGATCGCAACGCTCATGCGCCGCCTTCTGACCGGCTATGCCCAGCAGTTCAACCGCCGCCACCGCCGCAGCGGGGTGCTGTTCCAAAACCGCTATAAATCCATTCTCTGCGAGGAGGATGCCTACCTGCTCGAACTGGTACGCTACATCCACCTGAACCCGGTTCGGGTGGGTGTCACCCCGGACATGCAGGCGCTCCGCGACTATCCCGGATGCGGCCACAGCGCGCTGATCGGCAGGATCCCGCGCGACTGGCAGGCGGCGGACTACGTGCTTGGGTTCTTCGGAAAAACCCTCCGGGCGGCACGGAAAGCGTATCTGGATTTTGTCGCCAGGGGGCTGCCGGAAGGATCGCGGCCGGAGTTGGTGGGGGGTGGACTGATCCGATCTGCGGGCGGCTGGGAAGCCGTTAAAGCCCTGCGCCATTCCGGGATGCGTGTCATGGGCGATGAGCGTATTCTGGGAAGCGGGGAGTTCGTGGAATCCGTGCTCAGCCACGCACGCGAGCAGTATGAAAAAAAGACCTTGGCGCGGCGCAGCAGTATCGGCTTGGATACCGTCATCGGGCAGGTGGCGGTTCAGCTCGGAGTGGATCCCGCACGCATAGGCTCCGCTGGACGGCAGCGGGCGCTTGCCCGTGCGCGTTCACTTGTTTGTGCCCTGGCGATGGACCGGCTAGGCATGAACGGCCGCGAACTGGCACGCCGGCTGAATCTTTCGGCCTCGGCGGTCTGCAAGCTCGCGCAGCGTGGCCGTACCGATGAATTGAACGAAACAAGCGGCGCCGCTATTTTCAAACTTCAAAGATGACCGCGCCATGAGAAAAATATCCAATACGTCAACTATTCAACCTCGTCCCCGACAAGGGACCTAGCGGCGTCTCCATAGGAGTTCGCATGCACTCGGAAAGCGTAGTGGTAGCCGCCTGGGGCCAGATCACCCAGGGCAAGAACCCTCCGGGCCCCCTGCGCGATCCCCTGGCGCTGATGGTCGCGGCCGCGCGGCAGATCGTCGAGCAGACCGGCCGGCCGGAGGCGCTTGCCGCGGTTGACGCCGTGTTTACAGTCAAGGTCATGAGCACCGCGTGCGACCCGGCCGCCGAACGCCTGGCCTCGCTGCTGGGGGCGGCACCGCGCGTGACCCTGACCTCCGGGATCGGGGGCAATTCCCCCCAGCGCCTGATCAACAAGGCCGCCGGGATGATCGCCCGCGGCGAGCTGGAAAGCGTGCTGATCGCCGGGGCCGAGACTTACTACCCCCGGGGCGAAAGCCCGGGTGATACCACCAGCCCGTTGTTCAAGGGGCTGGCGGGAGAGGCCGAATCCGACGACCGGATCGGCGCCACATCCCTCGAGCAGCGGCATGGAATCCTGCTTCCGATTCACGGCTTCCCCCTTTTTGAAACAGCGCTGTGGGCCGAAAGCGGACTCGATGCGGAAGTTTACCGCCGCAAGGTAGGCACTCTTTGGAGCGGCTTCAGCCGGGTGGCCGCCGCCCATCCGAACGCCTGGAGCCGGGTGACGCGGAATGCCGAGGAGATCATCACCCCGGGACCCTCCAATCGCTGGGTGGCCTTCCCCTACACCAAGTTCATGACCTCCCTCATCTCGGTCGACATGGGAGCCGCCGTATTGCTGATGTCGGCCAAGCGGGCGGCGGCCTTTCCCATCACCGGGAGGCGGCCGGTGTACCTTGTGGCCGGGGCCGACCGCGTGGATCGGCAGCGCTTCATGGTCGAGAAGTCCGATTTCACCCGCAGTCCCGCACTAGCGGCCGCTGCTCGCAAGGCTCTGGAGCGAGCCCGCATGGACGCAGCGGAAATCCGGTGCTTCGACCTGTACAGCTGTTTCCCCTGTGCGGTGACCATCGCCCGGCGCGCCTTGAACCTCACTGAAACCGACCAACGGCCGTTGACGCTGACCGGCGGACTTGGATTTTTCGGAGGGCCCGGCAACAACTACGGCCTTCACGCCGCGGCCAGCCTGGCCGCGGCCATAGCGGCCGGGACCTATGAGAACGGCCTGACCACCGGCTTAGGCTGGTTCATGCATAAGCATTCCGTGGGAATCTACTCCGCGCATCCCGAGCCGACGGCCTTGGGTGCATTCGACGTGGAAGACGGGCGCGCACTGTTTGTGGGCGATGCGCCGGAGAAGGCGATCGACGCGGCCGAGGGTCAGGGGACCGTCGAAACCTACACGGTGCTCTACGCACGCGACGGCACCCCGGTATCCGCGATTATCTACGGCCGCACACCGCAGGGCCTGCGGTTTGTCGCCCGCGGAGCGCCCGAACCGGAAATATTCCATTATCTGACCTCCCGCTGCCGGGTCGGCGACCGCGTCAGGCTGCGATCCGACCCCCGAACGGGGATGAATTCCGCGGAGCTCATCTGAGATCCGGTCGCGTGCAGCCGTGTTTCGATCTCTTCCGGGGTGAATCCATCCGGGACGTCTTTCTCGGAAAGGGCTTCGGTGCGCACGAAAGATCGCGGGTGGACCGGACTCATCGCGGATCGGCCCGGCGACGGCGGGGACCGGCAAACCTCAACCTACGGAACACGCCGAGAAGCTCTTTTACACCCCCCGCGTAGAAGTACGCACCCAGTCCCACCTTAAAACGGATGGAGGGCTCAAGGGAATGAAGATCGACGGAAAAACCATTTGGATCACCGGGGCATCCTCCGGCATCGGCAGGGCCCTGGCGGTTGACCTCAGCCGGCGGGGGGCGCGCCTGATCTTGTCGGCCCGCTCGGCGGAGGGGTTGGAAGCGTGCCGGCAGGCATGCGCGAATCAAGATCGGCATGTGGTTTTGCCGCTCGATCTGGCGGAGCCGGCTTCGCTGGCGGAGGCGGCGCGACAAGCACTTCAGGAAATCGGACCGATCGACATCCTGATCAACAACGGCGGGGTCGGCCAGCGCAGCCGGGTGATCGACACGCGGCTTGAAGTCGACCGCCGGATCATGGAGGTCAACTTCTTCGGGGCGGTGGCCTTGACGAAGCTCGTCCTGCCCTCGATGCTGTCGCGCCGATCGGGTCAGATCGTCGTTGTCAGCAGCGTCATCGGCAAGTTCGGGACCCCATTTCGGTCAACCTATGCCGCTTCCAAGCACGCCCTGCACGGGTTTTTCGAATCGCTCCGGGCCGAACTGTGGGAGCAAGGCATCCGCGTGACCATGATCTGCCCCGGCTTCGTGCGCACCGAATTATCCGTCAACGCGCTGAAGGGCGACGGCTCGACCCTGGGCCGCATGGAAAAGGGCCAGAGCATCGGGATGGACCCCGGGGTCTGCGCCGAAAAGATCGTGCCGGCCATCGAAGCCGAGCGCAATGAAGTCTACCTGGGTGGCAAGGAGAAACTGGGGGTTTACCTTCAGCGCTTCGTGCCGAACCTCTTGGCGCGGATCATCCGAACGGCCGAGGTCCGATGAAACAGCTGGGCACGGCCTTGGCCTGAGATCAGACGGTGTACAGCACCACGAGGCAGCGGGTATGCTCGCCGGAGAGGTTCCTGAGCTTGTGGGGGATGTCGGAATTGAAGTGGGCGTGCTCGCCGGCCTTCAGCACGCCGACTTTGCTGCCGATGCTCAGCTCCAGCTCGCCGGACATGACGTAAATAAGCTCTTCGCCTTCGTGTTTGTAGGCGACCGGTTTGTGGACCTGGTGCGGTTCGACCGTGACCATGAAAGCCCGCAGGTGGTCGTGCTCCCGGCCTTCGGTCAGAGTCTGGTAGGAGTAGTTCTGGGTGCGCCGCACATAGGACTCCAGGCGCCGGTCGCGGATGGTCGCCTGCTCCTCTTTGCGCAGGAAGGTGCCCGGGTCCACGCCGAAGGCGCCCGCCAACCGCAGCAGGAAGCTTACCGGCGGTGAGACCCCGTCCGCTTCGACCTGCTCGATGAAGTCCGGCGTCTGACCGGTCGTTTCCGCTAGCTCCTCGATACTCCATCCGCGGCCGTCGCGCAGTTTTTTCAACCGGGCGCCGAAGCCGCGGCGGCCCTCCCCGGCCGCGCTCGTCTCGCAGAGCATGTCGGCCAGCCGCCGCATCACGGCGCGCTTGGCGCGCTCGGCGAATTTCGGCAGGAACTCGTTGGCGTCGGCCACGATGCCGATGTCGGCGATCTCGAAGATGGGAGCCCCCGGATCCCGGTTGACGACCACGATCGTGCCGGCTTCCATGATTCCGGCCGTGTACTGGGCGGCGCCCGAAGTGGCGATGGAGAAGAGCAGCCGGGGGGCCACGCGCTTGCCCGTCTGCCCGATCAGCCGCTGCTCGTCCACCCAGTGGTCCATCACCGGCGGCCGGGTCGCTCCCACTTCCGCACCCAGCACCGCCGCCAGCTCCCGCACCCGGCCGAAGGCCTTGGCGCTGCCCATCCCGGCGCCGCCGACCACGACGATCTCGGCCGTCTCCAGCTTGCGGTGCGATGCGGGGGCCGGGCGCGAATCCAGCAGCCGCAGACCGCGCGGAGCCGGCACCTCGGCCACCGCCCGTCGAATCACCTCGCCCCGCGAGGCGCCGACCGGTGTTGCCCGGCAGCAGTGCGGTTGCACCGTCGCAAACCCGGTGCCCCAGCCCTCGGCGAAGGCTATTTCGGAGATGACGCTCCCCCCCCACCCCGGGCAGAGCCCGATGAGCCGGCCCTTCGGATCGACGCGCAGATCCTTGCAGTCCGCGATGAGGCCGGCGGCGCACAGCCGCGACACGCGCGCCGCCATCTCCCGGCCGAGGTCGGTCAGCGCGAACAGGACCAGGCGCGGGCGGTCCTCCCGGACGGCGCCGGCGAGCACCGGGGCCAGGAGATCGGCCCGTAGAGAAGCGAACTGGAGGTTCTCGAGCACGATCACCTGATCGGCGCCATGGTTCAGGCACTCCGTTTCGGCCGTCTCCGAGAGCACGCACGCGTCGTCCCCGGAGCGGAACGGGACCGTGCCGCGGGGTGCCGACGGCAGGCACGCCGCCACCTGTCCCCCGGTGGCGGCGGCGAGCTGGCGCGCCTTGCAGAGCACATTGAGAGAATAGCCGAAAAAGATCCGGCTGCGCGGGTCGATGAAAACCCACACATCGCCGGTGGGTGCGGCGTGGGCCATGCGCCCCTCTTCTTCGCCCGATCCGGTCAGCGTCGGTCCCGTGTTCAATCGATGAGTCCTTCTGCCATCAGGTGATTCAACAACTGGTCGGCGACCTCAGCGGTTTCGCCTTCCAGAAACCGGCAGCGCCGTTCGAGCGCCACCGGCGTGATCGAGAGCACGCGCGTGGGGGAACCGGCCTCCCCCACACGTTGCGGCGCCTCGCCGATGTCGGCGCAGGTGAGCCGCTCGACCTGCCCCTGGTCGAAGGCCCGGGCCAACCCGCCGAGCGGAATGTCCCGGGCGCGGGCGGCCTCGGGCAGGATGGTCAGCGCGGCCGGCAAATCCACCTCGAAGGTCTCCACCCAGTGGTCCATGGTGCGCTCCACGCGCAGCCCGTCGCCGTTCGGTTCGATCCGCTGAACGCCGGTCACGAGCGGGATGTCCAGCGCAACAGCGGTCTGCGGTCCCACCTGGCCGGTGTCGCTGTCCGACGTCCGGGCGCCGAAGAGCACCAGGTCAACCGGCGCAAGCGTCCGCAGGACGGCGGCGAGGGTCGTGGAGGTCGCCAGGGTGTCCGCCCCCGCCAGGCAGGGATCGCACGCCAGGACGGCGCGGTCGACCCCCATCGCCAGCGCCTCGGCCAGCACGCTGCGGCTGGACGGCGGCCCCATGGAGAGGGCCGTGACACCGCCACCGATGCATGCCTTGAGTTGGAGGGCCGATTCGATCGCCGGCAGGTCGAAGGGGTTCAGGCGGACATTGTCCGGGACGCGGACGGTGCGCCCCCGCGACGCCTTGATGACGACGGCCTTGATACAGACAACGATATGGGGGCCCATGGGCCTTTCCTGCATGGCGCAAACCACCTTCCTGAAATTGTCTGGAACCTGCCGGCCTCCTCCCCCCACCCCTCTTTCTCACTCCTTGGGGAAGAGAGCGGGGGGGGATCACTCCTGGAGCACGGCGCGCGCGATCACCAGTTTGTGGATCTCGGAAGTGCCCTCGTAGATCCGGGTCACGCGGGCGTCGCGATAGTAGCGTTCCACGGCGTATGCCTTGGAATAGCCGTACCCGCCGTGGATCTGGACGGCCGCATCGGTCACCCGGCAGGCCGCCTCCGCGGCGAAGAGCTTGCACATGGCCGACTCCTTCGAGAACGCCAGGCCCTCGTCCTTCAATTCGGCGGCGCGATACACCAGGAGCCGGGCCGCATCCACCTCGGTGGCCATCTCGGCGATCATCAGCTGAATCGCCTGGTGGGCTTCGATCGGCACGCCGAAGGTGCGGCGTTGCTTGGCATACTGCACGGCCTCCTCCAGCGCCGCCTGGGCGATACCGACGGCCTGGGCCGCAACGCCCACCCGCCCGACATCGAGCGCCGCAAGTCCGATCTGAAGCCCGCTCCCCTCCCGCCCCAAGAGGTGGTCCCGCGGCACCCGGCAGTCGTTGAGGCGGATCGACCCGACCGGGTTGGCGCGCATCCCGCACAAGTCCTCGAGCTCGCCCACGGTGAAGCCCGGCATGCCCCGTTCCGCCACGAGCACGCTGATCCCCTTGCGGCCGGCGGCCGGGTCGGTGCGCGCGAAGATCAGGCACACATCGGCCACTCCGCCGTTGGTGACGAAAACCTTGTTGGCGTTGAGGGTGTAGTGGCCGTCGCCGCCGATGGCCGTCGCCGCCACGGCCCCCGCGTCGGAGCCGGCGTTGGGCTCGGTCAGGCAGAAGGCGCCGATCTTCTCTCCCCGCGCCATGGGCCGGACCCAGCGCTCTTTCTGGGAGTCCGTGCCGAAGGCCATCAAGGGATAGACGGCCACACTGTTGTGAACCGCGATGCAGAGCCCCATGGCGCCGCACACCCGCGAGATCTCTTCGATGATGACGGCATAGCTGAGCGCATCGAGGCCCGCGCCGCCGAGCGCGGGCGGCACCTGGATCCCGAAATAGCCGAGCGCGGCCATCTTCTCCACGACCTCCCAGGGAAAGCGAGCCTCCGCGTCGATCTCCGCCGCAATCGGCCGCAACTCGCGCTCGCAAAAGTCCCTGACGCTGCGCCGCACGGCCCGGTGTTTGTCGGACATCCGTCTATCCATCATTTTTTAACCAGAGGGGCAGGAAACAATGGAACGTTTTAAAATGAGAGCACATGGCTAAAAACATAAGCAACGGTTTTTAACGGCTGGATGCTGACCCCGGGGAATAGGAAGCCGCTTGGCACATTAATGTTTCGCCAGGCGCCCTGCGGCCACGCTGAAGAGGGCGACATCCGCCCTTCATCATCGCGGGTGGCGGCGGCACCTGATGGCGATCAAATAAGTTTTTTGGTGTGGACGGCGATCTTTTCTTCGAAATTGCTCCAGAACGTTTTGTCCGAATCCATCCATTGATTGCCGAAACGCGTATCGAAGAATCCTCGCAGCTCTTGAAAAATATTCCCCCACCCGTGTTTGTAGTCGTTTTTCAGAATGCTTTCCAAATAAGAGGCGATGTCGGGCAACTTGTATTTCGGATAATAGGCGCGCGCGCCCAGCTCGATCGATTTTTTCAGCGCCTCCGGATTCAGTTCATGGGCGGTCAGAATGACGGTCGGCATATCCCGGCCGGAGGCGATGCGGAGGAGGTCAAACCCCTGGACCCCCATGATGTCCAGAATGACGACATCGTAGACTTTGGTGCTCAGCTTCCGGCTCGCCTCGTCGAATGTGGTGGCCTTCTCGATCGTGCACTGCGGAGCGTGAAGAGAGAGGAGTTCCTCGATCGTATCCAGGACATCCACTTCATCATCCACCGCAAGAACCGTCATCTCGTTCAGGACCGACTCTTTCATGGCGCCCTCCTTTCCCCTTTTATCCGACAGCCCCACCAATGGCGAGCAAGCTTCCAAGTGGACCTTTTGTCCTTTACCATAAGGCCTTTTCCGTCTGCCAGCACCCCCTGTATTTCATTTTTCGCTGGAACCGTCAATTCGTTAGCAATCGTCACCGCGCCCCCGTGCGCCCGAGGGTCAGTCCATGGCCACCTTCACCACGATTTTGCGCACCGGCTGCTTCGCCCGCAGATGAACCCCCGGCCGGTGGATGTCGTGCGGGTAAAAGACGGCAAACCAGCCGGGCCGCATCGGCAGGCAAGCCGCGTGCGCCGGCGGCGTGAGGAACATCACATCCCGATGCGCGTCGTAAGGCTCGGTTATGGAAAGGCGGCTCTCCAGCGACACATCAATCCGCTCCTCCCCCTCCAGCAGCACCTGGACGTCGATGTATTTCCGGTGCGCCTCGAAACGGCGCTCGTCCGCCGCCCCGGTCTCGTAAACGGCCACCGCGGCATAGAGCCGGTCCCCATCGATGTCGGTGCGCCCCTCGGCCGTATTCCGGACGGCATCACGGGCATAAACCAGCGCCCGGTGCAGGCGTGTCCCCGGCCGGAAATAAAGATCCAAGTTTTCGAACCGGTCGTAGATCATTGGGTCTCCTCCTGAACTTACTCCGTATTGACCTTTTCGACATCAGCCGGATAACCACCGGCCCCTCTCATCCGGACCTTTCCCTCTTTCCATCGGAGAAAAGAGACGCAGGGCGGGACGCAACGAAGCTGGCAAACCGGGAGCCGAATGGTTATAAAGGTGTTACTTCATTACCGGAGGTATTGAAAGAGTGAATCGCGAGTTCCAGTTGGCGGCCTTTATGGAAAGACACCGGGTCCCCAGGAGATGAACTGAACGATGGATCCTATGGCGGATCTCTTCCGAATCGATTATACCCGTCTGGACCGGCCCGAGGTCCTGAGGGTTCTCTTTCACCCACGCGGGGAAGTCGGGCGGCGGCAGGCTCCTCCGGGGGCGACGGATGTCCTCATTCCGACGGCGGACGGCTGCCGGATCGGGGGGACGTTCCACACGACACATCCTTCTACTCCAAATCTCCTATTCTTCCACGGAAACGGGGAGATCGCGGCCGACTATGACGATCTGGGCCCCATTTACAACCGGTTGGGGCTGAACTTTCTGGCGGTCGACTACCGGGGCTATGGCCGATCGACCGGAAGCCCCACGATCACCGCCATGATGCAGGACTGCCATGCCATCTTCGCCTTCACCTGCAATTGGCTCACGGCCGAGGGGTTCACCGGGCCTGTGATCGTCATGGGGCGGTCGCTCGGCAGCGCGTCGGCCCTGGAGCTCGCCAGCCGTCACAAGGAGCGTATCGCCGGCCTCGTGGTGGAGAGCGGCTTTGCCTTCGCGGCGCCGCTGTTGAGGCTTCTCGGCATCGACCCGCAGGCGATCGGGTTCAACGAAGCGGACGGATTCGGCAACATAGAAAAGATCCGGGATTGGAACAAGCCGGCCCTGATCATCCATGCCGAATTCGACCACATCATCGCCTTTTCCGAAGGCGAGGCCCTCTACCATGCCTGCCCCTCCCCGGAAAAGCGCCTGCTCAAGATCCCGGGGGCCGATCACAACGACATCTTGTACCGCGGGTTCGACGCCTACCTGAGCGCCGTGAAAGAGCTGGCCGACAGAACCCTGCGCTAAGGCCCTATATCGCCGCCGCAGCGCCTGAGGCGTCGTTTTGCGGCAACGTGTCAGCCGTCCTCGAAGACCTCATCCCCCGGCTCGTTCGCGAGCTTGGCGAGAACGAAGCTCGAGTCGGTCCTCGCCATCACCTTGATCGGCAGGCTCCCGAGGGCGCGACGGCGCACGTCGTGCATGTGGCTTTCGCCCATGACGATGACCGCATCGGCGCCCGCGGCGGAGAGAATCAGTTCGAAGCGTTTCTTGCCCGCCGGCGTCAACACCCGGACCGGTTTGCCCTGGCGCTTGAGCCATTGCGCGGCCTTGGCCAGGTAGTGCTCGGCCGTTGCGATCTGCTCGGCGAGGTCGCCGGCGCGGCGGGCGCAGACAAGGTCCACGGAGCCGGGCAGGGCCGGCAGGAGCTTCTGGAGCAGGGTGAAGATGCGTCGCGAGGAGGGTGAGCCGTCCACGCAGACCGCCAGACGGCTGTCCGGCGTCCCGTTGCGGGCGATCCAGAACGAACAGTGCAGATCGAGCGCGAGCTTGCGCGGGAGGTTCATGGACGCGAACCGGCCGAGCGCCCCGCGCCGCGGGGAGGCGATGACCACGAGATTGTAGCCGGTGGCGTCGATCTCCTGGTTCAACTCCTCGACCAGGGCCCCGAAACGCTCACTGAAGGGCATGCGCTCGCCGTCCGCGCGCTGGAGGAAAAAAAGGTGCCCGTGAGGCAGGTCGCGCAGCTTGATGGTGCTGAAGGGGGTGAGCACTCCGGCCGCCACCAGCCGGTCGGCGGCACCCAGCAGGACCCGGAGCCCCGCCGGCAGGGAGTTTCGCTCCCCGACCGGGATCTCCACCCCGACGGCGGGAACCTCCTCGGTGGCATGGGTGCCGGAGCGGACGGTGATGACCCCGAACTCGGCGCGGGTGCGCGCGGCGAGCTGAAGCGCGGCGTCCAGCGCCCGGATCGAGGCGGGCTTTTCATCGGCGACGGCCAGGATTTTCACGGCAACCTCATTCGTGACCACTTCGTAAAAAACCCAATCGCTGCGTTGCGCTTCACCCCGCCAAGGCGGGGTAGTCGCTGCGGTCCCGCCGCGGCGGGATACGCCTCGCGCCAGGGAATTCGCGCGCCTTGATCTTGGGTTTTAATGAAATTGTATCCTTTAAAAAATGACTTCTTGGGAGTCCATCATTCGTATTTGGTGAAAACGGCCTCCGGCGGATCAGACCGGGGTTCCCCCGCCGCGGGCGCTGCGGGGCAGCCGGCGCGGCGGCGTTGAACCGGTGCTCAGTGCAATCGGTGCCCGGGCTTCAACCCGCAGCGCGGCTGCTGCCCTTTCCCCAGGACCTCCCAGTTCCCCTGCTTGAGCTCACGGCATTCGACGAAGACCTCATACTCACACTGGGCGCAGACAAACGGGCAGAAACTCTCGCGCATCGCCTGCCGAATGGCCGAGCCCGTGGTACCCCGGAAATGGGTCTCCCCCACCTCCCTGAGCAGGCCCGAGTTCTTGAACACCTGAAACGCCCGGCTGTTCACCCCCGAAAAGTAGAGCCCCCCGCCCCGGCCGCGGAGCTCCTGCGCCAGCAGTTCGAGCACATGGACCCCGCTGGCGTCGAGGTTGTTGACCTGGTGCATGCGGACCAGCATGCTGGTCATCTCGGGGTGGCTTTTCAACCGTCGCTGCAGATCCTCCTGAACGTAGGCGGCTGCGCCGAAAAAAAGCGACCCTTCGATGCGCAGGATGTCCATCTGGCAGCACATGACTCCCTTGGCGGAAGGGGCCAGCTTGCCCGTCTTGAAATCCGGCACGGTCGAGTAGATCCGCGGGTGGGAGGTGTTGGCCAGGTGCAGGCCGATCGAGAGCAGCACCCCCACGTAGACGGCAAACTCGATGCTCAGAAAAAGGGTGGACAAGAAGGTGACCACCAGCACGGCGGCGTCGTTGCGTGTGGCGCGCAGGGTGCGCCGGATCTCCGCGACCCGCACCATCTCGACCGCCACCACCAGGAGCGCGCCGGCCAGGGCGGCCATGGGCAGATGCGCCGCCAGCGGGGCAGCCACGATGACGGCCCCGGCCACGGCGATGCCGGAGACCACCCCGCTCATCGGCGTTTTGGCCCCCGAGCGGAAATTGACCGCCGACCGGGTGAAGGATCCGCTGCCCGGGTACCCGCTGAAAAAAGCGGCGGCGGAATTGGACATCCCCTGGCCGATGAACTCCTGGTTGACGTTCAGCCGCTGGCGGGTTTGCCCGGCAACGGCCTTGGCAATCGACACCGCCTCCACTAACCCGAGGAGGGCGATGGCCAGGGCGCCGGGGACCAGCCGACCCCAGTGCGCATCCGCCGCCTGCCAGGGAAGCTCCAGCGGCGGCAGGCCGGAGGGAATCGCGCCCACGACGGCGACACCGCGGCCCTCCAGCTCCAGGAGCGCCACCAAGGCCCCCGCGACCGCCAAGGCGATGAGGGTGCCGGGCCAGAGCGGCCGGACCCGCTTGGCCCCCACGATGATGAGAATGCTCAGGACTCCCAGGCCGAGGGTGATCAGGTGCGTTTCATCCAGGCGGGCGATCACCTCCGGCAGCATGCTGAGAAGAGATCCGCCGCCGGCATGGGTCAGACCTAAAAAGCCTGGGATCTGCTTGAACCCGATCAACACCGCCGCCCCGGCGCTGAAGCCTAAAATGACCGAGTGGGAAACGAAATTGAGCAGCGCGCCCAGCCGGGCCAGTCCCATGCCGATCTGGATCGCCCCCACCACCAGGGCAAGCAGGAACGCCAGTTGGGTGTAGGCGGCACTCCCGGGAGCGGCCACCTCGACCAGGGTCGAGTAGACCACCAGGGAGACCGCCGTCGTCGGCCCGGTGATGAGGTGGGCGGAGCTGCCCCACAGGCAGGCGACGATGGTCGGTACAATGGAGGCGTAGAGCCCGTGCTGGACCGGCAGACCGGCAATCAGGGCATAGGCGATCGACTGCGGCACCGCCACCACCGCCACGGTGAGGCCGGCCACCAAATCGGCGCGCAGGTGATGCCCGCGGTAGTTCCGCAGCCAAGCCAAAAACGGCGCGACCGGTTGAATGGCGGAAAACAAGGTGAGAGCGCCCCTCCTCATCGCGGGTGATCGGGACCGGAAAATCCGTTCCCACCTTACGCCGGCCGGCTGCGCCAGTCAATCCGCGCCAGGACGCCTCCTGCCGTTACCCCTTCTTGTTGAATAGGCTCAGGTACTCCCCGTACCCCTCTTTCTCCAGGTTCTCCTTGGGCACAAACCGCAAGGCCGCGGAGTTGATGCAGTAGCGCATCCCCGTCGGCGGCGGCCCGTCCGGAAAGAGGTGACCCAGATGGGAGTCGGCAAACCGGCTGCGCACCTCGGTGCGCACCATGAAGTGGCTGCGGTCCACCTTTTCAACGATGAAGTTCGGGTCCAGCGGGCGCGTGAAACTCGGCCAGCCCGTGCCGGAATCGAACTTGTCGGCCGAGCCGAAGAGGGGCTCGCCGGAGACGACGTCGACGTAAATCCCCTCGCGCTTGTTGTTCCAGAATTCGTTCTCGAAGGGCGGCTCGGTGTCGTCCTTCTGGGTGACGCTGTACTGCATGGGGGAGAGCTTCTTTTTAAGCTCCGCGTCACTGGGCTTGACGTAGCCGGAGCCGGCGGCAGGCCCCCCTGCGCTCTTCGCCGGCGCGCCCCACACCTGGCGGACGAACTGGTCGCGCCCCGACCCCTGGCGGTAGAGGCCGTAGCGCAGGGAGTTCTTCATGAAGTAGTCCTGGTGGTAATCCTCGGCGGCGTAGAAGGTGGCGGCGGGAAGGATCTCCGTGACCACCGGCTTGCCGAAGCGGCCGGAGCGGTCGAGCTCGCGCTTGGAGTCCTCGGCCAGGCGCTGCTGCTCCTCGTCATGGTAGAAGATCGCCGTCCGGTACTGGGGGCCGCGGTCCACGAACTGGCCGCCCGGGTCCGTGGGGTCCACGTGCCGCCAGAAGATATCCAGAAGCTGCCGGTAGGTGATCTTCTTCGGGTCAAAATTCACCTGCACGGCCTCGTAGTGCCCGGTCCCGCCCGAGGTGACCTCTTCGTAAGTCGGATTCTCCTTCTTGCCCCCGGTATAACCGGAAATGACCTCGATCACGCCCTCCGCCTTCTCGAAGTCGGCCTCGGAGCACCAGAAGCAGCCGCCGGCAAAGGTGGCCTTGCGATAGTCGTTGCTGTTCATGCTCATGTCGGTTGTCTTTCCAATCGGTTTTTCGGTTGCAGCGCCGGAGACGGTCAGCGCCGCCGCGGCGATCATCGTCACCAAAACGATCAGCTTGGTCCTCATGGGATCCTCCTGCACGCGGCCAGCAGAATTGTCACCTGCCGTGCGGCGGGGAACAACACTGCTGAGATGGGTCAAAAATAGGATCGCAACCGTAGGGTTTCAATGGGCGGCGTGAGAATCCGGCTCGCCGATGGCAGCGACCCGGCAATCCAGCGCATCCCGCAGAACAGAAGGGTCCATCCGCAGCATGGTGCCCCGGCGGCCGGCGTTGATCAGGATGCTCTCGTGGGCGAGCAGGCTCGCATCCATCACGACCGGCAGTTTCTGCTTGAAACCGAAGGGGCTGATCCCACCGACCCGGTAGCCCGAGAGCCGCTCCGCCGCGGCGCTGTCCGCCATTTGCACCCGTTTGACCGCAAGGAGTGCGGCCAGCTGCCGCAGGTCCACCTGGCGATCGCCGGGCACGAGCGCCAGGACATAACGGCCGGGCCCCGCCGCCAGCACAAGAGTCTTGACCGTGCGTTCCAAAGAGAAGCCGGTGGCAAAGGCCGCATATTCGGCCCCCTTGCGCAGATGATCGTAGTGCACGATTTCAAACGGGATCTTGGCCTCGGTCAGGCGGAGGATCGCCCGGGTAGACATGGATAGGCCTTTCGCTGAATCGCCTGCAGCGCTGCTGTTGTAATTCAACCTACAACGAACAATGCGCCGCAATGCTTTATCTGATTTGATTTGTATGCATTGCCACAAGAAAAAAAATCGGCCCCGCTACTCCCTCAGCGGCAGGGAGGGGCTGGGCGAAGGGGTGACGCCGGGTCGGAAGCGAAACCCTTTACGCCCCTGCTTGTAAACAGCGGGGCCATCGGCAATCTTTGGAACGAAGGACTTTAAAATTCAGCCCGAAGTGTGTTATGGGACGACAACTCCGCAGTCGATCCGGACCAACCCGAAACTGGGGACGTCTCGCCATGAAAGCGCAGGCCCTGGGCAAACGCCCGACATCGGACTCGATGGTGCTTGCCGTCGTGCTCATCGCGACGGTCTACTGGGTGCTGGACTCGATTCTGAGCATCTTCTTCTCCAACCAGTACAACCTGATCGCCAAGCTGATCGGACCCGACCTCTACGACATCTACATCCGCGTGGTGGTGCTCTGCCTGCTGGTCATCCTGGGGTCGCACGCCCAATCGATCATCAACCGGCTGAACGAAGCGACCCAGCGGCTCAACGAATCCGAGGAGCTCTGGCGCTCGCTGGTGGAGACCGCACCGGACACCATCATGACCGTGGATCACTACGGCGTCATCCGCTTCGTCAACCACTCGCTGATCGGCCTGCCCCCCGAGAAGGTCACCGGCCGCCGCCTGTACGACCTTTTGCCGGAGTCCGAACGAGGGTTGGCCGAGCAGATCGTGCAACGGGTCCTGCGCACCGGCCAGGTCGAAGCGTTTGAGATCCGCACGGGGAACCCGAACCGCCCTTCCTGGTATTCGTTCCGGGTGGGCCCGCTGCGCCTGCAGAGTCGGGTCGTCGCCGCCACGATCATTTCGAGCGAGACCACCGACTTCAAGAACGCCGAGGAACTCATCCGCTACAAGGAGCTCTTCGAAAACGTCGGCGACGGGGTCTTCATCCTGAACGCCGCCGGCAGAATCATCGAACCCAACGACCGCCTGCTGGAAAAGACCGGCTACAGCCGGGAGGAACTAACAGCCCTTTCCCTGGCCGACATGGCCTCCCCGGCGCAGGCCGGACTGGCTGCAAAGATCCTCGCGCAGACCCAGGCCGACGGCGAGAGCCGGTACGAAATGGACCTCAAGGCCAAGGGCGGCCGGATGATCAGCTTCGACGTCAGCGTCCGCCGGGTAATGTACGCCGGCATGCCCTGCTTCCTGTGCGTGGCCCGGGACATCACTCAGACCCGGCTCCTGCACAACCAGCTCATCCGCTCGGAGCGGCTGGCCGCCACCGGCCAGCTGGCGGCCTCCATCGCCCACGAGATCAACTCCCCGCTCCAGGGCATCAGCGCGCTTCTCAACGTCGTGCGGTCCAACTACGAAGACGACACCTACCTGACGCGCAAGCTCGATCTCCTGAAAAACGCCTTCAACAGCATCCGCGACACCGTCAAGAACCTGATCGACCTCAACCGGCCCGGCAAGGAGAAGAAACAACCGGCCGACGTGAACCAGGTGGTCGAGAACATGATGGCCCTCGTCCGCAGCCTGCTGAAGAAGAACATCATTTCGGCGGAGCTCGAACTGGCCGCCGCGAATCCCACCCTCTTCGCCTCCCCGCAGCAGCTGGCCCAGGTCCTCATGAACCTCGTCAACAACTCGGTCGAAGCCATCACCGGGGTGCCCGGCTACTTCGAAAAGGCCCACCTCTCCGCAGGAAAGGGCGGCAAGATCAGGGTCCGAACGATGAACCGGGGGGATGAGATCCTGGTGGAGCTGCACGACAACGGGCCGGGGATTCCGGAGGCCGACCTGGAGCGCATTTTCGACCCCTTCTTCACCAGCAAAAAGCCCATGGGGATGGGGGTCGGGCTGAGCATTTGCCATGGGATCATCGAAGACCACCACGGCCGGATCTCGGCCGCCAACGCTCCGGGAGGCGGGACGGTGTTCACCATCGCGCTGCCGGCCCGCCAGGAAGCCGCCTGAGAGAGCTCTTTACCAGGTCGCCCAGGGGCGGGTCAGCCCGCCCCGATCTCCTCCTCGGCCATCGCCGTGCGCACGGCGTCGGCGATCGCCGCCTCCTGGGTCCTGCCGATGTGCTGGGCTTTGAGCTGGGCCTCCCGGCGCACCAACTCGAAGCGCAGGTCGCCCGTTCCCGGTTTGCGGTAGATCAACTTCACATCGACGCTGACGCAGACATCCACGAGCTCATGGAGCGGCAGGCATTTCATCGGTAGGGTCCCTCCTCCGCACCCCTTTCCGCCGGGGCGCTTCCGGGGTCAGCCGGCATAGGGTTTGCCGCACTCCTTGCAGCGGCCGTCCGCACCGATCACCCCGATGCAGTCCCCGTCGCTGCAAAGCCGCCGCCGGGACCAATCGTCCGCACCTTGCTCCGGCGGAGGCGCTGCCTCCGCCGTTTCATCGGGGCGGTCAGCGGCCGCCGGAGTCGGTTCGCCCTCCTCCGTTACGGGTGCGGCCTCACCGCCCCCGGCATCGGGTTTGCCGCACTCCCTGCAGCGGCCGTCCGCACCGATCACCCCGATGCAGTTCCCGTCGCTGCAAAGCCGCCGCCGGGACCATTCCGAGGCGTCATCCTCCACGGGGTCGTCCCCGTTGTGGCGCTCATCAGCTTCCATCATCAGTCACTCTCCTGAAATCCTTCGATTCTGAACCGCGCCGCCCAGCATGGCCTCCAGCTCCTTCAGGCTGCCAATGTGGCGATCGGCATCCAAGGCCGGGTTGCAGTAGGCCACGAACCAGACCCCGGCGGCCCGCGCCGTGGCTTCATCGATGGCCGAATCCCCGACAAAGACCGCCTGGCGCGGCCCGATGCCGAAATGGGTCAGGATCTTGAGCAGCGGGTCCGGAGAGGGTTTGGGCCGCTTCACGTCCAGAGAGGTCACCACCAGGTCGAAGCGCTCGAGCAGGCCGTATTCCCGCAGCAGCCGGTCCATGGTGTCGGTGCGGTTGGTGGCGATGGCGGTCTTGAAGCGTTCCCGCATCCAATCGAGCAAGCCGATCAGAGTGGGCTCGATGGTCAGGTAACGGAGGAAGAGGCCGTAGTCCATCGTGGCCCGAAAGGCCAAGGCCTCGCGGCGCTCGGCCTCGTCCGCAAACAGGTGCTCCAGGGACTGGTGGAGGGTATGGGCGTGCACGAAATGCAGCTGCTCCTCGTCCATGGGCGGCCGGCCGAAATGCGCCAGGATGTGGTTGTAGTAGGCGCGGTTGGCCTCCGCGGTGTCGAACATCACCCCATCGCAGTCGAATGCGACGACCTTGACTTCGTTCAGCATGAGGCTCCTATGACACTCCCCCACTGCCAAGTAGGTTGGGTTTTATTCCCGTGGGAGCGGCATCTTGCCGCGATGTCATCGTGGCTGGAAGCCACTCCCACAAAAACTGAACTTGCTTACGGATTAAGCAGCGCACCCCACGCCATGAGGCGCTGTTAGGTGTCTACGCCCATTGATCTCATCCGGGGTGCAAGCGGCTGTTGTAGCGCCACCCAGTTGTGTAAAGGTCCGGATATTATGGAAGCCCCGTATCAAAGTCAAGCGGGATCGATGGAAAAACGAGCCATCGGGGGCGGGGATCCGCGCCGGCGCGGTTACATGAGAAACAGCGGGTCCACGTCCACCCCGACCCGCACCTGCCGGTCGCCTACGCCACGGGGGCCGTCGGCCAAAAGGCGCCGAACGAACCGCTGCAGCGGCCCTGAGCGGGGTGATTTCAGAAGAATCTGCCAGCGGTAGTGGCCCGCGATCCGCGAAAGGGCCGCCTCGGCCGGGCCCATGACGTGAATCATCCGGGCAAAGCCGGTTTCCGCCGCCAGAAGTGCCCGGCAGGCGGCGCCGAGCTTCTCAGCAGTGGCGCGGGTGCGCCGGGGATCCCGGCCCGCGATGCGCAGCTGCACCATGCGGGTGACCGGCGGATAGCCAAGCGCCTCGCGAAACTCGATTTCGTGACGATAAAAAGAGTCATAATCCTGGTCCCGGGCCGTGCGGATGCTGAAGTGATCGGGGGTGTAGGTCTGCAGGATCACCCGCCCCGGCCGTTCGCCGCGGCCCGCCCGGCCGGCCACCTGGGCCAGCAGCTGGAAGGTCTGCTCGGCCGCCCTGAAATCCGGGAAGCTCAGGGAGAGATCGGCGCACACGATCCCCACCAGGGTGATGTCCGGAAAATCGTGTCCCTTGGCCACCATCTGGGTGCCCACCAGGATGTCGATCGTCCGCTCCCGCAGCCCCTTCAAGAGACCGACCAGGGCCCCCTTGGGTCCGGTCGTGTCGCGATCCATCCGCGCGATGCGCGCCTGGGGAAAAAGGGCCCGCACCGCCTCCTCCACCTTCTCGGTGCCGAGCCCCAGGCGCTTGATGTTGTGCGACCCGCACCGCTCGCAGCCGGCCCCGGCCGGCCGGCTGAACCCGCAGTAGTGGCAGCGGTAGGCCTGGGCCGACTGGTGCAGGGTGAGGGAGATGTCGCAGTGCCGGCAGCGCAGCGGGCTGCCGCAGGCGGCGCAGACAGGGAAGCTGGCGAATCCGCGCCGGTTGAGGAAGAGCAGCGCCTGGTCGCCCTGGGCGAGGGTCTCCTCCAGGGCCTGCTTCAACTCGGCGCTGATGAAACGCCCGGGCCCGCGCAGGTCGCGGCAGGTGCGCAGGTCCACGACCCGGACCTCGGGCAGCGTCCGCTGCCGGACCCTGTGGGGCAGCCTGAGCTCGACATATTTCCCGCGGCGCACGTTGTAAGTGGATTGCAGGGAAGGGGTGGCCGACCCCAGGATCACGGGGCAGCCGCACTGGCGGCCGCGGACCACGGCCAGGTCCCGCGCACTGTAGGGCAGCCCCCCCTCCTGCTTGTAGGAGGTGTCGTGCTCCTCGTCCACGACGATCAGCCCGAGATCCGCAAAGGGCGCAAACACCGCCGAACGGGCGCCGATCGCGATGGGGGCCCCTCCCTCCAGGATCCGGCACCACTGGTCGTAGCGCTCCCCATCGGAGAGCCCACTGTGAAGCAGGGCGATCCGCTCCCCGAAGCGGGCGCGAAACCGCCGTTCGGTCTGGGTGATCAGCGCGATTTCCGGGACCAAGACCAGTACGCCGCGACCGGTGGGGAGGCGTTCGGCCGCAAGCCGCATGTAGACTTCGGTCTTGCCGCTGCCGGTCACCCCGTTCAGGAGAAAGCAACGGAACCCCTCGGGCCGGGCCGCTTCGATCGCCGCCACGGCCGAGTGCTGCTCCGCGGTGAGCACCGGCGCCGCGTCCGGTTCGATCGGGTCCCCGAACGGATCCCGGAAGACCCGGCGCGCGTAGCGTTCGATTCGGCCGGAGGCGGCCAGGGCGCGCAAGTGGGCGCCTGCTCCCGGCACCCGCGCCGTCAACTCCTGCAGCGACAGCTCCCCCGCCGCTGCGAGCGCCTGGAGGATGAGCGCCTTTTTCGGGGAACGCCCTTCGCAGCCGAGATCCGGGCGCAGGAGCCTCAGGCGCGTTTCATAGAGGGTTTTCGCCCGCTCGCCTTTGAGGCGTGTTTCCTTCAGGACCAGCCCTTGCGCCGCCAGCTGGCTTAATGTCTCCGGCCGGAGCTCCGCGCCGAGCCGGCGGCGCAGACCGGCGGCGGAAAGCGGCCCGCCGGAAAGCTGACCCAAAACAGCCCGCATGACGGCGGAAAGAGAGGAGTCATCGAGCCGGCGGCGCCCCTCTCCCGACAGGCTGAAGACGGGGGTCTCGGAGACGGTCAGCCCGCCGGGAAGCGCCGTTTTGACGACCTCTCCTATCGGGTGAAGGTAATAGTCGGCCGCCCAGCGGAAAAGATCGGTCAAGGCCGGGGGGAAGATGGGGTGCTGATCGATCACCCCCAGGATGGGCTTGATCTCGGGGCGCTCTTCGCGCACAGCCGGCCCCATCACATAGCCGGTCGCACGGCGGCGGCCGAAGGGCACCAGCACCCGCATCCCGATGCCGACCGCGGCACAAAGCGCCTGCGGCACCCGATAGGTGAAGGTGCCGTGCACCGGCAGGGCGACGGCAACTTCGATGAGAATATCGCTGGGGGTTGCCATCGGTGGAGCTCTTTCACGGACTTTTTTGAACGCCGGCACCGGAGGAGAGCTGGCCCCGATACAACTCTCCGGAATAAATGGAAGATTTAAAAAATTTGAATTCGCAGCCGATTATGATGTATAATAGGATTACTTGAGTCGCCCGACCGATTCACGCAGGGCTCTCAAATGGGTATGGGCTGACGAGAAAGGCCATACCCCGCTTCACCGGAAGTCGTCAATCTCAAATTTTGAAAAATCGTCTGATTCTTGAAGTCAAGGAGGGTGTCATGGTTGGATTCGGAAAACTTGCGATGATCACAGTTTTGGCGGCGGCGTTCATGCTGACCCCGCTGGCACCCGCCCTGCAGGCGGCCGAGCACATGGAGGCCGATAAGCCTTCCGGCGGCATGATGATCTGGGACACCGTGGCCATGCGGCCGATAGGTATCTGCGCCACCGCGATCGGGGCCGTCTTCTGGGTTGTGAGCTACCCGTTCGCCTACATGGGCGGCAATGTCGACGCCACCACCGAGGCCCTGGTTCAGGCCCCCTTCGATTGGACGTTTGACCGCCCGCTCGGGGAATTCTGACCCTTTCCGTCCGCTGAGGCAAGATCGGAGGCCGTGCAGGTATCCGCAGGGAGAGCTGCACGGCTTTTCACGTTCGGCCTGAACCTACGGAAATCTCGTTCCCCAACCGGTGGTGCCGCGTGATCAAACTTGGCGAGAGCACCCAGCAGGCCATACTGGCCGTGATGATGTACGTGGCGCGCTCCACCGGAACCGAGGCAACCCAGGATGAAATCGCTGCCGCCCTGAAAACCTATTTCAGCCTTGATGAGATCACCAACCAGATCAGCTACCTGCGTAAAAAGCCGCCGGAGCCGGCCGAAGCTCCGGCATCGGAGGACGTCCTTGCCCCGCGCTATCGCTTCAACCTGGCGGGCGGCCGGCCCGGCAACAGCCTCGCCCGGGCCGGCTACTTCATCGAGGAAATCGGCGCCGGAATCGGAGCCATCCGCACGCATGCGGCCGCCACGCTGGGAAAGGCCCCCAGCGAAGAGGAGATCGCCCGCAGCCTGAAAAGCAGCTTCATCCTGAGCGAGCTGAAAAACCAGATCGTCCATGCCCGCAAGGCCGCCGCACGGCGGCCGGCGGCGTAAAGCGACCACCGGTTGAGGCCGGTGACGCTTGCCGGTCATCCCTCTTCCGGCCTCGTCGAAATACGGTGAGCGTTGCAAAAGAAGGCCGCAGGTACTAGAATTCCCCCCATGAGCTTCAAACCATCATCTTATCAAGCAAGTTTGGCAATTTCTGTGGGAGCGGCATCCTGCCGCGATCGGATCGTGGCTTGAGCCACCTCCGCCGAAGCAGCCTGGCTGCGAAGGCCGGGAGCCACTCCCACCCTAGCTAAACTTTCGTGCAAACGAAACGCTGCTCTGCGCCATGAGCCGCTATAGATTTTCCGGATTATACACAGGATACGAGAACCCGTAGACGAGACCGGCCGGATGGCCGGATCGGGTCGAGGAGGATCCCATGATACATACCAACAGGAGTCGGCTCCGGATCTGGACCGGCGCCGTTCTGGTTCTTTCGCTCTTGCTGCTGGCCGCGGCGGTGCACGCCAACGCCTTCCCCGTGCGGGAGCAGCTGGCCCGCGCATACGGCATCCAAGAGTTCACCCAGGTGGAGGAAATCCGCTACACCTTCAACGCCAAGATCGGGGACCGGGTTGTCAGCCGGCGCTGGGCCTGGATGCCGCAGACCGACCGGGTCACCTTTCTGGGAACCGAGGAGCAGGGCGGCACCGTCGTCTACGACCGGGCGGATCTCGGCCCCCCGTCGAACGAGCTGATCAAGAAGGTCGACCCCTGGTTCGTCAACGACAATTACTGGCTGATCTTCCCCTTGCGGCTCTTCTGGGACCGGTCGGCGGCGGTGACGGCGGACGAGGCCCCGGCCCCACTCCCCATCGGAACCGGCCGGGCCAAGCGGCTGGTGGTGAGCTACCCCTCGAACGAGGGCTACACCCCGGGCGACGTCTATGAGCTCTTCGTTGACAAATCCGACCGAATTGTGCAGTGGATCTATCGCAAGGGCGGCGACCCGAAACCGACCCGGATAACGACCTGGGAGGACTACCGCCGGGCCGGACCCCTCACGCTCGTGCTCGACCACCGCGGAGCGGACGAAGGATTCCGGGTGTGGTTCACGGATGTCGCCGTACGACTGACCGGCCGGCCGGAGTGGATCCCGGCCAAGTAACATCGGCCGCTGGATGAGTTCATTCGTTTTTCATCCGAAGCCCGAGAGGACCTGATGCTCAACCATGTGGTGCTGATGAAATTCAAACCCGGGACCAGCGATGCGGATATCCGTGAGCTGGAGACACTTCTGAACGATCTGCCCAACAAGATCATGGAAATCCAGGTCTACGAGTTCGGCCGGGATGTCCTGCGCTCGGATCGGTCCTACGATTTTGCGATCGTATCCCTCTTTGCCAACGTGCCGGCTCTCGAGCGCTACCAGAAACACCCGGATCACCTGCCGGTGGCGGCGAGAATCAAGGCCATGTGCGAGCACCTGGTAGTCGTCGATTTTTTCGGCTCGGACGGCGCCTCCGCCGATGCCGATAGCCGGCAGTGGGAGCGGGACCCCTTCGAGATGCTCAAACGGTGAGACGGCCGCTGTCATATCCGGGGCTGGCCTTGATGCTCTGGCTCCTGTCGGGCGCTGCAGGATGTTTCACGGAGCCCGGAGCGGGCGCGGGTGAAACGATCGAATGGGTGACCAGCCATGCCGAAGGCCTGCGGCTCGCCCGCGAAACCGGTCGGCCGGCCCTGGTTTTTTTCACCGCCGACTGGTGTGGACCCTGCGTCGAGATGAAGAAGTACATCTGGTCCGAGCGGCGGGTCGTCGCCGCCTCCCGCAAGCTGGTCGCCATCTACCTGGACGCGGACAAGGAGCCCGAGGCTTTTGCCGGCTACAAGGTACGCGGCATCCCGGCCGTCTTCTTCCTGTCGCCGCAGGGAGATAAAATCGCATCGTTCAGCGGGGAGCGCAGCGCCGTCAACCTGGCCCGGCAAATAGACGCCGTGGCCGCCAAATATGGTAAATAAGACTTTATCAGCCCCCATGGACACACCGGATTCAATCGACATCCCCTCTCGCATCGGCCGCTCGCTCGTCGAGACCTTCGGCACTCTCCTCTCGCTGGATATTCAGCCGGCCGATATCGAGCCACCGACCGGCAGCGGGGTCCAGCGCATGGTGGGCACCATCAATTTCGCCGGACAGATCACCGGCATATTCAACCTGCAGGTGACGGTCGATTTCGGCCGGGTGATGGCGGCCGCCCGGCGCGGGCAGGCGGCCTCCGCCGACGCCGCCGACCGCGACGCTCGCGATCTGATCGCCGAAATCACCCGCACTGTCGGCGGGGATCTGCAATCGGCCTTGAACGATGCCGGACACGCCTGCCTCCTCACCACCCCCTCGATCGCCGCTGGTACCGATTTTACCATTCGTTCCCTAAGCATGGATCGCTTCGAGCGCCGGGCTTTCCAGTGCGCCGATCACCTGGTGGTGGCTGAGGTCGGGTTGAAATGGACTTCGAGCGCCGACGGCGGCCTCGCTGCCGGCTCGCCGGAGACCGCAAGCCGCATGCCGGAGGCTGACCTCGAAACGCTCGCCGGCATGGACTTCAAGGCCCAGCTCTCCGCCGCGGCGATCGATGTGTTCCACACGCTGCATGCGCTGACGCTCACGCCCACGGAAGGCGTGGACGCCGCCGACCCCGAGGGGGTGCGCGCCGTCGCCTGGGTGTGTTTTGCCGGGGACGCTACCGGGATCGTGAGCGTTCACGTGCCGGGGGATCTTGCCCGCATCATGGCGGCGGGCAAGCTCGGGGTGGACCCGGAGAAGGTCGAGGGGGAGGAGGAAATCCGGGACCTCATGGGGGAGATCGGCAACATTCTCGGAGGCAATCTCACATCCGCCCTCACCGCCACCGGCCTGCGCTGCGCACTCGCCCCAGCCTCCTGCATCGCCGGATCCGACGTTACGATCGAGTCCTTGGACCTCGAGCGCTATGAACGGTGCACCTTCGCCTGCGAGGGCCGGACCGTGGTCGTGGGGATGGGGTTAAAAGTATCCGATCTCGTCACGGCGGCCCCGGCAGCCGCCAAAGACATCCACGACAAAGCGGGGGAGACCCAAGCCGGCCTCCCTGGCAGCCGCCCCCCCGCCGCTGGGCGGGCGCCGGCGCCGCCGCAAGGCCAGCCCCTGTCTGCGATCCCTGCCCGGGCCGCGGGCGAGGCGTCCCCAGCGGCTTCTGCCCCCGAGGATCTCGGGCTCGAGATCCTGCTCGACATCCCCATGGAGCTCACGGTGGAGCTCGGCCGCACCAAATTGCCGATCCGGGACCTCCTGAAACTCAGCCCCGGCGCCGCGGTCAAACTCGCCAAGTTCGAGGGGGAACCGGTCGACATCCTCGCCAACGATGTGCTGATCGCCCGCGGCGAGGTGGTCGTCCGCAAGGAAAGGTACGGGATCCGGATCACGGAGATCACGAGCCGGTTGGAGCGGTTGAAGGGACTGCGTTAGGACCTGCTCTTGACCCGCTCGACGGCCTGTTGCCACTCGCGGTAGAGCCGCTCGCGCCGCTCGGGGTCCATTTCCGGGAAAAACACCTTATCCGGAGACCTCAGGGCGATGATCTCCTCCGGTGTTTTCCAGAACCCGGTGGCCAACCCCGCCAGAAAGGCCGCCCCCATGGCGGTCGACTCCAGGTACCGGGAGCGGTTGATCGCACAATCGAGAATGTCCGCCTGAAACTGCATCAGAAAATCGTTGCGGCAGGCCCCTCCGTCCACCCGCAGCTCGCTGAATTTCACACCGGTGGCAGCCGCAACGGCGCCCGCCAGATCCCGCGTCTGGTAGGCGATGCTCTCCAGCGCCGCACGCACGATCTGGGCCCGGGTCGTGCCGCGGGTGATTCCGAAAATTCCGCCGCGGGCATGCATGTCCCAGTGCGGGGCCCCCAGCCCGGCAAAGGCCGGCACAACCACCACCCCCTCGCAGTCGGGGACACTCTCGGCCAGCGCCTGGGTCTCCGCCGCGCTGCCGATCAGGCCCAGCCCGTCCCGCAGCCACTGCACCACCGCCCCGGCGATGAAGACCGACCCCTCCAGGGCGTAGCAGGGCCGCCCCCGGGAATCGCAGGCCAGGGTGAGGAGCAGCCCCGGCCCCGGGTCCACCCGCCGGCGGCCGGCATTGATCAAGAGAAAGCAGCCGGTGCCGTAGGTGTTCTTGGCCTGGCCCGCATTGAAGCAGGCCTGCCCGAAAAGGGCCGCCTGCTGATCCCCGGCGATGCCGGCGATCGGGATCTCGGCGCCGGCGATCTCGGGGTCGGTGAGTCCCGCCACACGCGCCGAGGCCCCCACCTCCGGCAGGAGGGCCGCCGGGATGTCCAGGACGTCCAGCAGGTCGGGATCCCAGGCCCGCTCATGGATGTCGAAGAGAAGGGTGCGCGCAGCATTCGTGTAATCGGTCGTGTGGCAGCGGCCGCCGGTGAGCCGTGCGATCAGCCAGCTGTCGATGGTCCCGAAGGCAAGCTCGCCGAACTCCGCACGCGCCCGGAGTCCCGGAACTTCATCCAGGAGCCACTTGAGCTTGGTGCCCGAAAAATAGGGATCCAGCAGGAGGCCGGTCCGGTCGCGGAAAAGCCCCTCGAGGCCTTCGGCCTTGAGCCGCTCGCAGATACCGGCCGTGCGCCGGCACTGCCAGACGATGGCCGGGTGCACCGGCGCGAGCGTGCGGCGATCCCAGAGAACGGTGGTCTCGCGCTGATTCGTGATTCCGAGCGCGGCGATCCGCTTCGGCTCAAGGGCGGCGGCGGCCAGCGCCCGGCGCATGACCGCAAGGGTGGCCTGCCAGATCGCCTCCGGGTCATGTTCGACCCACCCGGGCCGGGGGTAGCTCTGGGGGAACTCGGAATAGGCGTTGGCGACGATGTGGCCGGCCGCGTTGACGATCAGCACCCGCGAGCCGGTCGTCCCCTGGTCGATGGCCATGACGTACTGTTCCATTCAAAAACCTCACGGAAAGAAGAGGGGTTAGTGTTTGGTGTTTGGTGTTTGGTGATAAGTGAATAGGTGATTGGGTGATTGGGTGAATGGATGTTTGGTGAAACGAACCCGGCAAACCCCATAAACCCGCTCCGCCGTGTGCCGTTTCAAATTTTAGGCATTTTAGAAGTGGTTTCACAACCTCGGATCACGGCTGCGGGCAAGGCGCAGGCCGAATCGAAAAGCGCAGCAACCTTAGTCACCCTACCACCGGCAAAGCCGGTGGCTTGAATTTAGGAGCGGCTCAAAGCCGCATGGCCCTTCGGGCGAAAACTTGCAATGGATATTCTTGAACATCGTTTCAAATTCGATACTTCG
>JBFYWT010000205.1:0-5126 GCA_041310895.1 Desulfobacteraceae bacterium | reverse complement strand
AGCTGCGCTTTCCCGATTGAAGCAGGAGCGCATCCTGCGGATCGAAGACGACCAGGTGTTTCAGCACCTCGCTCCGATCGCTCAGCTTCTGGCGCGGGATGTGAAGGATCTTGTTGCCCTTTCCCTTGGGCAGGACGGGCAGGTCCTTGAGCGCGATCACGAGCAGGTAGCCGGCGTTAGAGAAGGCCGCGAGATGCTGGTTTTCCGGGTTCTCGACGGACAGGGCGGGCAGCGCGCTCGCACCGGCCGGGACCTTCAGCAAGGCCTTGCCCTTCTGGTTCTTGCTCTGCAGGTTGCCCATCTCGGTCACGAAGCCGTAGCCGAAGTCGCTTGCCAGGAGATGCATCTGGGTCTCCGGCCCGATGGCGGCCGAGACGAACCGCGCCCCGGGCGGGAGCACGAAGCGGGCGGTGATCGGCTCGCCCAGGCTGCGGGCCGAGGGCAGGCTGTGGGCCTCCAGGCAGTAAGTGCGCCCAGTCGTGTCCAGGAAGACGGCGAGCTGGTTCGATTTCCCCCGCGCGGCGCTCAGGAAGGCATCCCCGGGCTTGTAGGCCAGGCTCTCGGGGTCGATCTCGTGCCCCTTGGCGGCCCGGACCCAGCCGTTGGCGGAGAGGATCACGGTCACCGGGTCGGCGGGGGTGAGGTCTTTCTCCTTGATGGCCTGGGCTTCGGAGCGCTCGATGATCCGGGTGCGCCGCGCGTCGCCGAATTTTTCGGCATCGGCGGCCAGCTCGCGCTTGATCAGGGACTTGAGCTTGCGCTCCGAGCCGAGGACCGCCTCGATCTCGCGCTTTTCGACCTCGAGCTCCTTCTTCTCGGCCTTGAGCTTGATCTCCTCCAGCCGTGCCAACTGCCGCAGGCGGATCTGCAGGATCGCCTCCACCTGGATCTCGCTCAGGCGGAATCGCCGCATGAGCTCCGGCTGCGGATCGTCGCTCGTGCGGATGATGCGGATCACCTCGTCCAGGTGCAGGTAGACGATGAGGAGCCCCTCTATAATATGCAGCCGCTCGTTGATCTGCTCGAGCCGATGGCGCAGCCGCTTCAACACCGTCTCTTTGCGGAACTCGAGCCACTGGGTCAGGAGCGTGACCAGCCCCAGGGTCTGGGGCCGGCGGTTCAGCCCGATCACATTGAGATTGAGCCGGTAGCTCTTCTCGAGCTCGGTGGTGGCGAGGAGGTGGCTCATCAGCACCTCCTTGTCCACGCGGTTTGAGCGCGGGATGATGCGCAGCCGGATGGGGTCTTCGTGGTCGGACTCATCGCGGATGTCGGCCACCATGGGGAGCTTCTTCGCCTGCATCATGGCGGCGATCTGTTCGATGATCCGGGCCGGTGAGACCTGGTAGGGCAGGGCCGTGATGATGATGTCCCCGTTGTCCGCCTCGTAAGTGGCCCGCAGCCGGAGGGTGCCCTGCCCGGTGCGATAGGCCTCTAAAATCTCCGCGGACGGGGTGATCAGCTCGGCCCCGGTCGGGAAGTCGGGCCCGCTGATGCGGGCGCAGACCTCCGCGACGCCCGCCGTGGGATGGTCGATCAGGTGGATCAAGGCCGCCGTCACCTCGCCGATATTGTGGGGCGGGATCTCGGTCGTCATGCCGACCGCAATCCCGGTCGCGCCGTTCAACAGGATGTTGGGCAGCCGGGCCGGCAGGGCCACCGGCTCCCGCAGGGTGCCGTCGAAATTGGGGACCCACTCGGTCGTGCCCATTTCGACTTCGGCGAGCAGCATGTCGGCATAGGCTGAAAGCCGCGCCTCGGTGTAGCGCATGGCGGCGAAGTCCTTGGGGTTGTCGGTCGAGCCCCAGTTGCCCTGCCCGTCGACGAGGGGGTGGCGGTAGGAGAAGGGCTGGGCCATCAGCACCATGGCCTCGTAGCAGGCGCTGTCGCCGTGGGGGTGGAATTTGCCGAGCACATCGCCGACCGTGCGGGCCGATTTCTTGTATTTCGCGCTCGCTCGCAGGCCAAGCTCGCTCATGGCATAGACGATGCGGCGCTGAACGGGCTTCAACCCGTCGCCGATGAAGGGCAGCGCCCGGTCCATGATGACGTACATCGCATAGTTCAGGTAGGCGGGCCGGACGAAGTCGGAAAGCGGCAGCTGCTCGACGCTTTCAACATGAAGGGCTTTCGAACGAACCATTGCAACTCACTCCTATCATTTTTCCGGTGGCCGAGGTTAGGAGAAAAGCCGATTCAAAACCTCGGATCAGGCTTGAGGGCAAGGCGTCCCGCGGGTTGGAAGCGGAGCGTACACGGGTGCATGTGAGCATTTCAAACCGCGGGACAACGCCGCCATCGAGACTCAGACGAGGTGTTGAATCGGCTTTTACAGCAGGGCGGCCTCAGCCCGGTCCCCTTCCTCTTCCAGCCAGCGCTTGCGGTCCTTCACCCGTTTTTTCGAGAGCAGCATGTCCAGCACCTCCGCGCTCGTGTCCTCACGGGGCAGGGTCAGCCGCACCAGGCGCCGCGTCTCGGGGTGCATGGTGGTCTCGCGCAGCTGCAGGGGGTTCATTTCGCCCAGCCCCTTGAAGCGCTGGACGTTGATCTTGCCTTTCCGCCCGTCGGCGCTCAAGCGCTTTATGATCGCGTTCTTCTCGGGATCGTCCAGGGCGTAGCACACCTTCGGTCCCTGGTCGATGCGGTAGAGCGGGGGCATGGCCACGTAGATCTTCCCGGCCTCAACCAGCGGCCGGAAGTGTTTTAGAAACAGGCCGCAGAGCAGGGTGGCGATGTGCAGGCCGTCCGAGTCGGCATCGGCCAGGATGATGTTCTTGCCGTAGCGCAGCCCCGAGAGATCGCCCGACCCGGGGTCGACGCCGATGGCGACCGAAATATCGTGGATTTCGCGGGACTGGAGGATCGACCCCACGTCCTCCTCCCAGGCGTTCAAGATCTTGCCCCTGAGCGGCAGCACGGCCTGGGTGTTCTTGTCACGGGCCTGCTTGGCGGAGCCGCCGGCCGAATCGCCCTCCACCAGGAAAAGCTCGCTCTCCTCCGGCTTCTGCGAGATGCAGTCGGTGAGCTTCCCGGGCAGGGCCGGGCCAACCCCTGTTTTACGGCGCACGACCTTGGCCGCCTCCTTCAGGCGCCGGCGGGCGTTTTCGATGGCCATCTCACACAGGCGCTGGGCCGCTTCCGGGTTCTGGGTGAGCCAGTGCGAAAAGGCGTCCTGCACCACGCTCGCAATGAACCCCGTGCACTCCCGGGAGGAGAGCCGCTCCTTGGTCTGTCCGGAAAACTGCAGGTCTGAAAGCTTGACCGAGAGGATGTAGCTGCAGCGCTCCCAGAGATCCTCGGGGGTGAGCTTGACCCCCCGCGGGATGAACCCCCGGAACTCGCCGAAATCCCGCAGCGCGGCCAGAAGCCCGGTGCGGAACCCCACCACGTGGGTGCCCCCCTGGGGGGTCGGAATGAGGTTCGCGTAGCTCTCGGCGATCCCCTCCCCGCCCTCGGGCAGCCAGAGGGCCGCCCAGCTGACGGACTCCTCCGGGCCTTCGCGGTGACCGACGAAAGGCTCCTCGGGAAGGCGCACGAACTCCCGGACGCTGTCGGCGAGATAGTCCTTCAGGCCGTCTTCGAAATACCAGCTGTCGCTCTTCCCGCTCGCCTCGTCGAAAAAAGTGACCGTAAGCCGCGGGCAGAGCACCGCCTTGGCCCTCAGGGTGTGTCTTAAGCGGCTCACCAAAAATTTGGTGGTCTCGAAATAACGGGCGTCCGGCCAGAAGCGGACCGTCGTCCCGGTTTCGGACTTTTTCGCCTTGCCGGTGGTCTTGAGCTCGGCGGCCCTTTTACCGGCCTTGAACCCCATCCGGTAGACGAGCCCGTTTCGGCGGATCTCGACCTCGAGCCGCTCGGAGAGCGCATTGACCACGGAGACCCCGACCCCGTGCAGGCCGCCGGAGAAGCGGTAGTTCTTGGTGCCGAATTTGGCCCCGGCGTGCAGCCGGGTCATGATCACCTCGACTCCGGAGACCTTTTCCTCCGGGTGGGTGTCGACCGGCATGCCCCGACCGTTGTCGATCACCTCGAGCGAGCCGTCTTTGAAAAGGGCGACCTCGATCCGGTCGGCATACCCGGCAATCGCCTCGTCCACGGCATTGTCGATCACCTCCTGGGCGAGGTGGTTGGGCCGGGTGGTATCGGTGTACATCCCCGGCCGCCGCTTGACGGGCTCGAGCCCCTTCAGGACCTCGAGGTCGGCGGCATTGTAGCCATTCGTACCGTTGCGCATTCAGCCTGCCTTGCTCAATATGTAGACGCGAAAGATAGGGCGAACTCTGCTAATAGTGCTATAATGTACCAGCAATCGGCCCAAAACACCAGATTCAGGTGAACCCGGCATGACCTCCGACCCCACCGCTTCCCCGTTTGAGGTGCGCAACGTAACGCTTTTTATCTGGTTCCGGCTTTTTTTTAACGCCCGGTTCTATTACCCGGTCTTCACCGTGCTCTTTCTCGATTTCGGTTTGAGCCTTGAGCAATTCGCCCTGCTGAACGCCGCCTGGGCGGCGGCCATCGTGGTCCTCGAGGTCCCCTCGGGGGCCCTGGCCGACGCCCTGGGCCGCAGGAACCTCCTGGTTCTGGCCGGGGCCTTGATGGTGGTGGAAATGGGGCTCCTGGCGTTCGTGCCGCAGGGGGACCCGGAGCTCCTGTTCGCCGTCTTCCTTCTGAACCGCATTCTCAGCGGCGCCGCGGAGGCATCCGCCAGCGGGGCCGACGAGGCCCTGGCCTACGATTCGCTGGCCAAGGCGGGAATGAGCAGCGCCTGGGGCCGGGTGCTGGAGCGGCAGCTAAAAGTTCAGTCGGCCGGATACATCGTGGCCATGAGCCTGGGAGCGGCGGTCTACGACCCGCACCTGGTCGGCAAGGTTCTTGCCTGGGCGGGGCTGCCCTTATCGGTCAGCGCCGCCACGACCTTGCGCTTTCCGGTCTACCTGACCCTGGGAATGGCGGTCATGACGCTTGTAACCGCCCTGCGCATGCGCGAAGTGGAGATGGAGGAGGCCGAGTGCTCCGGTGAAAGAGGGGAGGGCGGCGGCCGGGCGGCGGCGCAGGCGTTCGCCTTGATCAGCCGGTCCGGTCTCTGGATCCTGAAGAGCCCGGTGGTGTTGACGATCATCCTG
>JBFYWT010000183.1:0-27700 GCA_041310895.1 Desulfobacteraceae bacterium | reverse complement strand
AATCCCCGGCGCAGGCGCCGTAGATCGGGAAGGTGGCGCCGTAGAATACGGCCATGGCGGCCGTGACCGCGCAGAGCCCAAGCCACGAAATGCCCCCGGGGATCAGAGCGGCCAGGAGCAGCGTGATGCAGGCGTTGGAGACCAGGATCATGCGCTTGCGCCCGAACAGATCCGACAGCGGCAGCACGATCAGGACCCCCGCTATTTGAAAAAGGCCGTGGACCGTGGCAAGCAGGCTCGCCTGCCCGAGCGGAAAGTTCAGCTGGTGCGTGGCGTAGTCCACCATGAAAGTGGTGAATCCGTAAAGCCCGTAGGAGAGAGCGAAATAGGAGAGACCGATGATCCAGAAATTGCGCTCGGCCAGGATCCGACCCAGGGGCACCCGTCCGCCCGGAGGGCTCTGGGCGGGGGGCGGGGTCTCTTGCGGCCCCCAGGGTCGCCGGTTGCGGTCGGCCGGGTCACTTCGGAGGAGAAGGCTGTTCGGCACGGCCAGGGCCAGCGCCGCCAACCCCAGAAAGTACCAGGCGTAGCGCCAGCTGAAGTGCTCCACCACCCAGGGGAAGACCACCCCCATGACAGCAAACCCCAGCCCGTAGCCGGTCGAGAGGATCCCCAGGGCGAGCCCCTTGCGTCGGATGGAGAACCAGCGCTGGACGAGCGTGATGACCGGCACCCACAGCCCGCTCGCCCCCAGCCCGGTGAGGCCGAAGGCGATGCAGGCCGTCCAGAGGTGCTCGGCCGACCCCAGCAGCAGGACCCCGGCCGCGAGCATCAGCAGGCAGGCGCTGATGACCCGCCGAGCCCCGAGCCGGTCGGTAAGGTAGCCCGTGAACGGGGTGACGACGATGTAGGTCAGAAGGTAGCTGTTGTAGATGGTTCCGCCAGCCGTCCGGCTGAGCCCCAGCTCCCGGATCATTTCGGGCAGCACCACGCCGAAGCCCAGCCGCACCGAGTAGTTCACGAAAAGGTTGACGAAGCAGATCGCGAGCATCACCCAGGCCGGGTGGAGGCCGGCCGGCCGGCCGGGGGGGTGTGCTGCGGGGAGAGTCATGCGTCGTGTCCGCCGGTGGCCATCTGGATCACCCCACGTTCAGGCTCTCGCCGCGCCGGGGGACCACGGTCTGGAATCCCGCTTCCGCCAGGGTGTCTGCGAACGAAAGCGCCTGCGTCTCCTCTCCATGCACCAGGGCAATGCGCGCTATTTTCAGGTTGGACTGCTTCAGAAAACGCAGCATCTCCTCCCGGTCGGCATGGGCGCTGAACCCGTCGATCTTTTCAACATGGGCTCGGAGCGGATAGTCCTTGTTGAAAAATTTTACGGTCGGCGGCTCGCCTCGCCGCCCGTCGGCCGCGTAGGCGGCCCCCATCTCCGCGATGCGGCGGCCGAGGGTGTTCTGGGCCATGTAGCCCACAATCAGGATGGTGTTCTTCGCGTTGTGGATCTTGAAACGCAGGTGATGCAGGACCCGGCCGGCTTCGCACATGCCCGAGGCCGCGATGATGATCTGGGGTTGGTCCTGGCGGTTGAGCTCCATCGACTCGGCCACCGATCCGACGAAGCGCACCTGGTCGAAGCGGAAGGGGTTCTGTCCCTTCGCGAGAAACTCGGCCTGAGTGTCGCGATCGTATAGCTCGGGGTGCTCGGCGAAGACCCGCGTGAGGTTGGTGGCGAGCGGGCTGTCCACGTAGATCGGGACACCGGGCAGGCGCCCTTCGTTGACGAGTTCGTGCAGCACGTACAAGAGCACCTGCGTGCGGCCGAAGGCAAAGGCCGGGATCAGGACCGTGCCCCCCCGCTGGACGGTCGCCGTCACCACTTTCAGGAGGGCGGCCTTGAGGTCCGCCACCGGCTCGTGGCGCCTTTCGCCGTAGGTGCTCTCCATGATCAAGAGATCCAGGTCCCGGTCCTCTTCGGCGAAGTCCAGGGTGGGGTCGTTCAAGATCGGCTTGCCGAAGCGGCCCAGGTCGCCGGTGAAGCCCAGACGCACCGTGCGCCCCTCAGTGGTGTGGGCGGTGATGATGCTGATGGCGGAGCCCAGGATGTGGCCGGCGTCATAGAACGTGCAGTTCATCCCCTTGCCGATCGCGACCGGGTGGCGGTAGGGGACGCCGTCGAAAAAACGGAGCGCTTTTTCGGCATCGGCCACGGTATACAGAGGCTTGATGCGCTCCAGCCGCAGCTCCTCCGCCAGCCGGTTGATGGCGGCGACATCGAGCTCGTGGCGGCCCTTTTTCAGCACCTTTTTGGCGGCTTCGCGCCGGGCGACGGTTTCGCTACCCCCCGGCCGGGGCATCCCGCCGTGGGAGAGGGCGGCGCGCACGGTTTTGTAGTTGAGGTAGTCGGCGTCGGATTCCTGAATACTGGCCGAATCCGGCAGCAGGTAGCCGCAGGCCGAGGCCGTGGCGCGCGTGCAGTGGATGCGGCCGTTGAAGCCGTTGGCGGTCAAGACCGGGATCCGGCCGGAGTGGTCGGTGTGGGCATGGGAGAGAACGACATTGGTGAGAAGCTCGGGAGCGAAGGGCAGCACCCGGTTCTTCTCGGCGGCCTCGCTCCGGCGGCCCTGAAAGAGCCCGCAATCGAGCAGGATGCGGTCCGCCCCGGTGTCGAGCAGGTGCATCGACCCCGTGACCTCCCGCGCCGCTCCGTAAAATGTGACCTGCATCGTGAGTGTCCCTCCTGTCCGGCTAAAGGCAAATGCCTTGCTAAGTAGGCAATGCCAGGGCGCATGTCAACTCTGTCCGACTCCGGTGCCACTCCTCCCCTTCTCTGAGGGGATCGGCGCTGGCGCCCGGTTCGAAACTGAAGCGCATTTCGCCCCTGGCATATTTCGCCGGGCCGTGGCAGAATAAGCTATTTTATTCAGAGCCGAGGATCCTCTGCCGATGCGGTTTCCGTCTACGTTCGTTCCTGGCTTCGCGCTGCTGGCCGGTGCGTGTCTGCTGGTTCTCTTTTACCGGGGCCTGCGCCGGCGTCGGCAGGCGGCCGCCGTTGGGCCGCCGGCCCGAGGGGCTGGGCATGGCCCCGGCCGAGCCATCCTGGCGGAGAGCGAGCAGGTCGCCCAGGAGATCGGTGATGTCACCTCCGGAACTCTCGCGTTTATGGCGCTCTTTGTAGGGGTGGTCGTGGCCGGTGCGGCATTCGGAGAGCCCGAGACGCGCCTGGGATCCGCGGCCCTATCGTTTGTGATCGGTGCGGCGTTTTTCGGCGGCAGCCTGACGCACCTCCTGCGTCTGCGGCGGGTGCGCGCGGAACTTGTCCGCTGCTACAACGGCCGGATGGAGGTCGTGCGCGCCTTGAATTCGCTCGAACCGAACGGCTATCGGATCTTCCACGATGTCTCCGGCGACGGGCTGAGCGTTCACCATGTGGTCGTGGGGCGCAACGGGGTCTTCGCGGTGGAGACCACGAGCGGCTTCGGGCCGCCCCGCGCGAAGGGGGGCGGCAACGCCACGGTGACCTATAACGGCCATGTGCTGTTTTTCCCGCGCCGCACCGACGATCGGACCGTCCGGCGGGCGGAGGAGCGTGCCGAACGGCTCGCGCAGTGGCTTCAGCAGGGGGTCGGCGAAGCGGTGGCCGTCCGGGCCGTTGTGGTCGTGCCGGGCTGGTTCGTCAAGCGCACCAACCCCGAGGGTATCCCGGTGGTCCACCCGAGCCAGGTCGCGTCGCTTTTCAAATACATCAAGTCCCAGCCCCTCTCGGGTGAGCTTCTCGGCTGCGTGGTACACCGTCTCGAGCAGGGCGCTTGACAGGGTTTGGACTCCCCTCCCCTGGCCCCTCCCGCAAGGGGAGGGAGAGAGTGGGGGGGTGAAAAACGGCGCCTCAGACCATCGGCTTTTCGATTCCCTGTTCCGTTCGCCGCAGGAACGAGCTGCGCGTCATCCCCGCCCCGACCGAGTCATACAGGATCAGGTTGGCGGCCTGAAGTTCTTTCAGATTGCGGTTGACGGCAAACCCCTGGATGGTGTCGGGTTGAAGCGCGTTGCGCGCGAGGTCGTAGGGCAGACGCTGCATGCAGACGACCGAGCAGTTGCCGCGCGTGTGGATGTTGGTCACCATTTTGTCGGCCAGGAAGCGGGCGACGGCCTCGCGCGCCGGCGGCTTGCCGTCCGCCAGCACCTGCTCGAGGGTCAGGGGCAGCATGGCGAAGTTGGCCTGGTGCTCGATCAGGAGGTCGATGTCCTCGAGCGTGAGCCGGTGAGGGGTAAGGAGCGCCGTCAGGTGGGGTTTGGCGCCCCGGGTGGCATAGAGGAACACCCCTTTCCCGTCCATCCGTCCGAAGACCCCCTCCGCGTCGAACTGGGCCTCGATAAATCCGCCAAAACTGCCGTGGCTGCGGGTCAGCGCATCGACCACGCCGTACGCGGGGGAGGTCCGAACCGGAACCGAGTCTTCGATGAGGCTCAGGCGGACCGGCGCCCCCTTTTTCAAGTACACTGCCGCCAGGCGACGGTATCGGCCCCCGGCCGTGTAGGCGGCGGCGATCCGCTGCACGGCGGACGGTTCGGCCGCGGCGGTCATGATATCAAAGCCGAAACCGGCGTTATAGCCCTCGTAGAGCTCAAAGGCCGTGCGGAAGTTCTTAAACGCCCCCGCCCGGGCCTCCTCGGGAAAGAGCCGTTCCATCAGCGCGTGCTGGACCCGGGCGGCGGTGGCCGGGACCCGGCACTCGATGCGGCCGAGCTGGTTGTCGACGATGATCCCGTCGAGCCGGCCTTCGCGTGCCCAGGGCAGCAGGCCGCCGGCCACCGTGCCGATGAAATCCTCGTCGGGGATGAGGTGCACCTCGGCCGTCACGCGTCCGGGCCGCGAGCTTCCGGCAAGACTCCCGATTTCGAGCGCGCTCGCCACGGCGTCGTCGCCGAAGATGATGTTGCTCGTGTCATGCGGCTTGAAGGCCTCGGCGCGGTGGATGTTCTCGGCCCCGACGATCACGGCCAGGTCCCCGGCCGCCAGCGCCCCGGAGAGGGCCAGCAGGTAAAGGGCCTCGACACTTACGTTGAAGCCCGGGCAGCCGGCGTAGAGATCGAACACGAGCGCCCGCGGGCAGGCCCCCCGGATGCGGTCATGGAGATAGACGCTGGTCGGCCCGGGGTCGAATTTGTCCTCGCCGACATTGGTGGCGGCGATCAGGACGCGGATCCGGGCGGGGTCGATCCCGGAAGCATCGAGCAGGTCCTGGAAGGCGAGGATACCGATCCGGGCCTCCGTCGGGGCCACCATGCGGGTGCGCACCCCGATGCGCTCCTCGATGGTCTGCCGGGTGACCGGGATTCCCCCCTTGAAGGCCATGCCCTTGTTCTCGTAGATCGAGTTGTCGATGAGGGTCCCCCCGTTCCAGGCCCCCTGGGCGAGGATGTCCACTACGCAATCGGCAGCCGCCATTTCCGCTCTCCTCTATCAGACGTTGAACCGGAAGTTGATGATGTCGCCGTCCTTGACCTCGTAGGTCTTGCCCTCGAGGCGGAACGTCCCGCGGCGGCGGGCCTCGGCCGTGGAGCCGGCGGCCATGAGGTCTTCGTAGGCGATCACCTCCGCCCGGATGAACCCTTTCTGAAAGTCGGTGTGGATCACGCCGGCGGCCTCCACGGCGGGGATCCCCCGGTGGATGGTCCACGCCCGGACCTCGTCGCTGCCGACGGTGAAGAAGCAGGCGAGCCCCAGCACCTCGTAGGAGAGGCGAATCATGAGGTCCATGGCCGAGGCCGTGATCCCGAAGCCGGCCATGAAATCCCCGACCTCATCGGCGGAAAGGCGCGCGAGCTCCTGCTCCAGCCGGCCCCGCAGCACCAGGCAGCGCTCCCGTTCCGTGAGATCGCCGGCGGCCGGTTCCGTTGCGTCGCTTTCGTCGTTATTGAACACCACCAGAACCGGCTTGGCGGAGAGCAGCATGAAACCTCTCAAGGCCTTGCAGATCGCAATCTCCGGCCGGCGGCGCAAGGGGGTCTCCGCTTCGAGCAGGCTCCGGCTTTCGGAGAGCAGTTGGTGCTCCTCGGTGTTCATTTTCTTCCCCCGGCGCTGGTCGAGCGCGATCCGCTCCAGGCGCTTTTCCACCTGGACCAGGTCGGAGAGGATGAGCTCCTGGTCGAGGGCCTGAAAGTCCCGGAACGGGTTGCGCTCCGGCCCATGGTTGCGAACCACGTGGATCAGTGCATCGCACTCCTTCACCGGCTGCCAGGGGCTCTGGTCTTTCTTCGCCCCCCCCGCTCCGGGCAGAAGGTACTCCACCTGGGCGTAGATGGTCTTGCGGGGCGAGAACATCCGGCTCAGCGCGTCGACGCGCGCATCGGGCACCCGCACCATGCCGAGGCGGTCCTCGCTGCGGAGGGCCGGGTCCACCCCCTGGCGGGTCAGCGCTTCGAAAATCGTTGAGCGGCCGGACAGGGGCAGGCCGATGATTCCCAGTTTCATGTGCAACGACCTTTCACAAAGTGGCTCTCATGCGGCCGGGCGCGGGCGGCGCGACCGCGCGGCCGGCAACGTACCTGACGGCGGGATCGATCCGGCCGGTCAGGGTCTCTTCCCGCCCTTGGTCAACTCGCTGAAGTCAAAGGTGCCGGACGCATCGAACGGCAGCAGCGGGGGCACCATCCCACCGAGACGCAGCCTGCCTTTTGCACGGTAGGTGAGCTGGCCGGACTGGTGGATCCCGATCAGGCTTCGCACCATGTGGATGACGGACGAGTAGGCCTGGAGCGAGAGAAGCTCCGAGCCGAAGGCGGGAATGCTCACCGCGCTGGGAGAGGCGCCGGAGGCGAACGGCGTGTCGTTTAGCTCGAGATCCAGGGTGACGGCCTGGACATCCAGCATCACGTCGTTCGGGTTGACCACCCGCAGCTTTATAAGGACGACGGTCTCGAGCCCGCTGCTTTGCTGGATCGTGATGTCGGCGAGCGAGACCCGGGGGGGCTCGAGCCCGGTTCCGAGACTGGCGCAGCTCCCGAGGGCCAGCGCGGCCGTAAGGGCGGCCGTGAGTTTCCACGCGGTGGTGAGTCCGGTCATGGGCACCTCATTTTTTTCCCGGCAGAATCCCCTTGAGCAGGCCGCCGGCCTTTTCCTTAAGGGTGGGGGCATCGGTTGTTGCACCCGGGGTCGGCAGAATGCTCTTGAGCGAATCCTTGGCCATACTCTCGAGGTCGGGGCGAAAGACGGGGTTGGCGAAGCTGCCCGAGACGAGGATGGGAACCGAAATTCCGGCCCGCTCCCTTTCGTCGCCCTGGCCCTTGATGGTGCTGACGATGCGGGGTTCCACCCGGAAGTCCAGGGTCTCCCGGACCAGATCGGCCTTGCCGGCGGCCTGTAGCCGCAGGAGCGGCGAGCGCAGCAGCGCCTCTTTCGTCAGGAAGACCCCCTCCAGAAGGGTGAAGGGAACGGTAAGCTCCGAGAAATCCGTGCGCGGACGGGAACCGGTCACGGCCTGGCCGGTAAGGGCCGTCTTGATGTTGCGCACCATCCCGGCCAGGTCGATGCCCACGATGGCGCCGTCCGCAAAATCGAGGCGGCCGTTTCCGTTCAGGCTCTGCTTGATGCGGGCCGGGTCATCGCCGACCATCGACAGGCTGAGGCGGGCGTTGGCAGCCCCCTCGATGATATCTTTTCCGGTGAGATCCTTGATGAGGGGGTTCGCCTGCACCTTGTCCACTGCCAATTGGATTTCAGTGACCGGAAGTTCGCCTTTGACGTTTACGACGGTTTTCCCGGCGGCGCTGCCCTGGTAGAGCTTTAGACCGAAAGGATCCACGGAGATGACCCCGTCGCGGGCCCGCACCTTCAGGTTCACCTCTTCGGTCCTGGCCTTGCCGGCCACCAGGCGGCCGATCGTGACCGTCCCATCCATGACTAGCCTGCGCAGCGGCCCGTAACCGCTCTTCGCATCCGGGCCCTTGGGCGGTGCCGCCCCACCGGCGGGTTGCGGCCCGGCGGCCGGGGGCAGGTAGCGGTCCAGATCGATGTGGTCTAAGGCGAGCGTGAAGGCCAGGTTGGGTTTGGCGAACTCCTTCGCCGTCAGATTGAAATTCAATTTGCTCTGGTCGAGTTCAAGCCGGCCGTCGCTCAACGTGACCGAGGCGGCGTCGGCCTTGACGGCGGCAGCGAGGGATAGCCGCTCGAGCACCGTGGGATCGGCGGTGGCCGGGGCGCTCTGCCCGAACTCGGCCAACAGCCGCCGCGGGGAGAATTCCGCCACCGCGATCGTGAGATCGGCCCGCGGGCCGGCCAGCAGGTTCTCAAGCCCGCCGTTGACGCGCAGCTTGAGGTGGTTGGCGGCTTCGAGGTCAAGCTCTAAAGGCACCTGCCCTTTGCCGAGATTCGCCCCCACGGGACCGAGGCGGCCCTGGGCGGCGACGGGCTTTCCGTTGACCGCGGCGCTTGCGGAGAAACGCACCGGGCGGTCCAGGGACACATCCATGAGCTCCAGATTCAGCTTGGAGAATTCCTGCCGGGTTCCGGCCGTGTGGTCGATCAGGGTGATTGTCCCGTCCGCAACGCTCAACTCGCCGACCGCCAGGGAGTCGATCGGCGGCCCGGATGGTGCCGCGGGTTTCGAGCCCTTCGCGGACCGGGTCTCGAAATCCCAGTTGACACGACCGTCCTTGTGCGTGATCAAAAACACCCTGGGCCCGGAGATCACCAGCCGCTCCACCTGGACCCTCCGGGAGAGAAGCGGCAGCAGCTTCACCCGCACCTCGAAAGCACGCATGGTGAGAAACTCGGGCTCCGCGAAACCGGCAGGGTTCCCCAGCCGCAGCTCGGAAAAGGAGGCGCCGGCCCACGGGAAGAGCGACAGGCGTACATCATCGCCGACCGAGAACGAACGGCCGGTGGCCTCGGCGACCATTTTTTCGAAGGGCGTGCGGTAATGGCGGGCATCGATGAAGTGCGGAATGATCAGCAGGGCAGCGATGACGATCACCACCAGACAAACAACCGCTATTCCCACCCATTTGACAACGGTTTTCATGGCTGCCTCCTATGCCGCCCGGCCCCGCCCGACCGTGGTTCGTATCAACATATTGGGGGTGGGCGGCGTTTGACTCACTACCGAAAGCGTGTTAGACTGGCAAAAAAACAAGTGAGGAGAGAAGGTCCCATGATGACCATCGAGCGGCTGCATGAAATGTTCGAATCCCGCCCCGGCGATTCCACATTGAATTTCGAAGGCAAGTGCCACGACTGCAACAAGGAGGTGACGGTCGTGGTATCCCTGGACCCGCAGGGGTTTGCCATCAGCGGCGGAGCGCTTTTCGAGCCCGAGCCGGAAAAGCTTTACACCAAGTGCGACGCGTGCTTCAACACCAACCCCCTTCTGACCGGTTTCCGCAATTGCGAGGTCTACAGCCGGGTGGTCGGCTATCTCAGGCCCGTCTCCCAATGGAATGAAGGCAAGCAGGCGGAGTTTGCCGACCGGAAGACCTATCGGGTGTAACTCGTCTTACTTTTTGCGGGCGGCGAGAGCGCTCTGCAGCTTGTCGGCCAGTGCGCTGAAGGATCCTTTGGCGGCAGGGGAAAAGCTCTGCCAGTCGCCTTCTTCGTCCGTGCCGGCCGGGGCGAGCGAAATCCGGCGTTTCGGCACATTGACCTCTTCCACTGCGATCGACACGGTCTCACCCTCCCGGATTTTCTCGAGCATGGCGGCCGACGATGACCGTTTGATGCTTCCGATCGGCAGCAGGCCGGTGATCCCGGGGGCCAGTCGCACGAAGATGCCGAACTTTTCCTTTTTTTCGACCACCCCCTCCACGCGCTTGCCCGCCGGGAACCGCTCGATCACCTCGGCCCACGGATCGCCCTCGGCGTCTTTCAAACTGAGCGCGATGCGCCGCTTTTCGAGGTCAATCCCCTTGACCGCCACCGTGACCGTATCCCCCGGGTTCACCATCTCCTCCACCTTGAGGATCCGGCGGGTGTAACTCATCTCGCTGATGTGGACCAGCCCTTCAAGCCCCGGGGCAACCTCCACGAAGGCGCCGAAATTCATGCAGCGGGTGACCCGGCCCCTCACCACGTCGCCCGGCCGCAGTTTTTCCTCCACGCTGAGCCAGGGGTCTTCTTCGAGTTGCCGGATCGACAACCCGATCTTGGGCGGCTTTTCCCCCACCCCCGGATCGATGCCCAACACCTTGACGCGCACCCGGTCTCCGGGTTTCAGGACCTCCTCGGGCAACGCCGTCCGCGACCAGCTGATCTCGGAGACATGGACCATGCCTTCCACGCCGGGGGAGAGCGACACGAAGGCTCCAAAGGGCATCAGTCGCGTGACCTTGCCGTCGAGAACGTCCCCGACCTTGAGCGACTCCATGAACTGTTTCTTTAGAACTTCGAGCTCCCGGTTGAGGAGGCTGCGCCGGGAGACGACGATGTTGCGGCCCTTGTCTTCGAAACGGGTGATCAGAAACTGGTAGGTGGCGCCGACATGGGCGGCGGGATCGTTGACCGGGGCAAGGTCGATCTGGCTGATGGGGCAAAAGGCGCGCCGCTGCATGACATCGACGACAAACCCTCCCTTGCAGGGTTCCTTGACCTTGCCCTCCACCGGGGCTTTTTTCTGGTAGGCCTCGCGCAGGGCCTGGGCGCCGCCCGCGCCGGAGACGGCACGGGAAAGGCGGATCTCATTTTCGCCCACCGCCGCCACGTAAAGTTCGAGCTCATCGCCCTCATTGACGGTAAGGTTCCCCTCGGCATCGAGCAACTCCGCGCGCTCGACCACCGCATCGATCTTGCGGCCGGTGTCGACGAAGACCGCGTCCTTGCCGATCGATACGATCCGGCCCTTGACCCGGTCGCCGATGCGGGCCTCGGCGCCCTTTTTCACGCTGTATGCGTCGAGCAGCGCGGCAAAACTCTCCTCGGTTGCTGGTTCGGTATGCTCTTCGGTCATGACCCTTGTGTCTCCCCCCCAAAATAGTCGCGCGGCGATGACATCGCCCAGCGCCTTATTAGCAGCCCTGACAGCCGGTTTCAAGGCGAAAGCGTGATCGACCGTCCCGGAAAAAAGGCCGCCGGCCGGAAGCTGAGATGTTCCCGCCGCCGATGGCGTCCGCATGCACGGGTGAGAGGTAGGCTACACGTAGCGGGTGAGGCGGCCGATGAACTTGCAGAAGGGCTGGCCGGCCTCGACAATGTCAAATACCCAGGTATTATAAGTTTTTTCAAAAGGAATCGAGTGGCCTTGGAGGTAGGAGGTAGGATGGACCAGGGCGAGGACCTGCTCCAGCCCGGCCATGCGGGCCACCCGGCGCAGGGCGGTTGTGAAGATCTCCGGGCTGAGTTCCTCCGGGTCGATGACGACGACCTGGAGGCAATGGGTGAGGTCCGACAGGTTCAATCCGATTTCCGAAACATTGGCGATGATGAAGGCCTTCATCCGTTCGCCGTGATTCAGGGCAAACAGGTGACGCTCCCGTTTCAACCCGAGCCGCCGGAACTCCTGGGACAGCTCGTCCTTGCGCCAGTTCGTGGGCGAGAGGTCGAACGCCTTCAGCATCAGGCCGCCGCTGGTAAAGGTGTAAAAATCGTTGAGATCCTCCACATCCTTTTGGGCGGCAGGTCTGAGCTGCCAGGGCTCCGGCAGCGTCTCCTCGGCTTGGGGCGGGCGGTTCAGGTGCAGGTAGGCAAACGGGTCGAGCGAACAGGCCCTGGAGTCGTTGAGAAACTGGGCGAACCCACCGAAGATCTTATGCGGGAACCGGTTCTGGGGCCGGTAGTAGCAGGCTAAAAAGTTCGTGTGCAGGCTTTGGATGCGAAAGGTGTCGTGGATGAACCGGGAAATCTGGTCCAGCACCACCAGGCCGGCCTTGTTCAGGGCGCTCTTGCGGGCGGCGTGGTGGTGGATCATCCAGGTGTTGTGCCAGAATCGGATCATCGCCATGTGGCCCTGAATGACGCCGTTGCTCTGGTAGACAAAATGCCGGGCGATCTGCGGATTGCGGGTGTAAACCTTTTCGTAGGTCTCCTTGATTTCCTTTTTCCGGGGGTAGATCGAGACGTACTTGTGGGGATAGATGAACCCGGTTTCAAACAGAAAATCCCAGAGCGCATCGAGGTCGAGGTCGTTGCATATGTAGGAGTTGCGGTCTTTGCCCTGGTGAAGCATGGCCAGCAGCTTGACATGGTCCTCCGCCGACATGTCGATCAGCGCCAACCCGCAGCGAATGGTGCGGTTCACTCCGTTCTCCGCCATAAATTTGCGAAACACGACCTGCGCGCTGCAGGTGAGCTTGAAGCTGTTGGCAAACCAGATTTCGACCTTGGGCAGGGTCAGGCCCGGCATCAGAATGGCGGACTGCTCCTCCTCCTCCACGGCGAAACCGGACCCGGACAGGTCGATCACGCTCAGGTCCACCCGCCGCCCGGTGAGGGGATGCCGGAAGATGAGGTTGGGTGAGGGGGTCAAGGCCTGACGCTGGCTGCGGATTTCGGCCTTGCGGTAACGCACGATTTCCTGCCTGAGCGGCTCCATGACGAAGCAGCGCGTCGATTCACCCTCCGCGCTGCGGGTGATGCTGCACTCTCCGGAAAAAAAGGTCTGGGGGCCTTTGAAAAAAACGACGTTGGCCGGCAGTGCGGGATCGATCCAGTCGAAGCGCTGCGGAGGCGCCGCTTTAAGCTCCACCCGGAAGGAAAAGGCGTTGAAATCCAAGAGCCGCCCCGCGAAGGAGGAGGAGCTCTGAAGCACATACACCGAGATGTCGCGGCAGGACTGCCGCTCGACTTTGCGGTGGCTGATTTCGTAGCTGACCGTCGGCAGTCGCAGGCGGGCGCCCTCGGCCGTGAGCTCAACGACCTCGGGGACCGCCCGGATAAAGCGCTGGCCGCGAGGGACCAGGATACATTCCAGATTGAAGGATTGGAGCACGGCCGGCATGTCGGCGGGTTTGGCCCACCGGCATTCCAGTTCGTCGCCGAAACAGGGCTGCGGCATGGCCGGGATGACCAGTCGGCGATCGTAGCGGCGATGGGCGAAATGGACCTGAATGCACTCATCCTGAAAATGAACGAAATTCAGGCGGTTGACGAGAAGGTCGCGGCCGATCTTGCGGGTGGAGTCCCCCGCCGGTTTTTCAGCTTCCGGCGCCGACGTGGCGGCCAGCAGGCATTTCTCGGCGGCTGTGACGTTGGAGGGGGGCAGGGGGGGGACCGTCGGGGCTTCCGGCGCCGGCAGCGCGCCGGTGGGTAAGGAGTTCGCACTGAGCAACAAGTGCTTAGTGGTTTTCATAAGCTCCTCATCGCATCGGGTGTTTCTGCCGGGGGCGATGACATCGTCACGCTGGGGAGCCGAACCGATTCCGACCCCAGAGCCGATCGAGGTCATCCGGGTATGGTTTTAACCCGTTGCATCCTGATGATGATAACTGCCGGGAGCAACCCTATACCGGTTTCACAAACAACGCAACCTCCTTTTTGGCCCTATTCAATTTCTAATGAATTCCGCTTGGATGAAGTGACCTCTTGCTTTCCGACGGTCGGCACCCTATTATCATTTCACCTTATTATCCTGTTTGGCGAAGGACCATATAAATGGGCAATCAGATCAGGACCACTCTTCTGTTGGGGCTTCTGACCGGTTTAATCGTACTGGTCGGCAATTTGCTCGGCGGGCGGCAGGGCATGCTGATTGCGCTGCTGGTGGCGGCCGGCATGAACTTTTTCAGCTACTGGTATTCCGATAAATTGGTCCTCAAGATGTACAAGGCCCGGGAGGTGGGCCCCCAGGACTCCCCCGAGCTCTATGGGACCGTTCAGGACCTCTGCCGGCGCGCGGGTCTGCCCATGCCCAAGGTCTACGTCATCCCGCAGGATTCGCCCAATGCGTTCGCAACGGGCCGCGATCCTGAGCACGCGGCGGTGGCGGTGACCGAGGGTCTGCTGAAGCTCATGGGCCGGGAAGAGGTGACCGGGGTGCTGGCCCATGAACTGGCCCACGTGCGCCATCGCGACATTCTCATCGGCAGCATCGCGGCGACCATGGCGGGCGCCATCATGATGCTGGCCAACATGGCCCGGTGGTCGGCCATCATGGGAAGCGGCCACCGGAGCGACGGTCAGAACAGCGGGGGGGGACTTGGGATGATTGCGATGTCCATCATCGCCCCGTTCGCGGCCATGCTGATCCAGATGGCGATATCGCGCTCGCGCGAATACATGGCCGATGCCGCCGGTGCCACCTTTGCCGGCAGCCCGGCGGGGCTGGCGAGCGCCTTGGAAAAGCTGGGGGCCTACTCGAAACAGCTGCCGATGGCGGCGAGCCCCTCGACCGCCCACATGTTTATCGTGAACCCCCTCTCCGGCCGCAGTCTGATGAGCCTCTTCTCCACCCATCCGCCGCTCGAGGAGCGGATCGCCCGGCTGCGCGGTCAACGCTTCCAGGGCCCCGGGCAGACGGCGCCCTCCGGCCCCGGTGGGGGGCAGGATGCGGCACGCGCGACCTGGGACCGGCTCTCCGGCAAGTCTTGACGACTTCGTAAAACCCCCAATCTCCCCCGCCCAAGGCGGGATTGCGCTTTCCCGCCGTGGCGGGGATCTTGGGCTTCCAATGAAGTTGTATTCTTATTCTGTGGGAGCGGCATCTCCTGACCGCCGTAGCCGGAGGCAAAGGCTGGTTGCCGCGATGATCGTGGCTGGAAGCCACTCCCACAAGGGCGACCCTTAATTACCGCTTAGGATGGCGCCGGGCGCCATAAACTGTTTTTACAAAGTCGTCTGGATCAAAGACTTTATACCAGTCCAGCAAGTTCTGACCACTGCTTCAATCGGAGGTCGGCGGCCGCGTGGCGGTGGGGGGAGACGGAAGGGCGTGCGGCGGTTGTTGCTGCTTCTCCGGCGCGCTTTCTTCACCATCCCGCCGAGCGGCGGACGGCGGGCGGCAGAGGCTGCAGCGGTCGTCGCTGCAGCCGAGGCAGTTGAAGCAGTCCCGGCAGGGGTGCTTTTGCGGATGGGGACGGCCTGTCGGCGGGACATACACCCGGCCCGTCAGCCCGCACAGCTTGATGAACGGCATGGTCCGCCCCTTTCATTTCGCCGGCAGCGGGCATTCAAGGGCGGCTTTGCGCGTCTCCACGTAGTGGGCGGCGGCCAAGGCGGCGGTGCATCCGTCCGCGGCCGACAGCACGATCTGGCGGGCGTACTTCTCCCGCAAATCCCCGATCACGTAAAATCCCGGAATGATGGTGGCGCATTTTTCATCGGTGATGACATAGCCGTCGGCATTGCATCTGATTCCGGCCGGCACGAGGTGGTTGTTGGGGACGAACCCGATGAAGATGAAGAGCCCGTCGACGGCAAGCGCGGAGCTTCCGCCCGTCAGGGTGTTGCGCAACGCCACGGCGTTGACTCCATTTGCATCGGCCTCAATCGAGGTCACCACCGAATTCCACGCGAAGCTGATCCGGCACTCGGCCTTGGCCCGCTGCTGGAGAAGGGCTCCGGCCCGCAGCTGATCGCGGCGGTGAACGATGATCACCTGACGGGCGAGTTTCGCGAGGTAGAGCGCCTCCTCGATGGCCGAGTCGCCCCCCCCTACGACCGCAACGGACTTGTTGCGGAAAAAAAACCCGTCGCAGACGGCGCAATAGGAGACCCCCCGGCCGTAGAACTCTTTTTCCCCCGGCACCTCCAGTTTGCGCGGGCTGCCGCCGGTGGCCAGAATGATGCTGTGGGCCTTGAGACAATCTCCGCCCGCCAGGTGCACTGCATGACAGTCCAGCCCCGGTTCGATGGCGGCCACCTCGTCGGAGCGGATCTCCAGACCGTAGGAGCGGGCGTGGTTGAGCATTTTCAACGACAGCTCGGCGCCGCCGATGTGCTCGTCCCCCGGCCAGTTTTCGACGCTATCCGACAAGTTCATCTGCCCTCCGGGCGCCCCCATCTCCACCAGCACGGTTTTGAGGGCGGCCCGCATGGCATAGATTCCGGCGGTCAGCCCGCCGGGGCCGCCACCGATGATGATCACGTCGTAGAGACCGGAACAGTCCATGGGCTCCCTTCCTTATTGTCTCCCCCACCGGCGCCTGCCGGTGCGCAGAATCCCTGCCCGCTGAGTTATGGAATTACGATTCGTTACCCTATTTTTCATCCCGTATCGTGTAGCGCGTATCCCGCATTCTGAATCAGGTTACTCCCCGCCGGCGGCCAGGCGCGCCGTGTACTCCTCGAAGGATTTCATCAGGGCGCGGGTCCGCGGCCCGGGCGCCCCGGCGCCGATGACATCCTCGTCCACCCGCACGATGGGCACAATCAGGCGGTTGGAGGAGGTGATGAAGACTTCATCGGCGGCGACCAGCTCCGCCCGCAAGATCTCGCGCTTGGCAACGGGGAAGCGCTCGTCGGCCAGGGCGAGCACTTTTCCGCGGGTGATGCCGTGCAGGATGTCGCGGTCGGGGGTGACGAGGGTTCCGTCCTGAAACGCAAACACATTGCTCGTCGTGCCCTCCCGGACCGATCCGGTGGCATCCACGTAGGCGGCCTCGATGGCCCCCTTGCGGCGGGCCTCGGCGAGCACCAGGATCGCGCGGATGTAGTCGATGCTCTTGGCGCCGGGGATCGGGCGACTGTAAGGCACCGTGATGATTCGGGCGCCCTCGGCGTACCACCCCGGCGGGTACTGGCTGAGCGGGGAGACCATGATGGCGATCCGCGGCTTGCCCTGGGGGGTGATGAAATCAGGACTGGGGCCGCCGGTAACCAGGACCCGCACGCTGGACTCCACCGGCGGGTTGCGCCGCAGGGTCTCCTGGACGAGGTCGGCGATCTCGGTTTCGGTCCACGGCAGCTCGAGACCGATCTCGTGCGCGGAGCGAAACAGCCGCTGCACGTGGTCCTTGATGAAGATGACCTTGCCGCGGTAGGTGCGCATGAAATCGAAGCACCCATAGCCTCTCAACAGCCCGAGATCGTTGATCGGGAAAACCGCCTCCGCGTCCGGTACGAAATTTCCATCGACATAGTAGACATTGGCCATACGGTGCGCTTGCCTCGCTTTCCTCCGGGTGTGACCACGTCCGGGATTATATGCCCTTCCCGGATAGCTGACAAGCCCAGAGTACATCGCCGATGGCCCGCCTCTGTCTTCCACCGGCTCTAAAGAGTTTGGACCAAAGAGCCGATACCAAAAACGGCACGACGCCGCGGCGGTCCGATCGCCTCCTGCCCGGCCGGGAGCATGCAACCCGTCCGCCGGCGGTTCGGCCCATCCCCAGCGGATCATAAGGAAACAGCGTGAAACCTCAAACAGATGCGCATCCGTGCACCGGACCCCAGTTCCCGGGCGAAGTCCCTCCCGCGCCGCAGAACATCGTCGAGTCGCTGGTCGCGACCGGCCGGGTGAGCCGCGAGCAGCTTGTCTACGCCCAGCGCGTCCAGTCCAAACTGGAAACACCGCGCCCCATCCTCGATGTGCTGAAGGATCTGAAGTTCATTTCCGACGATCAGATCAAGGCCGCCGTTCGCCAGCATGCCGCACCCGTGTGTCTGGGACGCCTTCTGGCCGAACTGGGGCGGATCCGCGAGGAAGACCTGCGCGCGGCGCTTGCCATTCGAGCCGAGAGCGATCCGCCCAAGCGCATGGGGGAGATCCTGCTTGAGCGCCGGCTGATCGACGAGCGCGCCTTGATCGAGGTGCTCTCGCAGCAGATGGGGTTTCCCTACGTGGATCCGGATTTCACGGAGATCGACCCCCGGCTCTTTTTCAAGGCGCCCGCGACCACCTACGAGGCCCACGGCTTCGTGCCCGTCCGCCTGGAGGGGGGCAAGCCCCTGATCGCGTTCGCCGATCCCCTGGAGCCGGCCGACCTCGATGCCGTGCGGGCGGCCTTCGGTCCGGCCTTCACGGCTGCCATCGCCCGCAGAAGCGCCATCGCGCGGGCGATCAAGCGCGCCCAGCGCGCGAAGCAGCGCGAGCGCATATCCGCCTCAGACGAGGGGTCCATCATTGCCCTGGTCGACGGCATCATCCAGGCCGCCGTCACGCGCCAGGCGAGCGACATCCACATCGAGCCCTTCAAGGAGCACACCCGGGTGCGGTTCCGCCAGGACGGGGTGCTCATTCACTTCGATGAGTTCCCCTCCGTCCTGCACGGCGCCGTCACCAACCGCCTGAAAGTGATGTGCGATGTCGACATCACGGAAAAACGGCGCCACCAGGGGGGGCGTTTCGTCGTCGATCAGGGTGAGAGCCACCTCGACCTGCGCGCCTCTTTCTACGTGACGGTCCACGGCGAGAAGATCGTGCTGCGCCTGCTCAACCGTCAAAGCCAGCTGATCCGGCTCGAAGAGAGCGGCATGTCGCCCCCCATGGTGGAGCGGTTCAAGGAGGAGGCCCTCTACCTGCCGAGCGGGGTCATTCTCATCACCGGTCCGACCGGTTCGGGCAAGACCACTACGGTGTACGGCTGCATCAACCACATCAACGACCCCCAGACCGCCATCATTACCGCCGAGGAGCCGGTCGAGTACGTGATCGAAGGCATCGCCCAGTGCTCGATCAACCCGCGGATTCAGTTGACCTTCGAGGAAACCCTGCGGCACATCGTGCGCCAGGACCCGGATGTGATCGTGATCGGCGAGATCCGCGACACCTTCTCGGCGGAGGTGGCGGTCCAGGCGGCCCTGACCGGCCACAAGGTGATCACCACGTTCCACACCGAGGACAGCATCGGCGGGCTCCTGCGCCTGCTCAACATGAACATCGAGGCCTTCCTGATCTCCTCGACGGTGGTCAGCATCATGGCCCAGCGGCTGCTGCGCCGGGTGTGCCCCGACTGCGCCGCCCCCTACCGGCCCACCTCGCTGGACCTGCAGCGCCTCGGATACGGCCTGGCCGACATCGTCGACGCCCGCTTTCAAAAGGGCCAGGGCTGCGTCCGCTGCCAGTATACCGGCTACCGCGGCCGAGTCGGCATCTACGAGCTCCTGATCCTGAACGAGGAGATCCGCAACGCCATCATTCAGCACCAGACAAGCCAGGAGATCCGCCGCATCAGCATCGAGGCCGCGGGCCTCACCACCCTGCTGGAGGACGGCCTCGTCAAGGCGGCGGCCGGTGTTACCACCATCGACGAGCTGCTGCGCTGCCTGCCCCGGCTGCAGCGGCCCCGGCCGCTGCCGGAACTGCGCCGCCTGCTGGAGGTGTGAGCATGGCATCCCCCCCGTCCTTCATCGAGATCGTCGAAAACCGGATTGCGGCCAACTCCGTCCGGCTGCCGGTCTTTAACCCCACCGCCGCGCGTGTGCAGCAGGAGGTCCGCCACGAGGAGGCCAACCTCGCGCTGATCGAACAGCTGATCGTGAGCGACCAGGCCCTAACCGCCGAGGTGCTGCGATTTTCGAATTCGGCCTTCTACAAGGGACTGACCCAGGTCGCCACGGTGCGCAATGCCATCATCCGCCTCGGGATCAACGAGGTGGCCAACATCGTCATGCTGGTGACCCACGAAAACCAGTTCCGGTCCACCGATTCCTTCATGAACGGCGTCATGCACAAGCTCTGGCGGCATGCCCTCGGCACCGCCATGGCCGCCCACTGGCTGGCGCGGCACTGCGGGCTGCACGGGGTCGCCCACGAGGCCTTCTTCGCGGGGCTGTTGCACGACGTCGGCAAGCTCTTCATCCTGACCGTGATCGACGACTTGCAGCGTGGCGGCAAGCTGCCGGTGAAACCCTCCGCGGCGCTGCTGACGGCGGCCATGGACGATCTGCACACGACCCACGGTTACGCCCTCATGCAGCATTGGAACCTCCCGGAAAAATACAGCCGCGTGGTGCGCGACCACCATGCGCAGGCAGTGGCGAGCGACGATGCGCTCTCCCTGACCGTGCGCCTTGCAAACAAGGCCTGCCGGAAAATGGGGATCGGAGTGGCCCATGAGCCGGCGCTCGCCCTCGCGGCCACGGCGGAGGCGGGGGAGTTGCACCTGTCGGAGGTCGACCTCGCCAAGTTGGAGATCATGCTGGAGGATTCCCAGGTGTTCAATCGGAAAGAGGCCGAATCGTTGAAATGAGACCCCGTTCGAAGCGCCATCTCCCGCCGGGCGGGTCCGGACGACCACAGCCGGTGCCGCATGCCTAGTCTTCCGGTCCCCCCTCCTGCCGGTGCGCGGGCCGGCTCTCGGACCTGGGTCATCGCGGAGTCACTCCCGGCCGCGGTGGATCCGCTCGCGGTCGATCCTGAGGCCGACCGGCGCCCGGTCAAGGAGTGCCGGATCTCGGAGATCGGGCGCTACCTCATTCACCCGGGCCCGGTCGAGATCCGCAAGCGGCTGGTCGGCTGCGAGGTCCATCGTGGCCAGCGCCTTCCGGTGCGCTGGCTGCACCGGGTGTGGGCCGGTGTGCGCCGGCGTGCACCCGGACGGACCTCCGAGGTGCTTTTGTCCGGCTTCAAGCTCAAGGTGCCGGCGATGAACGACCCGGACCTGGAAACCCACCTCCGGCGGCTGGCCGACGAGCTGCGTGGCTTCGACCCCTTTGCCCAGAAACTCGCGCGGATCCAGACGGCCGGGCTTCGGCACCTCGTCGGGATCTGCGAGGACGTTGGCGGCGGGTATTCCTACCTGAAACTGCAGGGGACCCTCGACGAGAAGATACGCTACCTTAGCGCCAACATCGGCCGGGAGGTCCGGGTCACCCTGCACCGCGCCCACCTGTCCGAGGGGCTCTTCGATCTGCGCGGCTTTCCCCCGGCCGCTTTCAACCCGGCCAACGCCTTCCGGCTGTTGACCTACACCCGGGGGGGCGCGCCGGCGGCCTGTGTGCTGAACGCGATCGGGAACCTGGACTTTCGTCTGGCCGACCCGCACGTCCTGTCCTATCTCAGCCTGTTCGAGCACACGCTCGCGGCCAACCCCGACCTCCGGCGCGCGGTTGACGCCTGTTTTCTCGGAAGTGCCCGGCCGGTGCGCCTGTTCTTCAACCGGCAGCTGGAGGTGGATTACTCCAAGGCCAACCTCCCGGAAATCTACCGCTCCCTCTTGCGGTCGAACGACCCGGACGGCAGTAAAAACCTCATCCAGCCGGTGTTGAACAGCATGCAGACAGCGGTCTCTCTGAGCTATCTGCCGGCGGCCGACGCCGGCGCGGAGAAGCTCTTCACTCAGGTCTCCATCCTGCACGATCTGCGGGCGCTCGACTCCCTGCGCAAGCGCCTGCCCGCCGTGTATGCGGAGCTGAGCCGCCGTGCGTTCAGCTCGGACGCCGGCCGCTTCTACCTGCTGGACTCGATCACCGGAGCCACCCATGGCAGCTGACTACCGTGCCGACGATTACGCATGGATCCGCGAGCTTTTGGACTATCCGCGGTCGCTCGATGAGCGGCTCCGGTTCTTTGAGGACACCGCGAGCATCGTCACCCCCTCCGACCCGATCGAGCGGGTCATTTTCCAGGACCGGGCCAAGATGGCGATCCGCAAGATCGCCCAGAACCGGGGACACATCCTGATGGTGGGGCGTCCCGGCACGGGCAAGTCCATGCTGGCGGAGATGTTCAAGGAGGTGCTCGACCGCTCGGTGGGGGATATCCTGCGGCCGCAGGAGGTGATCGTGGCCTTCCCCGGCAAGGACCGCAACCACGTCCGGGTGGCCTACGAGGACCCTGCAACGCTCGACCGGGTGATGGCGTCGCTGCGCGCGGCGCTGGAGACAGCGCAGAACAGCAGCGAGGAGTTCAGCCTCGCGCCGGAGATTCGGTCGGTGCGGAGGCTGGGCTGGGGGCTCGCGGCCGCGGCCGTCCTGGCGGTGGGTGCGGGCCTCTTTTTTCCCCCGTTTTTTCTGGCGGCCGGGCTGGCCGGGATGGGAGCGATCTTCCTGCGGATGCAGGAGAGCACCCACCGTGCCCAGGAGAAGATCCAGCGCGAATCCGGCCCGGGGATGCGCAACGACGTGAAGTACCTGCACGACCTGATGCCCGAGGTGCTTCACGACCCGCGCCAGGAGCGGGAGCTCATGGCGCGGGTGTCCGAGCCGAGCGCCCGCAACATGAAGGGCGGCTTCCGCCATGACCCCTACCAGTCGGGAAACCTTCACACCCCCTGCCACAAGCGCGCCTATCTCGGCGCCCACGCCACGGCCCCGATCATCTATGTCGACGAGTTGAAGACCCTGGTCAAGATGGGCTACATGGCGGAGCTCCTCGAGATCATGCAGAACAAGCGCTACATCCTCGAGGGCGGGAAAAACGGCGGCAGCGGCGCCGCCGACCGCTCGGAAAACCCCCTGCGGGCGGACAACATCATCGTCGCCTGCTGCAACCACGACACCCTCTCCTATCTCCCGCAGGAGGGCGACGGGGCCTTTCTGTCACGCATCGAGGACAAGGGCGAGGTGATCGATATGGAAAGCGCCGTGCCCGAAACCCCGGAGACCATCCGCCAGGCGGCGCAGTACGTGAAGCAGGAGATCGTGAATCTGGGCCGCGAGTTCCGCCGCAACTGGGGGACGGTGATCAGCCGCGAGGGCCACGAGAGCGTGCGGCGCCGCAGCGAACATATTTTCGGCAAGCGCCTGCCGCCCGATTTCCGCCTCCAGGAGCGGGAGTTCTCCCGCAGTGCGGTGATGGAGATCATCAAGGAGCTGCGCTGCCGCGCCGCGGACGGCAAGTTGAGCGGGATCCTGCGGCCGATCAACGGGATCGTCAGATCCGCCGAGTTCGAGGCCATCCTGGAGAACTCCCCGCGGGTGGAGCCGGCCCACGTGCGCAAGGCGCTCGAGGAGCACCTGAGCCTGGAGGGCAGCCTTTCCCGGGAGATCGGCGAGCACAAGAAGTACCTCAAGAAATACATCACCTCGATGACCGACTCCATCGGCTACGTCGTGGGGCTCGCCGTCGTCCACTCGCCCTCGAGCGGCCAGATGGTCGGCCAGCCCCTGCCGATCCACTGCCAGATCACCGTGGGCAGCGCGGACAAGCTCGTCGCCCCCGGCAAGATGGGCGAGATCGCCAAAGCCGCAGCCCAGAACGTGCGGGCGTCGATCAAGAAAGTGCTGAAGGCCATCGGGGCCCCGAACGTCGGCTACGAAATGCACGTGGAATACATCCAGGCCCACGGCGGGGTGGAGGGGGACAGTGCCTCGGTGGCGATGGACATCGCCCTGATATCGGACTTCATCCAGCAGCCCGTCAACCAGCGCTACGGGGTCACGGGATCCCTCACCGGCGACATCATTCTCGCCGTGGGCGGGGTGACCGAGAAGATCCGCTCGATCATGGACCCCGGCTTGGGCATGGAGGGGGCCTGCATCCCCTGGCTGAACAAGCACGATATCGAGCCGCTGCTGGTCAACGCGGAGGCCGAGTACACCCAGCAGGGGGAGATCCCCGGCATCCGCATCTACCGGGCGCCGGGGCAGGGCGAGTCTTTCGATATCTATTTCTGCAAGACCAAATATAACGTATACAAAATCCTCATGGGGCTTGACCGTGAAGCGGTCGAGGCCCGCATGACCGAGCGCAGCCGCAAGGACCTCGAGTTCCTCCAGGCCGCGGCGGGCGAGGTGGGCGAATCCCGCCCCGGCCCGCCGGCGGCCGAAACCGCTCCCTGACCGGCCTCTTTCCCTGAAACGTTCGTACCTACTCCTGCGCCAGAGATGCGAGGAGCGCCTCCAGAAACCCCCGCAGGCGGCAGAAGGAGGGCACGTGCAGCCGCTCGCTCGGCGAGTGGGCGTTTTCGGTCGTGGGGCCGAGCGAAATCATGTCCATGTCGGGGTAGACGCCGCCGATGATGGCGCACTCCAGCCCGGCGTGGAGGGCGCTGACCCGGGGCTCGGTCTGGGTGCGCTCGCGGTAGAGCCGACGACAGCGGGCGAGGAGCGGGGAGGCAAGATCGGGGGCCCAGGGCGGGTACTCCGATTCGGTCTCGCAGCGGGCGCCGGCCAGGGCGGCGACCGCCCGGACGCTCTCGGAGGCGGCGTCCATGGCGGGCTTCGTCAAGCTGCGCTGGCTCGTGATCACCTTAAGGCTCTCGGCGCTGACCGCGGCCATGGCGAGGTTGCCGGAGGTGAGGACCAGGTCTTCGAAATCGGGCGAGAGCTGGGCGACGCCGTGGGGCAGGGCGAGCAGCAGGTGAATCAAGGCCGCCCCCTCTCCGGCACTCAATGCGTCCAGCGGGCCGGGAGAGGACGGCTCCTCCGCGACCGACAGGCAAAGGGCGGTCTCCGCCGGGAATTCCGCCCGGAAGAGGGCCTCGGCCGCTCGCACCCGCCGGCGCAAGGTCTCCATTCCACCGGCCGGGCAGGCGAGACGCGCGGCGGCATCCCGCGGGATGGCGTTGCGCCGCGTGCCGCCGGAGAGTGCGATCAGGTGCAGCTCGCCCGCGGGGATCATCCCGGAGAGGGCGCGCGCCAAAAGCTTCAAGGCATTCGCCCGGTGCCGGTGGATGTCGATGCCCGAGTGGCCGCCGCAAAGCCCCCCGACCGTCAACCGCACGATCCCCGCGCTGTCGGGCACCGCTTCCCGTGCGGGCGTCCGGGTGAGCGTGACATCCCGCCCCCCCGCGCAGCCGACCGTGAAGACCCCTTCGGTTTCGGAGTCCAGGTTGATGAGGGTGCGGCCCGCAAGCCATCCGGGTTTAATCCCTTTGGCGCCCGTGAGGCCGGTTTCCTCGTCGACCGTGAAGAGCAGCTCGAGCGGCGGGCGCACCGCGCGCCCCCCTTCGGCGAGGGCGGCCGCGAGAGCCAGGGCCACCCCGTTGTCGGCGCCCAGGGTGGTGCCGTCCGCGCGGAGCCAGTCGCCCTCGCGGATCAGCCGGATCGGGTCACGTGTGAAGTCGTGGGGCGATTCGGGCGTTTTCTCGCACACCATGTCGAGATGCCCCTGGAGAATGACCCCCGGGGCGCGTTCATGTCCGGGTGTGGGCGGCACCGCGATCAGAAGGTTTCCGACCGCATCCCGCCGGGCGCGGAACCCCCGCTCGGCCGCCCACGCTTCGAACCAGCGGGCGATTCCCCTCTCGTTTTTAGAGCAGCGCGGAATGCGGCTGATGGCCTCGAACCATTCGATGAGCCGCCGGTCTTTTTCGTCCATTGCGGTTTTCTCCTTTTTAAAGGCGGCCTCCTTATGGAGCCATCCGCCGGGGGTGTCAAGAGCGGAGGGCGCTTCCGGTGATTGACTTGCACGCGGGATCTGTCCTATTCTGAATCCGAATTCTAGCGCACACCCGTCGCATCATCGCAAGCCCCCATCGGCCGGGGCCTGTTCCACCGACCGTGCGAGGTGACCCATGCCGGCCTTCGACCTCACCGAATTCTTCAAACTCTCCTCGGTGCTCAACTACAACCTGAGCGCCGCATCCCTGAACCGCTACAACGTGATGACCTACATCCTGGGCGGCAAACGACTGGACCGCGACGAGCGGCTGGACCGTGAGAAGAAGAGCCTGATGATGGAGGCCCTGGGGTACCTTTTCAGCGCCTACAGCCACAAACGCCGGCGATTAGGGCCCATGGCCGTGCTGCATCCGCTCCGGGCTGCTGCCCTGATGACCCGGGCCCAGGAGGAGGCGGCGCTTGTGAGCCTGCTTACGGTCCTCTTCCACGACATCCTGGAAGATGTTCAGTCGGTGGATTTCGCCACGCAGGAGTGGCAGGACATGGAGCAGCGGCTCTTCGAGCTGCTGGCGCACATGGAGCCGGAGGATGAGCAGCAGCTCATCCGGCGCCTGGAGTGCTTGACCCGCATCAAATCGGAATCCTACTACCGCTACATCGGGCGCATGCTGGATGGCGCGACCGTTTTCCCCGAAGTGGTGGATGTGAAACTAGCGGACCGCTTGGACAATACCCTGGACATGCGGGTGGACCTCGAAGACCCGCTGGCCGGGATCGACTGCTTCCAGAGCATCTTTCAGCTACTCTTCGTCCGGGATTACCCCGGCTATGCACCTGCGAACGAACACCAGCCGACCACCGTCATGAACGGCTCGCGCCGCCTCTACCAGCTCTTCAAGAACGCGGTGCTGCTCTCCCTGATCCGGCAGCCCTCCGTGCCGCCCGGGGGGGTCGCGCGCCGGACCCTCTTCAACGCTGTGGCCGAGGCGAGCCTGCGGGAGGCCGAGCGCACCCTGATGCACCTGTTGGGCTACCATCTCAAGGACCCGCGGGCGCAGCGCGAGCTCGTCCTGGACGCCATGGACTACTGCCACAGCGGCCGAACCGACCTGGTCACGCGGCCCGACGGGCAGCGTCTGCTGGACGGGCTCTTTTCCACTTATTTCGCAGCGACCGACGGGCGGCTGCTCAACCAGCAGCTGGACAGCCTCTACCAGAACACACCGCTGATGATCCAGGGGTCCATCGCTTTCATCGTCATCTTTCTGCGCTTCCTTCACGAACCCACTTTCTATGTCCGCGGGATCAGCATCGAGGGGATCCGGGCGGATTGATGGAGGGGGATGCATGAAGGCACTGGTCAAATCGAAGCCCGACCCCGGCCTGTGGCTCGAGGAGGTCCCCGTCCCCGAGCCGGGGATCAACGATGTCCTGATCAAGATCCGCAAGACCGCCATCTGCGGCACCGATGTGCACATCTACCTCTGGGACGAGTGGGCGCGGCGGACCATCCCCGTGCCCATGCCGATCGGCCATGAGTTCGTGGGCCGGGTGGCGGCCATCGGCGCCAACGTGCACGACTTCGCCGTCGGGGATCTGGTCTCCGGGGAGGGGCACCTCGTGTGCGGCCGCTGCCGCAACTGTCTCGCGGGGCGGCGCCACCTCTGCCCCAAGACCAGCAGCGTGGGAGTGAACCGGCCGGGGGCCTTCGCGGAATACTTGTGCATTCCGGTCAGCAACGTCTGGTATTGCGATCCCACCATCCCCACCGATGTCCTGGCCGTCTTCGACCCGTTGGGCAACGCGACCCACACGGCCCTCTCCTTCGATGTGCTCGGCGAGGATGTGCTCATCACCGGGGCCGGCCCCATCGGGTGCATGGCGGCGGCCATCGCCCGGCATGCGGGGGCGCGCCACATCGTCGTGACCGACGTGATCCCCCGGCGGCTCGAATTGGCGCGCCGGCTCGGCGCCACCCTCGCCCTCGACGTCCGCCGCGAGTCGATCGGCGATGCCCAGCGGCAGCTCGGCATGAAGGAGGGGTTCGACGTGGGTTTGGAGATGTCCGGAAACCCCCAGGCCTTTCGAGACATGCTCGCCGCCATGTGCCACGGCGGCAAGATCGCCCTCCTCGGGATCCTCCCCCCGGCCACGGCCGTGGACTGGGGGACGGTGATCTTCAACAGCCTGACCCTCAAGGGCATCTACGGCCGCGAGATGTACGAGACCTGGTACAAGATGACGGTGATGATCCAGAGCGGACTCGACATCACACCCGTCATCACCCACCATTTCCACTACACCGAGTTCGAAAAAGGGTTCGAGGCGATGCGCTCCGGACAGTCGGGCAAGGTCATCCTCAACTGGGAGGCGTGAGCCGGAGGTCGCCCCCAGCGGGCGACCCAACGGCTGAGACGTCAAGTTGATTAAAGGGACAGAATTGCCGGTTATAAGGAAGAATGCCATGTCGCTGGAACGTCTCGATCACGTGCTGGAACAAGAGCTTGCGCATCTGCGCAGCGAGGGGCGGGCGAAGCCTCCGGAGCGGGTTATCGTCGGGGTCACCCCCCCCGCGGACGGGAAAGGGCCCCGCTACCGCCTGAGCGGCTCCCCGCGGGAGTTCATCCGCATGAACTCCAACAGCTACCTCTCGCTCTCCCTGCACCCGGAGGT
>JBFYWT010000176.1:0-2633 GCA_041310895.1 Desulfobacteraceae bacterium | reverse complement strand
CATCGATGAATTCGTGTCGGACCCGGTGGGAATCCCGCTCCTGCCGGCCTGGGTGCGGGTCGCCGCGGCCATCCCCGATTTTCAGGACCGGCTCAACGAGTGCGTCGAGCGCGACACCGCCACCGACTGAGCGGCAGGCCCATCGGCTGCGGGGGCGCCTGACCCGGTGGCAGCAACGCCTCAGGGCTCGCCGGTGAAGTCGAAGCTCATGCGCGTCTGCAGGCTGCCGATACGGGTGAAAATCTCCTTCAGGAGCCGCTGTTCGATCCCGGAGAGTTCCCGGGGATTGATGTAATTGTCGGGCGGCCGTCCCTCCTCGACGATGGCGGCGACCTGCCGTGCCAGACGCAGCTGCATCAGGAAGCTGTAACCCTGCTCGATCTCGTTGGCATCCGAGGCAGCAATCACCCCCTGCTGCAGGAGATGGGACAACCGCTCCAGGGTGTTCGTCTCCGCCACGCTGTGCTTCAGGGCATAGATCCGCGTGTAATCCACGATGGGGAGCATCGCGCGCTTGATGTCGAACTTGTTGCGGTGCTCTCCGCGCGGCTCCACCACGAAGTTGCGCAGAAAGCCGATCGGCGGCTTGTAGAGCAGCGCGTTCTGCGCCAGGTGCCGGAAGAAGCCGCTCCAGCCCACCAGCGATCGAAAGAGGTGCTCGCGCAGCTCCCCGATCAGCTCGACCTCCCCCCAGCCGCCCCGGAAGTCGAAGAAAATGCTGGAGTAGAGGAGATCTTCGGCCTCGGCGGCGTGAATCCAGTCCGTGAAGCGGCGCTTCCAGACCCGCATGGGCTGACAGAGCTTGGGGTTGCGCGCCATCACATCCGCCTGGCAGAACGCATACCCGCAGCGGTCAAGCGCGCGGCACACACTCTCGGAGAAGCGCAGAAAGTACGCCTGCACCGGCGCCTCCGCATCCGGCGGCACGTCTTCGTAGACCAGCGCATTGTCCTGGTCGGTTTTCAGAGTCTGCTCCTTGCGGCCTTCGCTGCCCAGGATCATGAAGACGAAGCGCGCGGGCGCCGGGCCGACGGCGGCGAGGGTGATCTCGATCACCCGTTTCAACATCGCCTCGGAAATCGCGGTGATGACCCGGTTGATGTGGCGCGCCGCCGTGCCGGACCGGATCAGGCCCTGGACCATACCGGGCAGGCGGGCCTGTGTCCGGGCCAACGCCGACACGTCGGCGGCGGCGGCCACCTCGCCGACAATCACCAGCGGCGAATCGCCCTGGGCGGCCATCATGTCCTGGTGGGTCATCAGGCCGACGACCTGCCCGCGGGCGTCGGTGACCGCCAGGTGTTTGATGCGCCGCTGCATCATCGCCATCAGCGCCTCGGAGGTCGGGGCGGTCTCGGAAACGGTGACGAGCGGGGAGGACATGATGTCGGCCACCGGCCGCCCGACGTCCAGCCCCTCGGCAATCACCTTGACCCGCAGGTCGTTGTCGGTAACGATGCCGGCCGGCCCGCCGGCCGGGGCGCGAACGAGGAGGCAGCTTACCGCGTTGCGGCTCATCAGCTGGGCGGCGGCGCGAATGGTCAGCTCCGGAGGACAGTCCACCAGACGGCGGCTGCAGACCCCTGCCACCGGCTGATTCAGCAGGGCCAGGGGCTCGGCCGAGTAGGACCTGCTCTTGGCGATCAAGGCCGCATAGCTGCGGTCCAGCATGCGTTTGCCGAAGGCGTCGGTGAAGAACTCGCTGAAGGCCGCATGGCGCCGGCAGAGGTCGAAAAACGCCTGGTGGGGCAGTTTCAAAAACGTGCTGTCCTCGAGAGTGCGCAGGCTGCGTACCGCCAGCATGTCGTTTACCAGCATGGAGATACCCCCGAACATCTCCCCCTCACCGAGCACACCGGCCAGGGTTTTCTGCTGGTCATCGACCGAGAAGCGCTCGGCCGCACCCTGCTGGATGATGTAGAGCCCGTCCACGCGGGACTCCCCCTGGACGAACACCCGCGTGTCGCCCGGGAAAAAGAGACGGCGGATCTCCGGTGCGAGGGCGGCCAACTCCTGCTCGGGGAGAAAGGAAAAGGGCGGGATGCGCGCCAGGAAATGGGCCATCTGGGATGAGGCGATGGCGGAGGCGTAGGACTCGTCCTGCATGCGCTCGTCGAACTGGGCGTTGAAGTGGTCCTCGATGAACCGATGCCGCCGGCATAGATCGCGAAACACGTTGCGGGGCATCAAAAACAGACCGGCATCCTCCACCACCGTCAGAGTGCGGATCGAAAGACCGGCGTTCACGATAAGGGAGATCGCTCCGAACACATCGCCCCGGCCGAGGGCACCCTTCAGGACCTTGCGGCCCTCGGATTCGAAGAAGAGCTCAAGCCGCCCGGAGCCGACCACGTAGATCTAGTCGAGCGTGGTGCGGCCCTGCACCGCCAGCACCGTACCGCGGGCGAAGTTCATGCGGGTAAGGGCGGCGGCCGCCGCGGCCGCCGCGGGCGGCGGAAGGCGGTCGAACGGCGGGGTGCTTGCGAGCAGTTTCAACGCGTCCGGGTCCATAGGGTATTCCTCATGCATGCCGCCGGATGGGATTTGACAATCTCCGCGCGAATCATCTATAGACCCGCGAGTGGACCCCCATGTCCACCGCGTCGTGCCCCCCTCACCCCGGCGGCGGCCAT
>JBFYWT010000170.1:0-6274 GCA_041310895.1 Desulfobacteraceae bacterium | reverse complement strand
TCTCGGAGGGCGGCGGCTCGGGGATTTCGATCTTCTCGAAGCGGCGCGACAACGCCCGGTCTTTTTCGAAGTGATTCTTGTACTCCTCGTAGGTGGAGGAGCCGATGCAGCGGATCTCGCCGCTGGTCAAAACGGGCTTTAAGATGTTGGAGGCGTCCATGGAGCCGCTGCTGGTCGCCCCGGCCCCCACGATGGTGTGGATCTCGTCGATGAAGAGAATGGAATTGGGCCGGCGTTTGAGCTCAGCGATCACCCCTTTGAGGCGCTGCTCGAAATCCCCGCGGAACTTGGTGCCGGCCAGCATCCCGCCCAAGTCCAGGGCGTAGATGGCGACGTCCTTCAGGAGCGCGGGTACATCGCCGGCCGCAATTTTCTGAGCCAGCCCTTCGGCCAGGGCGGTCTTGCCCACTCCGGGGTCCCCGACGAAGACGGGGTTGTTCTTGCGCCGCCGGCAGAGCACCTGCATGGTGCGTTCGATCTCCGCCGTGCGGCCGATCAGCGGGTCGAGCTTGTTCTGGCGTGCGAGGTTGACCAGGTCGGTCGTAAACATCTCGAGCGGATCGCTCTTGCGCCGCCGCTCCTCGCCGCCGGGCCGCGGGGCGAAGGGTTCCTGCTTTTCCTGGAAAGATCCCTTGGGTACCTTATGCGAGATGTAATTCAGAACATCCAGCCGGCTCACCCCTTCGGCGCTCAGGAAATATTCCGCGTGCGAGTCTTTCTCCATGAAGATCGAGGCCAGGATGTCGCTCACCGAGACCTCGGACTTGTCGGCCGAGCGGGCGTGGCTCACCGCGCGCTGGATCACACGCTGAAAGCCGATCGTCTGCTGCAGCACGTACTCGCTGCCTTCGGGGATTTTCTCGATCTTCTCCTCAAAGAACCCCTCGAGGGAGTTCAAGAGATTCTCGATGCTGCCCCCGCAGTTTTCGACGATTTCGATGCCCTGCGGGTCATAGAGCACGGCGAAAAGGATGTGCTCGACGCTCACGTATTCATGGCGACGTTTCTTGGCTTCCCGGACGGCAAAACCGAGCGTGGCGGAAAGTTCTTTGCTGATCATGGCTCAATCTCTTTCCATGGTGCATTTGAGCGGAAACCCGTTTTCACGGGCCAGGGTCTCGACCGCGTCGACCTTGGTCTCGGCGATTTCGAACGGGTAAAGGCCGCAGAGGCCGGCTCCCTGCTGGTGGACATTCAGCATGATGCGGGTCGCCTCGGCCTCCGACTTGTGGAACACGGTCCTTAAAACCTCGACCACGAAGTCCATCGTGGTGTAGTCGTCGTTCAAAAGCAACACCCGGTAAAGCGGGGGCTCATCCAGCCGAATCTCGTCCCGGGTGTCGACCTGCTCGATCGGCAATGATTCACGCGGCTCCATCGTACCCTTGCCCTTGCCGGTCTGCCGCCGGCGGGTGTTTCGTACCGATCATTGTAATCATTGCGGCGCGCGTTTGTAAAGTGACCCCCGGCCAGGCGCCCGCCCCGGTCAGCGGCCGCAGCACTTTTTGTATTTCTTGCCGCTTCCGCAAGGGCAGGGCGAGTTGCGCCCCACCTTTTCGGGGCTGCGCTTGGGCGGGGCGGAACGCCGGCCGCCGCCGCCCGAGCCCGAGAAGACCAGCGGCTGCTCGCGGCGCGCCTGCAGGGTCTCGATCCGCTCCGGGGCCTGGATCTGGACTCGAAACAGGATCCCCAGGGTCTCCTCCTCGATCCGGGCCATGAGGTTCTCGAAGAGCTCGAAGCCCTCTTTCTTGTAGACCAGGAGCGGATTCTGCTGGGCATAGCCCCTGAGGCCGATCCCCTCCTTCAAGTGGTCCATCGAGAGCAGGTGATCCTTCCAGAGCGTGTCGACGGTCTGGAGCATGACGATCCGCTCGAGGCGCCTGAAATTTTCGCTGCCCACCATCGCCTCGCGCCCGGCGTAGATCCGCACCGCTTCGTCGCCGATCATCTCCGCCAGGGACTCCGGGGTCATGGTCTCCACCGCCGCGGGGGTCAACCCCTCGAGCCGGAAGTTGAACTGCTTGTAGACCGCATCGCCGAGCGCCTTGAGGTCCCAGAACTCGGGGTGACTCTTGTCCGCGACCAGGCTCGTCGCAACGCGCTCGGCCGCCTCCCGGATCATCTCCTGGATCGTCTCCTTAAGATCCTTGCCCATCAGGATTTCGCGCCGCTGCTCGTAGATGACCTTGCGCTGCTGGTTCATGACGTCGTCGTACTCGAGCAGGTGCTTGCGGATCTCGAAGTTGTGGGCTTCGACCTTGGTCTGGGCGTTTTCGATGGCCCGGCTGATCAGGTTGTGCTCGATCGGCTCACCGTCCTCCAGGCCGAGTTTTTCCATGAGGCCGGTGATGCGCTCGCCGCCGAAAATGCGCAGGAGATCGTCCTCCAGCGCCATGTAAAAGCGCGAGGAGCCCGGGTCCCCCTGGCGGCCGGCTCGGCCCCGCAGCTGGTTGTCGATGCGCCGCGACTCGTGCCGCTCAGTACCCAGAATGTGCAGCCCGCCCCGCGCGACCACCCCTTCGCCCAGCACGATGTCGGTGCCGCGGCCGGACATGTTGGTCGAGATGGTCACGGCCCCCCGCTGGCCGGCCCGCGCCACGATTTCGGCCTCCTTTTCGTGGTGCTTCGCGTTCAGCACCTCGTGCGGGATGCCGCGGGCCTTGAGCTTTTTGCTCAGCTGCTCGGAGACGTCGATGTTGATCGTTCCCACCAGAACGGGCTGTTCCTTGGCGTGCAGGGCTTCGATCTCGTCCAGGGCCGCATCGTACTTCTCGCGCTTGGTCTTATAGATGACGTCCGCGAAGTCCGTGCGGATCATGGGCTTGTGGGTGGGAACCACCATGACGTCCAGGTTATAGATCTTCTTGAACTCCGTCGCCTCCGTGTCCGCGGTGCCGGTCATGCCCGCGAGCTTGCCGTACATGCGAAAGTAGTTCTGAAAGGTGATGGTCGCGAGGGTCTGGTTCTCGTTTTCGATCGTGACCCCCTCCTTGGCCTCCAGGGCCTGGTGCAACCCCTCGCTGTAGCGCCGCCCGGGCATCAGCCGTCCGGTGAACTCGTCGACGATGATGACCTCGCCCTCCTTGACGATGTAGTCGACGTCGCGCTTGAAGAGCGCGTGGGCCTTCAAGGCCTGCTGGACGTGATGAAGCAGCTCGATGTGGCGCGGGTCGTAGAGGTTGTCCACCTGCATGAGCTTTTCGCAGCGCGCCACTCCCTCTTCCGTCAGGGTGGCGGTGCGGGCTTTCTCGTCGATGGTGAAGTCCTTCTCCCGGGCGAGGCGCGGAATCAGCCCGTTCACCTGGTAGTAGAGATCGGTGGATTTCTCCGCCGGCCCCGAGATGATGAGGGGGGTCCGGGCCTCGTCGACCAGGATGCTGTCGACCTCGTCGACGATGGCGTAGTGGAGCTCGCGCTGCACCAGGCCGGCGCGCTCGAACTTCATGTTGTCGCGCAGGTAGTCGAAGCCGAACTCGTTGTTGGTGCCGTAGGTGATGTCGGCCTTGTAGGCGACCTGGCGCTCGGCGTCCGTCAGGCCGTGCACGATGGTGCCGACCGAAAGCCCGAGAAAGCGGTAGATGTGCCCCATCCACTCGGTGTCGCGCCGGGCCAGGTAGTCGTTCACGGTGATGATATGCATGCCGCGCCCGGTGAGGGCGTTCAGGTAGGCCGGAAGGGTCGCCACCAGGGTTTTACCCTCGCCGGTCTTCATTTCGGCGATCTTGCCCTCATGCAGCACCATGCCGCCGATCAGCTGCATATCGAAGTGGCGCATGTTCAAGGTGCGCCGGGAGGCCTCGCGCACCGCCGCAAAGGCCTCCGGCAACAGCTCGTCCAGCGGCTCCCCGCGCTCGACCCGTTCCTTCAAGCGGCCGGTCTGGGCGCGCAGCTCCTCGTCGCTCATCGCCTGGACGGCGGGCTCCAGCGCGTTGATCCGCTCCACGACCGGGTGCATTTTTTTCAGGTCCCGTTCGTTCTTGCTGCCGAAGACCTTGGTCAGAAACCTCATTACCATTAGAAACCGTTTCCTCTCTGGGGGTGTCGTTCGATAGAACTGGTTTCAAAACCCCATCTAACGGCTGGGGGTCCCGCCATGGCGGGATTGCAGGTCTCTCGAACGTGCTCACAACCGGATGAGGTCGCTGCGCTTTCGATTCGACCTGCGCCTTGCCCGCAACCGTGATCCGAGGTTTGAAACCAGTTCTAAGCAATTATAACAGATTTGAAGGCAGGGACAACAGGTCAGGCGACGGGATAACCCAAGAGGGAAACTTTTTGGACTCTCAAGCGGCCGGCCGCGCCGGCCGCTTCAGTTTAGAAAATATTTTTCCGGGTTGACCGGCACGCCGTGCACCCATACCTCATAGTGCAGGTGGGGCCCGGTGCTGTTGCCCGAATTTCCGACCAGGGCGATCGTGTCCCAGCGGCTGACCCTCTCACCCTGGGTTTTGAGCAGCCGGCTGCAGTGGCCGTAGACTGTCGTGAGCCCGTGGCCGTGGTCGACGATGATGGCTTTGCCGAGAAGCCCCTTGGCGCCGGAGAAGGTCACGACGCCGCCGGCGGCGGCATAGATCGGCGTTCCCTCGCGCGCGGCGATGTCGTAGCCCTTGTGGAACTCCCGCTGGTTGGTGAAGGGCGAGATGCGCCAGTCGAATTTCGAGGAAACCCAGGATTCCAGGCCCGGGTCGATCGGCCGGATGGTCGGGGTGGAGGCGAGCAGCCGCTGCTGCTGCTCGAGGTGGGTCACAAGCGTCTTGAAGCTGTCGCTCTGGTTGACCAGCCCCACCTCCAGCTGGGTGGTCTGGGCGTGCATCTCGCGCAGCAGGCTGTTGCGCTCCTCGCTGAAGGCCGCCTTGGGGTCCATGGTCTTGGGGATCGAGCCTCCCATCCCGAAGAGATGGCCCGCGTCCGGCCGTTTCTCGATGTCGGCCATCACGCGGATCTTCTTCTCGAACTGGTTCAACGCCAGGAGCCTCTCTTTGAGCGCGTTGATCTGCGCGGCGAACTCGCCGATCTGACGCCGCTGGAGATCGACCTCGCCGCTCTGGCTTGCGAGCAGAGCGGAGAGCTCCGCCTCGCGCTGCCCGAGCTGCAGCGCGGCGCGCTTGAGCTGCACATAGTCGATCCCGACGAACAACGCCGCCCCGGCCACGCCGACCGCCAGGACCAGAAGCCACCGCAGCGCCGCCCGCGACATGCAGAACTGCCGCGCCGCCGCGCCGTTGTGCGTCAAGACCACGAAGGAAATTTTTTTCCGCATGCGGCCGTTGCCCCCCGTGTCGATCGATGTGGCACGCCGGTACCGGCGTCCTGCAGAAAAGCGCCCTTGGCGGCTTCAGTATGGTACGACTATAGCCAGCGCCCCGGCGTCAAGTCAAGTCAACAAATTAATTTTCGATCACTTACAGAAAACACGCTGTGGCCGCTGCGCGCGCCCGGCGCCCGAGGTTAGGCCGTCGCGGCCCACTGGGTCTTTGCCGGCACTATGATGTATCGGCCGGATTCCGTAGAACTTGAGGTGGACCGGGTGATGATCCAACCGGAGCCGCACCGGAGGGGGCGGCCCCGATTGGTGCGGGAGTGTCGCTTCAGGCGATTCCGAGCTTGAATTTGAGCGATTTCAGGGTGTTCCGCATGAGCATGGTGATGGTCATGGGACCTACACCGCCGGGCACGGGGGTGATCCACCCGGCGATTTGCTTGGCCGCATCGAAGTCGACGTCGCCGCGCAGAATGGCCACTTTCTGGCCGGTCTTCTCGCTCACCTTCTCGCCGACACGGTTGACACCCACATCGATCACGCAGGCACCGGGTTTGATCCACTCGGGCTTCACCAGACCGGGCACGCCGGCCGCCACGATCAGAATGTCGGCCCGCTTGCAGTGAAAGGCCATGTCTCGGGTGGCGGTGTGGACGATGGTGACCGTGGAATTGGCCCCCTTGGCCTTCTGGAGCATCATGTTGGCGATGGGCTTGCCGACGATGTTCGAGCGGCCCACCACCACGACCTCGGCTCCGTCGGTCTTGACCCCGGAGCGCACGATCAGCTCTTGGATCCCGGCCGGAGTGCAGGGGGGAAATTTGACCTCGGAGCCGCCGATCATCAGCCGGCCGACGTTGACCGGATGGAACCCATCGACATCCTTGTCCGGATCGATGGCGTTCAGCACCTTTTTCTCGTTCACGTGCTTGGGCAGGGGCAGCTGGACCAGGATCCCGTTGATCGAATCGTCCCGGTTATACTTGTCGATCAGGGTGAGCAGCTCTTTTTCGG
>JBFYWT010000119.1:0-4292 GCA_041310895.1 Desulfobacteraceae bacterium | reverse complement strand
AGGGCCTTGTTGATCAGCGGGCGGTTGACCGCGTGGTTGAGCGCCTGGCGCACCTTGACGTCGCTTAATGGCTTTTCATAGGTGTTCAGGCCGAGGTAGTTCATGGAGCCCATCTGGTCGGTCAGGTAGGCCTTGCCCGAGTCGATGATCCGCTTGCGCTGGTGCACCGGCACCCCGCTGATCACATGGGCCTCGCCGGTCAGAAGCGCCGCGATGCGCGAGGCCTCCTCGGGTACGCCCTTGAAGACCAGCTTTTTGTAGGCCGGTTGCGGGCCGTAGTACTTGTCGTAGGCGGACATGACGATCTCCTGGCCCTTCACCCACTTGTCGAGCTTGTAGGGCCCGGAGCCCACCGGGTTCAGGTTGTACTCGGCGTCCCCCACTTTCTGGATGTAGCCGGGCGGGACGATGAAAAGGTACTGTGCCAGCATGTAGAGGCCTGGGGCGTACGGTTGGGCGAGGGAGATGGTGAAGGTGCGGTCATCGATGACCTTGACCTCCTTGAAGCTGGTGAGCTTGCCGCGGTGCGGGCTTTTTAAGGCATCGCTCATGATCCGCTCGAAGGAGAACTTCACCGCCGCGGAGTTGATCGGCTCGCCGTTGTGGAAGGTCGCGCCCTTGACGAGGGTGAACTTCCAGGTGAGGTCGTCGAGTTTTTCCCACTTCTCCGCCAGGCCGGGCAGGACGCCGGCCTCCTCGGTGGGCTTGAGCAGGGTCTCGTGGATGTTGTAGCCGACGCTCATGGTGGTCTGGAGGGAGCTTTGCATGATGTCGAGGCCCACCGGTTCCGCCTCCTGGACCACGACCAATGTGTCCTGGGCGCAAAGCGCCGGCCCGGCGGCCAGGGCGGCCGCCAGCGCCAATCCGAGGATCCACATCACTCTCTTCGTCTTCATTCACGTTCTCCTTTCGTTGGGGGTGCGGCGGCGCCGGCTTTGCAGGCCGCCGAGATGGGGTTCCATATGTCACCGCGGTCGTACAGATGGCAGCGAACCAGGTGGCCGCTCTCCGCGATCCGGGTCAGCGGGGCCTCTTCCCGGCAGACCGCCATCACCTCCGGGCAGCGCGGGTGAAACCGGCACCCGGCCGGGGGCTTCATGGGCGAGGGGACGTCGCCTTTCAACAGGATACGCTGGCGGGCCCGCCGCGGGTCGGGCACCGGCACGGCGGAGAGCAGCGCCCGGGTGTAAGGGTGCAGGGGGCGGGCGTAGATCGACTTCGCATCGGCCAGCTCGACGATCTCTCCCAGGTACATCACTCCCACCCGGTGGCTCACGTAGCGGATCACCGCCAGGTCGTGGGAGATGAAGAGGTAGGAGAGGTTCAACCGGCGCTGGAGCCTGACCATCAGGTTCAGGACCTGGGCCCGCACCGAGACGTCGAGGGCCGAGACAGGCTCATCGCCGACGATCAGGCTCGGTTTCAGGGTGAGCGCCCGGGCCACACAGATCCGCTGGCGCTGGCCGCCGGAGAACTCGTGCGGGAAGCGGGTCATGTGCTCCGGTCGGAGGCCGACCAGGTCGAGGGCCTCCGCCACCCGCTCGCGCCGTTCGGCGGTGCCGATATCTTCATAGTTGCGCAAGGGCTCCGCGATGATCCGCTCCACGGTCAGGCGCGGGTTGAGCGAACCGAACGGGTCCTGGAAGACGATCTGCATGTGCCGCCGCAGGCGCCGCATGCGATCCGGGTCGAAGGCGAGGATGTTCTCCCCCCGGAAAAACACTGCCCCGGCCGTGGGTTCGATCAGCCGCAGGATGCTGAACCCCGTCGTGGACTTGCCGCAGCCCGATTCGCCCACAAGCCCCAGGGTTTCGTTCTCCCCAAGGCTGAAGGAGACGTCGTCCACGGCGTGCACCGTGGCCGCGTGCCGGCCCATGAACCCGCGCCGCACCGGGAAATGCTTGACAAGCCCCCGCACCTCGAGCAGCTCAGCCACGGCTCACCCTCCAGCAGGCCACGTGGTGGGCGGGACGGACCTCTTCAAGCTCCGGGCGGCTGCTCCGGCAGGTTTCGAAGGCCTCCGGGCAGCGGGGCTCGAAATGGCAGCCGGGCGGCAGTCCCACCGCGCTCGGGACCACCCCCTTGATCTCGTTCAGCTGGTCGGTTTCGAAGGAGGCGTCCGCGCGCGGGATCGAGGCCATTAGGCCGCGCGTATAGGGGTGGAGCGGATGGTCGAAAAGGTCCAGGGTTGTGGCCTCCTCCATGATCCGGCCCGTGTACATGACCGCGACCCGCCGGGTGATCTCCGCCACGACCCCCAGGTCGTGGGTGATGAGAAGGATCGCCGTGCCGAGCTCCTCCTTCAACCCGATCATCAGTTCGAGGATCTGGGCCTGGATGCTGACGTCGAGGGCGGTCGTGGGCTCGTCGGCGAGGAGCAGCGCCGGGCGGCAGGCGAGCGCCATGGCGATCATCACGCGCTGCCGCATGCCGCCCGAGAGTTGATAGGGGTATTCCCTCACCCGGCGCTCCGGGGCCGGCACCCCGACCTTGGCCAGCATCTCGATCGCCTGTTTCAGGGCCTCCGTTCCCCCCATGCCCCGGTGGGTGCGGAAGACCTCGACCAGCTGGGTGCCCACGGTGAAGACGGGGTTTAGGGCGCTCATGGGCTCCTGGAAGATCATGCTGATCTGATCGCCCCTCAGCCGCCGGAGCTCCTCGGATGGGAGCCGCAGCAGGTCCCGCTCCTTGAACAGGATCTCCCCCCCGGCGAAGAAGGCGGGCGGGGAGGGCAGGAGACCCAGGATGGAAAGGGCCATCACCGATTTGCCGCAGCCGGACTCCCCCACCACGCCCATCACCTCGCCGGGGTCGATCGTAAGGCTGACGTCGTCGACGGCACGGGCGTCCCCTTGGGGGGTGCGGAAATAGGTTTTGAGGCCCCGGATGCTGAGCATGGGTCTAATCGGCCCTTTCGGCTGACGGAAAAAGGGGATTGCGGGCGCTAGCCGCGATGGTGCGCGTTATTAGTACAGGCGGGGGCGAATCTGTCAACCATTTTCGGAGGGCTTGCGCGGGTGCTCGTAGCGCACGAATGCCGCCGCACGGCGGAGCCCTTCGCGAACGTGGAGCTCGCAGATCTCGACGGCGGCCGCGGGCTCCGATGAATCGGGCGCAACCTTGAGCCCCAGGGGGTTCAGCCGCAGGCAGAGCGGCTCGACCCACAGGTGCTCCTCGGGGCGGGAGATAATGGCGAGAAGGTGTTCCAGGCACTCCGTGGGGCCGCCCAGCTCGGTCTTGGCGGCGGCGATTTCCCGCTCGATGTCCGCCAATTCGTCCCGGGCCCGGACGATTTCGATGTTGCACGCCTCGTTGCCGCACATCAAGGCGGCGAGATCCTGCCGGCCGCTTTGGCGAATCTGGAGCTTGATCTTCAGAATCTCGCGCTGCTCGCCCAGGTCCTGGGCCCGCGACCTCAAGGCCAGGATGCGCTCCATGGCCGTGGAGCAGAGGATGGTCAGCGTCTGGCGGCGCAGCCGCGCGTGGGTTTCGCCCTCGCTCGCCGCGGGGCCGAGCACCCGCAGGTCCACGAAATTGACCGCCGTCCGCGGAACGTCGCGCTTGATGAGGTTCCCGTCGGATGCGACCCCGAGGAGCGATTTCTCCTCCCGGGTCATCGTCAGCAGCGCATGGAAAGGGGCGGCTTCCGGCCCGGCCAGGTAGCGGCGGGCCTTGGGATGGGCGCGGAAGGTGTGCAGGATCTCCTCCGGTGAGGCAAAGATCGCCCGCAGGCTCGGGTCCTGCCCCCAGCGGTCCGGGTGGGTGAGGATCGGGCCTGGGATTTTGGCGATCAGCTCGTCGGCATAGACCAAGGTGCGGGCCACCGCAGGTTTGAGCCGGCGGCGGTAGCCCGAGACCCAGCGGATCTTCGGGTCGATGAGATCGGCCGCTTGCCCGACGGCCTTGAGGAGCTCCGCTTCGGCGATGCGCCCGCTTTCGCGCCGCCCCGTCAGGCGGGTCAGAAAATCCGTGAGTCTCATCCGAACCTGCGTGTATTCCCGGCGGTGCGAGCGGCCCTCACTCCAGGATGGCACCGCGCGTGGCCGGCCCCACCAGCCGGCGGTAGCGCTCGAGCAGGGTCCCTTTTGGAAGGGCTGTGTGTTCCGGGATCCGCCAGGCCTTTTGGCGCCGGGCGATCACCTCCGGCGGTACCGCGAGGTCAATTTTTCCGGCCGGGATGTCGATCGCGATGATATCACCCTCCTCGACAAAGGCGATCGGGCCCCCCAGATAGGCTTCCGGGGTCACATGGCCCACACAGGCGCCCTGGGTGGCGCCCAGATCGGAAGAGC
>JBFYWT010000153.1:0-7895 GCA_041310895.1 Desulfobacteraceae bacterium | reverse complement strand
CGCTGGCGGCTTCCGGTGAAGAGGGGGTGGCGGAGTTCGAAAAATCGCCGGCCGACCGCCCCTACGACCTCGTGGTGCTGGACTGGAAGATGCCGGGGATCGACGGCATCGAGACGGCGCGACGCATTCAGAAAAGCCCCGGCCGGAGCCGGGCGCCCCGGATCATCCTCGTGACCGCTTATGGCCGGGAGGAGCTCGTGCGCCAGGCGGAAAAAATGGGGCTGGACGGGTTTTTGATCAAGCCGGTGAGCCCCTCGGTGATGTTCGACACGATCCTGCAGGCCTTCGGGCAGGAAGGCCTGCGGGAGCTCCGGGCGGAGAGCGGGAAGGCGCCGGAGGCGGAGGTGTTTGAGCGACTGGCCGGCGCCGCGGTGCTGCTGGTGGAGGACAACGAGATCAACCAGCAGGTGGCTCTGGAGATCCTCGCCGGGGCGGGGCTGAAGGTGACCGTGGCCGGCAACGGCCAAGAGGCCGTGGTGCTCGTCCAAAACACCCCCTTTGATGCGGTGCTGATGGACGTGCAGATGCCGGTTATGGACGGCTACACGGCCACCCGGAAGATCCGGGCGCTGGAGGCCGAGCGGTCATCCGCTGACCGTAGCCACCCGCCCGGGGGGGGGCTGCCCATCATCGCCATGACAGCCCATGCCATGTCCGGTGACCACGAAAAAAGCATCGCCGCCGGCATGAACGACCATATCACCAAGCCCATCGACCCGGCGCAGCTCTTCGGGACCCTGGCGAAGTGGATCGACCCGCGGGAGGGGGCGCCGCAGCCGGGTGCGACCGCCCCGGCCCCCGCCGCTCCGACGGACGGGGCGACAGCGCCCGCGGCAGAGGGGCTGCCCGCAGCCCTCTCCGCGTTTGATGTGGCCGAAGGCCTGCAGCGGCTGATGGGCAACCGGGCGCTCTATCTCAAGCTGCTCCGCAATTTCGCCGCGCAGTACCGTAACGGTGCGGCCGCCGTAGGCTCCGCCCTGGATGCCGGCGATTTCGAGCACGCCCATGGGCTTGTCCATGCCATCAAGGGGGTGGCCGGAAATCTGGCGGCCAAGGAGCTCCCGCAGCATGCCGCCGCGCTGGAGAGGCTCGTCAAGCATGCCGGCCCCAATGACCCGCCGCCGGCGGCCGAGCTCGATGCGCTGTTCGCGGGCTTCCGGGCGGCGCTAGCCCGCGCGCTGGAGGATCTCCGGGTGCTGACGCCCGCCGCCCCGGCGGCGGAGCCGGGGGATGCGGCAACGGCCGGCCCCCTCCCCCCCGCCCTGGCACGGGAGGCGGCCGCGCGCCTCCGGGAGGCGGCCGAGATGGGAGACCCGACCGGGCTTGCGGCCGTCTGCAGCGAGCTCAGCGCCGCCTCCGAGGCCTTCGCCCCTTACGCCGCCCGGGTGGCCCGGCTGGCCGATGACTTCGATTTCGAAGGGGTGCTGAAGTTGGCCGAAGAGTTGGAACGGTAGACGGTCCGGGCCATCCGGACCCTGTTTGAGGGAGATTCCCCATGACCGGCACATCGGCCGCAACCCCACGCATGGAGGCGGAGCCGAAAATCCTGCTCGTCGACGACCACATCGCCAACCTGCAGGTGCTGCGCGAAACCCTGGAGGGATCGGGCTATAAGCTGCTGATCGCCAAAAGCGGCCGGAGCGCGATCGAGATCGCCCGCACGGCACGCCCGGACCTGATCCTGCTGGACATCATGATGCCGGAGATGGACGGCTACGAGGTCTGCCGCACGCTCAAGGCCGAGGAGGCCACCCGGCGCATTCCGGTGATCTTTCTGACGGCGATGGCCGATGCCGCGGACGAGGCCAAGGGGCTGGCCCTGGGGGCCGTGGACTACATCACCAAGCCGATCACCCCCGAGCTGGTGCGCGCCCGGGTGCGCAACCACCTTGCGCTCAAACACCATCAGGACCGCCTCGAAGCGCTGGTGCGGGTGAAGACCCACGAGGTGCGGCTCACCCAGGCGGTCATGATCGAGAGCCTGGCGACCCTGGCGGAGTACCGCGATCCGGAGACCGGGGGCCATATCAAGCGCACCCAGAACTATGTAAAGGCCCTGGCCGTGCGGCTCAGGGAACATCCACGGTTCCGGGAGCTGCTGGACGATGAGACCATCGAGCTGCTCTACCTCTCGGCGCCGCTGCACGACGTGGGCAAGGTGGGGGTGCGGGACACCATCCTGCTCAAGGCCGGCCGGCTGGACGAAGCGGAGTTCGAGCTCATGAAACAGCACACGCGCTTTGGCGAAGAGGCGCTGCGGCTGACTGAGCAGAAGCTCGGCCAGAGCACCTTCCTGCGCCTGGCGCGGGAAATCGCCGGCACGCACCAGGAAAAATGGGACGGCTCGGGCTACCCCCGCGGTCTCAAGCGGGACGAGATCCCCCTCTCGGGCCGACTGATGGCCCTCGCCGACGTCTACGACGCTTTGATCGGCAAGCGGGTCTACAAGCCCCCGCTGCCCCATGAGAAGGCCGTCGCCATCATCCGCGAGGGACGGGGCACCCACTTCGACCCCGACGTGGTCGACGCCTTTCTCTCCCTCGCGGAGACCTTCCGTAACATTGCCCTCACCTTCGCCGACTGCGACGAGGAGCGGGACGCCCTGGGCGGCACGCATGCCGACGCCGGCATCTTCCCGGCCTGGCGCATCGAGAGGGTGCTGATCGCCGAGGACAGCCCCATCAACCGGGAGGTCATGCTCAGTCAGCTCACGGCCCTGGGATGCACGGTGGAAACGGCGGCAGACGGCCAGGAGGCCCTCCGGAAATGCTCCACGGGGCACTATGATTTGATCCTGACCGATATCGACATGCCGGAGCTGGACGGCTACGGCCTGGTGAGCGAGATCCGGCGCCGGCAGCAGGAGACCGGTCGGCGCACCCCGATCCTGGCCATCACCGCCAGCGATTTCGATCTGGACGCGGACCGTGCGCGCAGCGCAGGCTTCGACGGCTTCATGCTGAAACCTCTGGACCCCAACCTGCTGGCCAAGAAGCTGGCCGGGATTCTCGCGTAAAGCAATCACGATATCCGCGGCGCCGATTTGAGGCGCCGATTTTCAACCACCTGCTAATGGGCAACGGTGTCAGCCCCGGCCCGTCGCAACAGCGCAAACAACAATAGCCCCATCCCGGACAGCACGGCAAGAATCAGGAAGGCCTGGGAATGCCCGGCCGGGCCGCTCGCTCTCACGATGATGCCCATAAGCGGCGGGATGACAAACCCGCCGAAGGCCCCGAGCCCGCCGATGATACCGGCCGCACCGCCCACGGCCTTTGGCGTGAACTTGGGCGCCAGTTTGAAGACCGCGGCGTTTCCGAACCCCATGCCGAGGGCCATGATCAGCTCGGCGCCGAGGGCCGCGGCGACAGAGGCTCCCGCGAGACTCATCCCCACCGCCCCCAGGCCGACCGTCGCCAGGGAGAACGCCACCACCGTTTCCCCGCCCAGCCGATCCGAAACCATTCCTCCGGCCACCCGCAGCAGGCTCGCCGAGAGGGAGAAGACCGCCGTAAAAAAACCGGCTCGCACGAGGCTCAGGCCGAAGAGCTCCGCCCAGTAGGTCGGCAGCCACACCGTGAGAGCGATGAACCCGCCGAAGGTGATGAAATAAAAATAGGTGAGAACCCAGGTGCGCCAATCCGCCCCGGCCCTGCGGATGGATTCCATGGCCTTGCCGGTTGGGATCAGCTCCTCCCCGCAGGCGAGGAGCAGGGCCTCCGGGTGGATGGCCATGCCCATCTCAAGGTACTGGAAATAGGGGGCATCCTTCATGCGCAGCAGGATCAGAAGCGTCATTGCGAGCAGCACCGTAAGCCACAGGACATAGGAAGCGGTGAAGCCGAAGGTGGTCACCAGGTAGGGCAGAAACAGGGCAAACGCCCCGGGGGCGAGGTTCCCCAGGCCGCCGTAGACGGCAAGCGCCGTCCCCTGCTGACGCTGGGGATACCAGTAGGAAACCGCTGGCACGCCGACCGAGAAGACGGCGATCCCGCAGCCGCACAGCATGGCAAAGAGCATGAAGAGCGGGTAGTGGGAGATCCGGGGCGGGCCTCCCAAGCTGAAGAGGAGCGTGATCCCCCCGACCCCGGCCGCCGCCAGCAGCAAGAGCACCAGAATGGGTCGCTTGCCGCCGTAGCGGTCGACCAGGGCCCCGAAGGGGATGCGCAGAAGCGAGCCGGTCAGGGAGGGGGAGGCCGCAAGCATTCCCATCAAAAAGGGTCCGGCATCCATTGCCTGCCGCAGTTTCGGCAGGATCGGCCCGAAAGCCGACACCCCGGCGAACCCTATGAAGAAAGCGAGCGTCGTCCACACCAGCGTCGCGCGGGGGGAGGAGACTGCGTAACAGACATTTTCCTCTTGCGCCATTATGCCTCCACCCGCCGCCGGAAGACCAGCGGCCGCCGGAGGAGATAAAAGACGGGCACGCTCCAGATGTGGATCAGCCGGCAGAAGGGCGAATAGGCCAGCAGGGTGAAGGCCGCCAGAATGTGCAGCTTGTAGCGCAGGGGAACGCCGCTCATCAGCCCCGGGTCGGGCCGAAAGGTCAGGATGCCACGGATCCAGGGGGCGATCGAGTCGAGCACGTTGAAGCCGCCGATGAAGACGTCGTAGGTGCCCACCCCGGTCACGAAGATCAGCCCGCCGAGGGTGATGAAATCGCTCGCGGTGGACATCCGGCGTATGCGGCGGACAAAGAGCCGGCGCGCCAGAAGGAGCAAGGCGCCCGTGAAGGCCGCGGTCCCCACCACCCGGCCGGCGATATGGGCGAGCGCGGTGTGGGCGGCGGTGTCGATCCCCACCATGTCGTAGACGCTCTGCGGGACGAGCAGCCCCACGGCGTGGCCGCCAAGGGTGCCCAGAACCCCGAAGTGGAAGAGATAGGAGCCGATGAAAAGGCGCTGCTTCTCGATCAGCTCGCTCGAATGGGCGTTCCAGGCGTAGCGGTCGGTGGCGTAGCGGTAGGCATGCCCGACCACGAAAATGGTGAGGCACAGATAGGGGTAGGCAACGAATCCGACCAGGTCGATCGTGCTCATGTCACTCCTCCATGGCGGTTGACAGGGGGGCGGCGGCCGCCTCCGCCGGCAGCATTCGGCCCAGCACCTCGAGGGGCGCGGCATAGATCGAGCACCGCTCCTTGATGCGCTCCGCAAGGGCCGGCACCACGGTGAGGCATCGGGAAACGCGGGGGTCGCTCGCGGCCTCCGGAGCAACGGACAAAAACTCGAGCAGCAGCGGCAGGTAATCGGGCAACTCGCCCCCGGCCGGCTCGAACCCGCCCTGCCGGTAGAGTGCGAGCAGCCCGGCCAGGGCCCGGCCGCGCTCCTCCCGATCGCCCAAAACGTGATAGGTCAGGTTCAGGCAGTCCCGGGGCTGCAGGTCGAAGATCTCCGTGTAGTGCTCCTGCTGCCGCAGCAGGGGCTCGGAGGCAAGATGGGCGGCAAAGGCCGCAAGCGGCTCCCTCAGCAGCCGATCCTCTATCCCGGCCGCCGCTGCCGAAAGCTCCGCCGCCCCCGCCGCCAGCACCTCGTCCGGGTAGCTCAGGCAGAGGGACAGCAGCCTGAAGAGCTGTGGGTGGTTCTCCGGCCTCATGGGTACCCGCAGCTTCCCTGGTTGACGTAGGAGCTGGTCTCGTCGATGCGGCCGGCCGTGGGCAGCACGAAACGCTCGCTGTAATAGGCGAGCGCCAGCAGCCTGTACATGTCGGCCGCCGCCGGCGGCGTCAACCCCACCCCTTCGAGCACGGCGGCAGCGGCACTCTCTTTCAGCCGTTCGGCGCGCATGTGGACCCGGAGGGCGGCGAGCCGCTTGAGCGCCAGGCGCACCGGTCCCTCGTCGCCGGCCGTAAGCAGGTTCGCGAGGTAGGCCACCGGGATCCGCAGGGAGTCGATGGCCGGAACCACCCCTTTTGCGTCCACGGCCGCGCTGACCGGGCTCAAGGGCGGCACGTACCAGACCATGGGCAGGGTACGGAATTCGGGGTGCAGGGGCAGCGCGATCCGCCACTCCTTGATCAGACGGTAGACCGGCGAGCGGCGCGCGGCGGCAAGCCAGTTTCCGGGGATGCCCTGGCGTTCCGCTTCGGCGACGATCTTCGTGTCATGCGGATCGAGCAGGATCTCAAGCTGGGCCGGGTAGAGGCCTTTGGGGTCGACCGTCGCGGCCGCCTCCCGGATCCGGTCGACGTCATAGAGCATGACGCCGACGGTGCGGATGCGGCCGACGCAGCTGTGGGCGCAAAGCGTCGGCAGGCCGGCCTCCGTGCGCGGGTAGCAGAAGATGCACTTTTCGGCCCGGCCGGTCTTCCAGTTGAAGTAGATTTTCTTGTAAGGGCAGCCGGAGACGCAGAAGCGCCACCCGCGGCAGCGCTCCTGGTCCACGAGCACGATCCCGTCCTCCTCGCGCTTGTAGAGGGCGCCGGAGGGACAGGAGGCGACGCAGGCGGGGTTCAGGCAGTGCTCGCAGAGGCGCGGCAAATAGAGCATAAAGACCCGCTTGAACTGCAGGTAGGCGGCGTAGTCCAGCCCGCGGAAGTTGACATCTCCTCCGCCCGTCTCGGTCACTCCGGCGAGATCGTCCTCCCAGTTCGGGCCCCAGGTGATCTCCATGCTGGCGTCGTTCAGCTGGGAGCGCGGACGCAGCGAGGGCTGGTGGTTCTTCTTCGGGCTGTCGATCAGTTTCTCGTAGTCGTAGGTCCAGGGCTCGTAGTACTCGTCGATCGTGGGCAGGTCGGGGTTGTGGAAGATCCCCGCCAGCCGGCGGAGCTTGTTGCCGGCCGTGAGCGCGAGCTCACTCCCCTTCAAGGTCCAGCCGCCCTTGTGGATCTCCTGGTTCTCCCATTTCTTGGGATAACCGATCCCGGGCTTGGTCTCGACGTTGTTGAACCACATGTACTCCGCGCCCTTGCGGTTGGTCCACACGTTCTTGCACGGGATGCTGCAGGTGTGGCAGCCGATGCACTTGTCGAGGTTGAGCACCATCGCATACTGGGCTTTAATCTTCATGCCACTCCACCTCCCCGGCCTTGCGCACCACGATCAACTCGTCGCGCTGGGAGCCGACCGGGCCGTAGTAGTTGAACCCGTAGCTCAACTGGGCGTAGCCGCCGATCATGTGGGTCGGCTTGACCATGATGCGCGTGACGCTGTTGTGGGTGCCGCCGCGCCTGCCGGAAAGCGGCGCGCCCGGCGTATTGATGAGCCGCTCCTGAGCGTGGTACATGAAGGCCTTGCCCGGCGGGATGCGGTGGCTGACCACGGCCTTCGCCATCACCACCCCGTTCACGTTGAAGCACTCCAGCCAGTCCGAATCCTTCACGTCCAGCGCCGCCGCGTCCTCGTTGTTGATCCAGATCGCCTCCCCGCCGCGGAAGAGGGTCAGCATGGTCAGGGTGTCCGAGTAGGTGCTGTGGATCGACCATTTGGAGTGGGGGGTGAGGTAGTTCAACACGAGCTCTTTGCGGGCGTCACGCGAGAGGCCGGTCGACCCCAGGAGGGCCATGTCCACCAGCGGGCGGAAGAGCGGCAGCCCCTCGCCGAAGGCGCGCATCCAAGGATGGTCCAGATAGAAGTGGGCCCGGCCGGTCAGGGTCCGGAAGGGCACCTTTTCCTCGATGTTGATCACAAACGGGGAATAGCGGCGCTCCTCGGACTCGATCCCGCTCCACACCGGGCTTGTGATGATCTTGCGCGGCTGGGCGCTCAAGTCCTCGAAGCTGAATCGTTCACTCCGCCGCGCGGCGCTCAGGTGGGAGAGAGAGAGAGCCCGGTACGCTTCTCGAGCGGCTTCCAGGACTTCATCGCGACCGCCCCGTTCGTTTCCGGGGCCAGTGTCAGGATCGCTTCGGCCACTTGTTTGCCGGTTTCCAAGGAAGGCATCCCGTGGCTGACCCC
>JBFYWT010000126.1:0-5572 GCA_041310895.1 Desulfobacteraceae bacterium | reverse complement strand
TGCCCATCAGGCTCAACTGCTTGGTGATCGCCGCCGTCAGCGTCGTCTTCCCATGGTCAATGTGCCCAATCGTCCCCACATTCACGTGCGGCTTCGTTCGCTCAAACTTCTGCTTGGCCATGCCTTGCTCCTCTCCTTAAAATGCGAAGGGCATAGAAACCGGTTATGCCCTCCACGACCACGCCCGAATTCGGCCGAATGAACGTTTACCAGCGGAAGTGGGCAAACGCCTTGTTCGCCTCGGCCATCTTGTGGGTATCCTCCCGCTTCTTCACCGCCGCCCCGCGGTTATTGGCGGCGTCCAGGAATTCGGCGGCGAGCTTTTTCGCCATGCCCTTTTCCGGCCGTTGCCGGGCGTAGCTGATCAGCCACCGGAACCCCAGGGCCGTCCGCCGCGAGGGCCGGATCTCGGTCGGTACCTGGTACGTGGACCCGCCGACCCGCCGGGAGCGCACTTCGATCATGGGCCGGACATTGTCGAGGGCCTTCTCGAAGAGCTTCACCGGCGGCTCCTTGGTCTTCTCGCCGATGATGTCGAAGGACTCGTAGACGATTCCCTCCGCCGTGCTGCGTTTGCCGTCGTGCATGAGGCAGTTGATGAACTTCGCCACCAGTCGGCTGCCGAACTTGGAATCGGGTCGGATGATTCTCTCGGCGACTTCTCTACGTCTGGGCATTTTGACTCCACCGGTTGATCGTGCGCGCCCGCCGTCGGGGCGCGCAGGTTGGTTTCAGGGCGCCGGCCCGGCCTACTTGGGCCGCTTGGCACCGTATTTGGACCGCCCTTGCCGGCGGTCCTCGACGCCGAGCGTGTCCAAGGTCCCGCGGACGATATGGTAGCGCACGCCGGGCAGGTCCTTCACGCGGCCGCCGCGCACGAGCACCACCGAGTGCTCCTGGAGATTGTGGCCGATGCCCGGAATGTAGGCGGACACCTCGATGCCGGTCGTCAGCCGCACGCGGGCCACTTTGCGCAGGGCCGAGTTCGGCTTCTTGGGGGTCGTGGTGTAGACGCGGGTGCAGACACCGCGCTTCTGCGGCGCCCCTTTCAAGGCCGGCGTTTTGTTCTTTTTCTTCGCCCGCGTGCGCGCGTGGCGCACGAGCTGGTTGATGGTCGGCATAATCTCCTCATCCCAGTGAGTTTCCGTTTTACAAAATCGACGATTAGTATAAGGGATTTGACACTTTGTCAAGCAATTTCTTTGCCGGCACCCGCCCCCCCGCGAGGCCGGCCGCGCCTATACCGTCACCTCCACCTCCAGGTCGTCGAAGGCGGGCAGCCCGGTTCCGGCCGGGATCAGCCGACCCATGATGACGTTTTCCTTGAGCCCCCGCAGACGGTCCACCTCGCCCCGGATGCTGGCATCCGTCAACACTTTGGTGGTCTCCTGGAAGGAGGCCGCGGAGACCCAGCTGTCGGTGCTGAGGGAGGCCTTGGTGATGCCGAGGATGAGCGGCTCGCCCACCGCCGGCCGGCCGCCGCGGGCCACAATGGCCTGGTTGATCTCCTCGAACTTGGCCCGGTCCACCTGCTCTTCCAGAATGAACTCCGAGTCGCCCACGTCCATCACCCTGACGCGGCGCATCATCTGGCGCACGATCACCTCGATGTGCTTGTCGTTGATGCGCACGCCCTGCAGGCGGTAGACCTCCTGCACTTCGTCCACCAGGTACTTGGCCAGGGCCACTTCCCCCTTGATCTTGAGGATGTCCTGGGGGATGGCGGAGCCCCCGATCAGGGCCTCCCCGGCGCGGACGTAATCGCCCTCGTAGACGTTGATGTGCTTGCCGCGGGGGATCAGGTACTCTTTCTTGTCGCCCACGTCCACGGGGGTGATCGACACCTTCTGCTTGCCCTTCTTGTTGCCCTTGGAGATCGACACGTAGCCGTCGATCTCGCTCAATACGGCGACCTCCTTGGGTTTACGTACTTCAAAGAGCTCGGCCACCCGCGGGAGCCCACCGGTGATGTCCTTGGTCTTCGTCGTCGCCCGGGGCAGCTTGGCCACCAGGTCGCCGGCCTTGACCTCATCGCCCTCGTCGACCAGCAGGATGGCGTTGATCGGCAGGATATACCGCGCGAACCCGGAGGAGGCCGGCAGTTTGGCGGTCTTGCCGTCCTTGTCCTTGATGGAAATGCGCGGCCGCTCCTCGGCGCTCTTGGACTCGATGATCATCTGGCTGGCCTTGCCGGTGATCGGGTCGACCTGCTCCTTCATGGTGCGCCCGGGCACGATGTCCCCGAACTTGACCTGCCCGTCCACCTCGGTGATGATCGGGGTCGTGAACGGGTCCCAGGTCGCGAGCTGCTCGCCGGCCTTGACCTTCTGCCCATCCTTGATGTTCAGGTGCGCCCCGTAGATGACCGGGAAACTTTCGAGCTCGCGGCCGGAATCGCTCAGGATGAGCATCTTCCCGCCGCGGCGGTTCATGGCCACCACCTTGCCCTCGGAGTTCTTGGCCACGTTCAGGTCGATGAACCTGACGGTGCCCTCCAGCCGCGCGCGGATGTCGGCCTGTTCCACCCGCCGGCTGGCGGTGCCGCCGATGTGGAAGGTGCGCATGGTGAGCTGGGTGCCGGGCTCACCGATGGACTGGGCCGCCAGGATGCCGATGGCCTGGCCCTCCTCCACGAGCAGGCCGTGCGCGAGGTCGCGGCCGTAGCACTTGGCGCAGACCCCCTCGCGCGTACGGCAGGTCAGAACGGAGCGGATCTTGACCGAGGTCAGCCCCGCGCTTTCAATCTTCTCGACCACGCGCTCGTCGATCTCATCCCCCGCCTTGGCGATCACCTCCTCGGTGAACGGGTCGAGGATGTCATCGAGGGCCGTGCGGCCCAGGATGCGCTCGCCCAGCACCTGGATGATTTCACCTCCCTCGACCAAGGGCTCGAGCTCAACCCCCTGGAGGGTGCCGCAGTCGTGCTCGGTGATGACGGCGTCCTGGGAGACGTCCGCCAGCCGCCGTGTCAGGTAGCCGGAGTTGGCGGTTTTCAGCGCCGTGTCCGCGAGGCCCTTGCGCGCGCCGTGGGTGGAGATGAAATATTGCAGCACCGATAGGCCTTCCCGGAAATTGGCGTTGATGGGCGTCTCGATGATTTCACCGGAGGGTTTCGCCATCAGCCCGCGCATGCCGGCGAGCTGCCGCATCTGATCCTTGCTGCCGCGCGCACCCGAATCGGCCATCATGTAAATCGGGTTGAAGCTCTCCTCGATCACCGGCTTGCCCTTGGCATCGAGCAGCGGTTTGCCGTCGGGGCCGAGCACCGGCGTCGTCTTCATGACGTTCATCATCTCGGTGGCGACATCGTCGGTGGCCTTGGCCCAGATGTCGACGACCTTGTTGTACTTCTCCCCCTGGGTGATCAGCCCTTCGGCCCACTGCCGGCCGATCTCGGACACCTGGGTCTCGGCCTTCTTCAGGATATCCCACTTGGTCTCGGGAATGATCATGTCGTCGATGCAGATGGAGAGCCCGCCGCGGGTCGAGTTGCGATAGCCGATGTCCTTCAGCCGGTCGGAGAGGATGACCGTCGCCTTCGGGCCGAGGTTGCGGTAGACATAGTCCACGAGCAGGCGCAGGGCTTTTTTGTCCATGACCGTGTTGACGATGTCGAAGGGCACCGCCGGAAACTTCTTCAGCACCTCAAACAGATGGAACCCGTTGTCGGCGGCGATGATCGGGCTGAAGTAGCCGGCCTTCAGCGCGAAGACCCGGTCGACGTCCGATTCGCGGCAGTTGAAGACGCTCTTGAACTCGTTGTAGGTGAGGGCGCCGATGTGCCCATCGACCGCCCGGTCAGGCGCCTGGGACACCGCCCGCACGAGCTCGACGAACGCCGCCCCCTGCGCCAGGCGCTCCAGGGCCTGCTGGGCCTCCTCTTCGGTCGCCACCATCATGTGGCGCAGCTCGAGGATGTCCACCTTGGGAATGATGTCCCAGAGCAGCACGCGCCCGACGGTGGTGTCGTACCGCCGACCCTGCATGCGCACGATGATCTTGGAGTGCAGCTCCACCTGGCCGGCATCGTAGGCGGAGCGCACCTCCTCGGTGTCGGCGAAAATCTTGCCCTCCCCGCGGCGGCCGGTGATCCCGCGCGTCATGTAGTAGGTACCGAGCACGATGTCCTGGCTGGGCACGATGATGGGGCTGCCGTTGGCCGGGGAGAGGATGTTGTTGGAGGAGAGCATCAGCACCCGGGCCTCGATCTGGGCTTCGACCGAGAGCGGGACGTGCACCGCCATCTGGTCGCCGTCGAAGTCGGCGTTGAAGGCCGTACAGACCAGGGGATGCAGCTGAATCGCCTTGCCCTCGATCAGGATGGGCTCGAAGGCCTGAATGCCGAGCCGGTGCAGGGTGGGAGCCCGGTTGAGCATCACCGGGTACTCCTTGACGACCTCATCCAGGGTGTCCCAGACCTCGGGCACCTCGCGCTCGGTCATCTTTTTCGCGCTCTTGACGGTGGACACCAGGCCTTTTTGCTCGAGCCGGTAGTAGACGAAGGGCTTGAAGAGCTCGAGCGCCATCTGCTTGGGCAGCCCGCACTGGTGCAGCCGCAGATCGGGGCCGACCGTAATCACGGTGCGGCCGGAGTAGTCGACGCGCTTGCCGAGCAGGTTCTGGCGGAAGCGCCCCTGCTTGCCTTTGAGCGTGTCGCTCAGGGACTTGAGCGGCCGCTTGTTGGTGCCGGTGATGACCCGGCCGTGGCGGCCGTTGTCGAAGAGGACATCCACTGACTCCTGCAGCATGCGCTTCTCGTTGCGCACGATGATGTCCGGCGCCTTGAGGTCGATCAGGCGCTTGAGCCGGTTGTTGCGGTTGATCACCCGCCGGTAGAGGTCGTTCAGATCGGAGGTGGCGAAGCGGCCGCCTTCCAGCGGCACGAGCGGCCGCAGGTCCGGCGGCAGCACCGGAATCACGTCCATGACCATCCAGGCGGGGGAAATGCCGGAGCGGCGGAAGGCGTCCACGATCTTCAGGCGCTTGGCGATCTTCTGGCGCTTGGCGAGCGAGCCCGTCTCGCGGATTTCGGTTCTGAGCTCGTGGTAGAGTTTTTCCAGGTCGAGCTCCTCGAGCATGGCCTGCACGGCCTCGGCGCCGATGCCGGCGACGAACTTGCTGCCGTAGGTCTCGACCGCCTCGAGGTATTTTTCATCCGAGAGCATCTGCCCGCGGACCAGCGGCGTGTCCTTGGGGTCGAGCACGATGTAGCTGTCGAAGTAAAGGACCTTCTCCATGTTCTTCAGGGTCAGGTCGAGGAGGTTGCCGATCTTGCTCGGCAGGCTTTTGAGAAACCAAATATGCGACACCGGGGTGGCCAGCTCGATGTGGGCCATGCGCTCCCGGCGGACCTTGGACTGGATGACCTCGACGCCGCATTTCTCGCAGATCACCCCGCGGTGCTTCATGCGCTTGTACTTGCCGCAGTTGCACTCGTAGTCCTTGGTCGGGCCGAAGATCTTGGCGCAGAACAGTCCGTCGCGCTCCGGCTTGAAGGTGCTGTAGTTGATGGTCTCGGGTTTCTTGATCTCCCCGTTGGACCATTTGCGGATCTGCTCCGGCGAAGCCAGCG